>NZ_JBIAGU010000005.1:0-309755 GCF_042869935.1 Kitasatospora sp. NPDC006697
CGCCTTGTCGGCCAACTCAACCAGCTTGGCTACCAAGTCTCGCTCCAATCGGTGGAGGTGGCCTGACCTGCAGAAACAGTGGATTTTCGTATCAGTGGGTGCTGCTGGGGGTCCGGCCGCGGAGCACGGCCAGCAGGCTGTTCGCCGAGACCACCGCCCAGACCCCCTCCAGCAGCAGGAACCCCCACTGCGAGGTGAGCCCGGCGAGCACCGCGAGGATGGCGGAGCCGCAGAGGTTGAGCAGCAGGTAGCCGCGGGAGTGCGCGCTGATCCGGCCCCACTGGGCGAGCGCGAACGGAACGAGGATCAGAATCGATCCGATGACCTGCACGACCTGCTCCATACCGGCGTCCTCCTGACGGGTGCGTCGTCTTGTCGGTCCGGGTACGGCGCGTCTCGTCCGGTGGCCGCGGGAGGGCGGCAATCCCTCCATTGTGCAGGATCCGCACCGGAAGGCCAGGCCCGCCCGGTGAGCCGTGCGACGCCCTGGTGAACGCGTGTCGTCCGCCAACCGGACTGTGGCCCGGACCACCCTGGGGGCATGAAAGGATCGGGTCGAGGGTCCGCAGCAGGGCCCGATGGAGCCCGGCCGGGTCGGCGCCGCCGAGGGCGCCGGGTGCCCGGACCGCTGATGAAGGAGCACCGTTGGGTACGTTGCGCTGGCTGACGGCGGGGGAGTCGCACGGTCCCGCACTGGTTGCCACTCTGGAGGGCCTGCCCGCCGGCGTGCCCGTGACCACGGCCGCGGTGGCCGAGGCGCTGGCCCGCCGCCGGCTCGGCTACGGCCGCGGCGCGCGGATGAAGTTCGAGCAGGACGAGGTGACCTTCCTCGGCGGCGTCCGGCACGGCGAGTCGCTGGGCAGCCCGGTGGCGGTCATGGTCGGCAACACCGAGTGGCCCAAGTGGGATCAGGTGATGTCGGCTGATCCGGTCGACCCGGAGATCCTGGCCGGCCTGGCCCGCAACGAGGCGCTGACCCGTCCCCGCCCCGGCCACGCCGACCTGGCGGGCATGCAGAAGTACTCGCTGGACGAGGCCCGGCCGATCCTGGAGCGCGCCAGCGCCCGGGAGACCGCCGCCCGGGTGGCCCTCGGCACCGTCGCCCGCTCCTTCCTCAAGGAGACCTGCGGCATCGAGATCGTCTCGCACGTGGTCGAGCTGGGCGCCGCCAAGGCCCCGGCCGGCGTGCTGCCCAAGCCCGCCGACGAGGCCCGGCTGGACGAGGACCCGGTGCGCTGCCTGGACGCCGAGGCCTCGGCCGCGATGGTCGCCGAGATCGACCAGGCGCACAAGGACGGCGACACCCTCGGCGGTGTGGTCGAGGTGCTGGCCTACGGCGTGCCGGTGGGCCTGGGCTCGCACGTGCACTGGGACCGCCGGCTGGACGCCCGGCTGGCCGCCGCGCTGATGGGCATCCAGGCGATCAAGGGCGTCGAGGTCGGTGACGGCTTCGAGCTGGCCCGGATCCCCGGCTCGCAGGCGCACGACGAGATCGTCCCGACCGAGGACGGCGTCAAGCGGGTCTCCGGCCGCTCCGGCGGCACCGAGGGCGGCCTGTCCACCGGCGAACTGCTGCGGGTGCGCGCCGCGATGAAGCCGATCGCCACCGTGCCGCGGGCGCTGCGCACCATCGACGTGCGCACCGGCGAGCCGGCCAAGGCGCACCACCAGCGCTCCGACGTCTGCGCCGTGCCGGCCGCCGGCATCGTCGCCGAGGCGATGGTCGCCCTGGTGCTGGCCGACGCCGTGATCGAGAAGTTCGGCGGCGACCACGTCTCCGAGACCCGCCGCAACGTGCAGGGCTACCTCGAGAACCTGGTGGTCCGGTGACCGGACCGGTGGGTCCGCGGCTGGTGCTGGTCGGCCCGCCCGGGTCCGGCAAGAGCACCGTCGGCCGGCTGCTGGCCGAGCGGCTGGGCGTGGAGTTCCGCGACACCGACGCCGACATCGTCGCCACCGCGGGCAAGCCGATCGCCGACATCTTCGTCGACGAGGGCGAGCCGCACTTCCGCGAGCTGGAGAAGCAGGCGGTGGCCGCCGCGCTGGCCGAGCACCCCGGGGTGCTCGCGCTGGGCGGCGGCGCGGTGCTGGCCGAGTCCACCCGTGCGCTGCTGAAGGACCGCAAGGTGGCCTACCTGGAGGTGGCGCTCGCCGATGCGGTCAGGCGGGTCGGCCTGGACGCGCCCCGCCCGCTGCTCGCGGTCAACCCGCGCCAGCAGTGGCGGGAGCTGATGGAGCGCCGGCGACCGCTCTACCTGGAGGTGGCCGCCGCCGTGATCAGTACCGAGGACCGCACGCCCGAGCAGGTCGCCGAGGCCGTTCTCGTATCGTTGGAGCTGAAGGAAGCATGAGCGACACCGTCACCATCCACGTCGGCGGCACCGCCGGCACGGACCCGTACGACGTGCTGATCGGCCGTCAACTGCTGGGCGAGCTGGCCGGACTGATCGGCACCCAGGCCCGCCGGGTGGCCATCATCCACCCCGAGGCGCTGGCCGCCACCGGCGAGGCGGTCCGTGAGGACCTGGCCGCCGAGGGCTACGAGGCGATCGCGCTGCAGGTGCCCAACGCCGAGGAGGCGAAGAGCGCCGAGGTGGCCGCCTACTGCTGGTCGGTGCTCGGCCAGACCGGCTTCACCCGCAGCGATGTGATCGTCGGCCTGGGCGGCGGCGCCACCACCGACCTGGCCGGGTTCGTCGCCGCCACCTGGCTGCGCGGGGTGCGCTGGGTCTCCATGCCCACCACGCTGCTCGGCATGGTGGACGCGGCCGTCGGCGGCAAGACCGGCATCAACATCGCCGAGGGCAAGAACATGGTCGGCGCCTTCCACCCGCCGGTGGGCGTGCTGGCCGACCTGGCCACCCTGGAGACCGTGCCCAAGCACGACTACGTCTCCGGCCTGGCCGAGGTGATCAAGTGCGGCTTCATCGCCGACCCGGAGATCCTCACCCTGATCGAGGCCGACCCCGAGGGCGCCACCACCCCGGCCGGCCCGCACACGGTGGAGCTGATCCGCCGGGCGATCCAGGTCAAGGCCGACGTGGTCTCGGACGACCTCAAGGAGTCCGGCCGCCGGGAGATCCTCAACTACGGCCACACCCTGGGCCACGCGATCGAGCGCAACGAGCGGTACAAGTGGCGGCACGGCGCGGCGATCTCCATCGGCATGGTGTTCGCCGCCGAACTCGGCCGGCTCGCCGGGCGGTTGGACGACGCCACGGCCGACCGGCACCGGTCCGTGCTGGCCTCGGTGGGCCTGCCGCTGAGCTACCGGGCGGACGCCTGGCCGAAGCTGCTGGACGCCATGAAGATCGACAAGAAGTCGCGCGGCGACCTGCTGCGCTTCATCGTGCTGGACGGCCTGGGCAAGACCTCCGTGCTGGAGGGCCCCGACCCGTCCCTGCTGGTCGGCGCGTACGCGGAGGTGTCGGAGTGAGCGAGGGCCTGCTGCCCCGGGTGCTGGTGCTGAACGGTCCCAACCTGGGCCGGCTCGGCAGCCGGGAGCCGGACGTCTACGGCTCCACCTCCTACGCCGGCCTGGTCGAGCGCTGTGTCGCGCTCGGCAAGCAGCTGGGCTTCCAGGTGGAGGTCAAGGAGACCAACTCCGAGCAGCAGATGATCGAATGGCTGCACTGGGCGGCCGACGAGCGCACCCCCGTGGTGATCAACCCGGGCGCGTTCACGCACTACTCGTACGCGATGCGGGACGCCGCCTCGCAGCGCACCGCGCCGCTGATCGAGGTGCACATCTCCAACCCGCACGCCCGCGAGGAGTTCCGGCACACCTCGGTGATCTCGGGGATCGCCTCCGGGACCATCGCCGGGTTCGGCATCGGCTCCTACGAGCTCGCCCTGCGGGCCCTCGCGGAGCGGTTGACCGGCGGTTGAGCACGGGTGGTGTCCCGGTGGCGGGCTCGTCCAGCCACCGGGACGCCGTGTAGTGTCCACACCGGGAGGTGTGTTGTCGTGACGCAGCAGTACGGCGGGGGAGTGCCCCCGCGCCCCGCTGCTCCGCCGCTGGTGCCCTCGGTGCCCAGCGGCGCGCCCTCGGCCTCCGTCGGCCCGCCGTCCCCGCCGCCCGCCGGGCCGCCGCGCCGGCAGCTGCTGGCCGCGCCCACCGTGGCCGTGCCGCCCGGCAGCACCGGCCACTTCGTGCTCCCGACCGGGGCGCCGGTGCAGCTGCCCACCGCCGGCCCGGCGCGGCCGACCGGCCCGCTGGCCGTGCTGCTGATCGGCCCGGCCGGCGCGGGCAAGACCACGGTGGCGCGGCACTGGGCCGAGCGCCGCTCCGTGCCCACCGCGCACATCAGCCTGGACGACGTCCGCGAGTGGGTGCAGTCCGGCTTCGCCAACCCGCAGTCCGGCTGGAACAACGACACCGAGGCCCAGTACCGGCTGGCCCGCCGCACCTGCGGCTTCGCCTGCCGCAACTACCTGGCCAACGGCATCTCCTGCATCATCGACGACGCCGTCTTCCCCGACCGCCCGGCGATCGGCCTGGGTGGCTGGAAGCGGCACATCGGCCCCGGCATGATCCCGGTGGTGCTGCTGCCCGGCCTGGACACCGTGCTGACCCGCAACGCCCGGCGCTCCGGCAACCGGCGACTGAGCGACGAGCAGGTGGCGCTGATCCACGGGCGGATGGCGGGCTGGTACAACTCCGGCCTGCCGATCATCGACAACACCCAGCTGGACGTGGCCGAGACCGCCGATGCGCTGGACCGGATGATCTCCGCCCGGCTGGCCGGCCGCCCGGTCCGCTGACGTCTCCTGAGGAAGCACTGCCCGCATGCCCGAAGGCCACATCCTGCACCGCCTCGCCAACGAACACCGACGGCTGTTCGGCGGACACCCGGTCGCCGTCTCCAGCCCGCAGGGCCGGTTCGCGGACGGCGCCAAGCTGCTCGACGGCCAGGTGCTGGAGCGGGCCGAGGCCGACGGCAAGCACCTCTTCCTCGGCTTTCCGGCCGGCTGGCTGCACATCCACCTCGGCCTCTACGGCGGCTACACCTTCGGCGCCTCCCCCGCCCCCGACCCGGTCGGCCTGATCCGGCTGCGGCTGGAGGGCGAGGAGCACTACGCCGACCTGCGCGGGCCCAACACCTGCGAACTGCTCACGCCCGCCGAGAAGGACGCGGTGCACGCCCGCCTCGGCCCCGACCCGCTGCGCGCCGACGCCGACCCGGACCGTGCCTGGGACCGGATCTCGCGCAGCCGCACCACCGTGGCCGCGCTGCTGATGGACCAGAAGGTGCTGGCGGGGGTCGGCAACGTCTACCGCGCCGAGGTGCTGTTCCGGCACGGGATCGACCCGCACCGGGCGGGGCGCGAGCTGCGCCGTGCCGAATGGCTCGGCATCTGGGAGGACTTGGCGGCCCTGATGGCGGAGGGCGCCGCCATCGGCCGGATCGACACCGTGCGCCCCGAACACACCCCGGAGGCGATGGGACGGCCGCCGCGCGTCGACGACCACGGCGGCGAGGTCTACGTCTACCGGCGCGCCGGGCAGGGGTGCCTGGTCTGCGGTACCGAGGTGCGCACGGAGGAGCATGCGGCGCGGAACCTGTTCTGGTGCCCGCGCTGCCAGCGGCGCTGAGGGCGGCTCGGGCGGCAGCCGCGGAGTTCGGGGGGCGTTCAGGGCCCCGAGGGGCGCCGGTTGCGTCGGCGCCCCTCGGTCACTGTCGTGCCGGTCACTGCCGTGCCGGTGTCGGTCACTGCGAACAGATCGCCCTGACGGTCACCCAGATCTCGCCGTCGCCCGTGGTGCCGCTGGCCACGATGCCCTCAGGCGAGCAACCCTGCGGGACCTTGTAGTCCGCGGCCGCGTGGGCGCCGTCCAGCGAGCCGGCGATCCCGGTGACATAGATCTCGTAGCCGGACGAGGCCACCGTCAGCTGCCCCCGGGCCGCCGCGGCGGCGGCCGCCGAGGCCGGGGCCGCGAGCGCGACGCCGGTCAGCAGGGCCGCCGCGACCGTGGCCAGGGCGGTCTTCGCGAGCTTTCCCTCCATGCAATCCTCCCGATCTGTTTCCTTGCGGCACAAGGTAGTTGGGCCGCATGCGAGGAAATCTAAAGGGGCGGGTTCGCGCTCCGCAACAGCGGCTGCACTATGTGCAACCGCCCCGGGATCCGCTCAGCGCTCGCTGATCCCGGTGAGGCGGCCGCGCGCGAGGACCGGGGCGTCGATGCCGGCCAGCAGGCGGCGGGGGCGGACCTTGGGCAGCGCCGCGCGGTCCGGCAGGCTCGCGCCCAGGGCGTAGAGCTCGAAGACGTAGCGGTGCGGGCCGTGGCCCTTCAGCGGTTCGGCGCCGTAGTAGCCGCGACTGAGCACCGAGCGCAGCAGGGTCACGCCCGGGGTGGCGGCCTGCTTGCCGAGGGCGCCGGTGGGCAGCTCGCGCACGGTCTCGTCGATGACCGCCAGGCAGTGGACGGCCGGGTGCGAGCCGAGCGGGACGTCGATGTCCTCGACCACCAGCAGCAGTTCGGCGGTGCCGGCGGGCGGGGCGCTCCAGGCGAGCTGCGGGGAGAGGTTCTGGCCGCCGACCCGGCGGCCGCTGTGGCGGGTTCCGAGGGTGCCGTGGTCGGCGAAGTCCTCGCTGGTGAGCGTCAGGGTCTCCGGGCCGGCCAGGTTGGCCCGGTTCCAGGCCTGGTTCCGCTCGTCGGGGCGGCGGTTGCGCAGAAGCGTGCCGAGCACGGCCATCAGGACTCCTCCCGGGAGTTCAGCTCGGTGAAGATGCGGGTGAGCGCCGCGAGGTCGTGGCCGTCGAGCTCCTCGAAGCCGCTGGGCGGCGCGGTGAGGATGCGCTGGGCGGCGGCGGCGGTCGCCCGGCCGCGCTCGGTGAGGTGGACGACCTTGCGGCGCTTGTCCTCCGGGTGCCCCTCGCGGCGCACCAGCCCCCGCCGCTCCAGGCGGTCGATGGCCACGGTGACGGCGGAGGGGTCGACGGCGGCCGCCTGCGCGATCTCACGCATCGTCATGGGCGCCCGGGCGAGGTTGATCAGCTGCTCCGCGTTGCCCGGCCCGAGGTCCAGCTCGCGGCGGAGGGTCCGGCGGCGGTCCTGGGCGGTGATGAAGGCGTGCACGGCGGCCCAGGCCTGGGCGTGGCTCGGGGTGGGGGTGCTGGTCACAGAAAAGATTGTTGCATATCAACTACTTCTTTTCGCCGATGAGTCCGCGCGGCGGCGGTCGTCCACCCTGTGAAAGCCGACACCCGACTCTGGGAGACCGCAGATGTCCAGCACCACCACCAGCACCGCCGCCGTTGCCGCTCCGTCCAGCAAGGCCGTCGTCCGCACCGTCTGGACGCTGCGGATCCTGCTCGCGCTCTTCTTCGCCTTCGCCAGCGCCCTGCCCAAGCTGCTCGCGCTCTCCTCGGCGACCGTGGTCTTCGACGCGATCGGGGCGGGCCACTGGTTCATGTACCTCACGGGCGCGATCGAGCTGGCCGGCGCGGTCGGCCTGCTCCTGCGCCGGCTGGCCGGGCCGGCCGCGACGGCGCTGATCGTCTTCCTGGTCTTCGCCTTCCTCACCCAGCTGACCGCGATGCACGGCGAGAACGCCGGGACCCCGTTCTTCTTCATGGTCCCGCTCGCCGTGATCGCCTGGAACCGCCGCGCCGAGACGCTGGAGTGGATCGGCCGTCGGGCCTGAGGGCGTGTCGGAGGCGGTCGGTACGGTCTTACGCCGGAGGATGGGTGACGGACAGACCGCAGGAGGAGCCGTGCTGATCTACTCGATGGGCGCTTCGGTGGACGGCTTCATCGCCGACCGCGCGGGCGGGTTCAACTGGTCGGCCCCGGACGACGAACTCTTCGCCTTCCACCTCGCCCGGGTGAGCGAGTTGGGCGCTCACCTGTGCGGGCGCCGGCTGTACGAGACGATGCTGGTCTGGGAGACCGACCCGTCGCTGCGCGAGACCGACCTGGGCGCGGCGTTCGCCGACGTCTGGTCGGCGCTGCCGAAGATCGTCTTCAGCCGCAGCCTGAAGACCGTCGAGGGCAATGCGCGGCTCGCGCAGGGCTCGGTGGCGGAGGAGGTCGCGGCGGCGCTCGCCGGGACGGACAAGGACGTCGAGATCGGCGGCGCCGGGCTGGCCGGCCAGGCGTTCGAGCTCGGTCTGGTGGACGACCTGCGGATCTTCCGCGCCCCGATCGTGGTCGGGGGCGGCACGCCGCTGCTGCCGCCGGTGCGGGAGGCGGTGCGGCTGGAGCTGCTGGAGAGCCGGGTGTTCATGTCGCGGGTGGTGTACGAACGGTACGGAGTCGCGCGGGTGTGAGCTCACCGCCCGGCTCGCAGGGCCTCGGTGAACCAGGCGAACACCGGTGTCAGGGTCGGCGGGACGGGCCAGCCGTTGATGACGGCCAGCAGCTGCCAATAGCGTTCCGTGCGCGGGTCGTTGCCGACCTCCAGACGGGTCAGCAGCCAGCGGCGCAGGTCCGCGTCGTCGGCGCGGCCGAAGACCTGGGCGTAGCGGGCGGTGAGGGTGTCGACGACGGGCGCCGCCTCGGCGGAGGTGGGGGAGATGCCGGCCGCAAGGGCCTGGCCGACCTGTTCGCGGACCGCCTCGGTGAGCTCGTGGTGCAGGCCGGTGGTGTCGCCCTGGGCGCGTTCGGCTGCCTGGTGCTCGGCCATCCGGCGCACCGCGGAGCGGAAGTCCGGGTCCTGGGTGAGTTCGGCGAGTTCCACCCAGGCCTCGACCTGGTCGGGGGCCGGGTCGTCCGGCAGGTCGGGCATGGCGGAGCGCATCATGGCCACGAGGTCGGGATTGGCGTCCAGGCCGCCGAAGGTGTCGTCGATGAAGTCGTTGACGAGGCGTCGGCGCGCGTCGTCGGAGAGTTTCGCGAGCTTGTGCATGAGGTCCATCTCCTCGGGGGTGGAGCCCCGCTCGGCCACCGCTCGAAGGACCGCGCGACGCAGGCGCAGGGTGCGGATCTGCACGTCCAGGGCGTCGGCGTGCGCTGCCGCGACCTCGGGAACCGTGACCTCCCGGTCGAGCACCCGCCGGATGACGGCGAGGTCGACTCCCAGGTCACGCAGGGTCCGCACGAGGTCCAGGCGCGCGAGCGCGCGGAGGTCGTAGAGCCGGTAGCCGGCCGGGCTGCGGTCGGTCGACGGCACGATTCCGGCGTCGGAGTAGAACCGGATGGTCTTCACCGTCAGCCCGGTCCGCCGGGCCAGCGCTCCGATCGTGTAAAGCGTGTCGTCCTCCATGCCCCCACCCTGGTGTCTCCCCCCACTGGAGACTCAAGGCCAATCCTCTCCGACGTCACAGCGGCGGCGCGATAACCGGTTGCGGTTCGGCAGCCGCTTCGCGACCTTTGCCGGGTGACCCCACTGGACGACGAACTGATCGAGCTGCGCCGGGAGATCCACCGCCGCCCCGAGCTCGCCGGCGAGGAGCGGGAGACGGCCGGCCTGGTCGCGGAGCACCTGCGCGCGGCAGGGCTCGAGGTGACGACCGGGGTCGGCGGGCACGGCGTCATCGCGGTGCTCGACGGTTCCGCGGACGGCCCGACCGTGGCGTACCGGGCGGACCTGGACGCCGTCGACGCGCGGGTGAACGTCCTGCCCTGCCCGCGGTCGGGCACGGTGTTCGACGAGGGCTTCACCTCGCGCGTTCCCGGCGTCGCGCACCTGTGCGGGCACGACCTGCACACCGCGATCGGCGTCGGCGTGGCACGGGCGCTGGCGCAGGGCCCCGGGCCGGTGCGCGGCCGGGTGGTGTTCGTCTTCCAGCCGGCCGAGGAACCGCTGCAGGGCGCGCGGGCGATGCTGGACACCGGCCTGGTGCAGGGGCTCGCGCCGCGCGAGTTCTACGCACTGCACTGCGCCCCGTTCCCCGTCGGCACCATCGCGGTCTCGCCGGGATACGGCCTGCCCGGGCTCGACCTCGTCCGGGTCGTGCTGCCGAGCGGGGACGGCGCGGCGCTCTCCGCGTTCCTGGCCGAGGTCGCGCGGCTCGGCACCGTCGGGTTCCCGCAGAGCGTCGCCGAGTACCACGCGGGTTTCCAGGCGCTGCTGGATCCCGGCAGTGCCGCGACGGCGCAGGAGTCCGTGTGCGTGGCCCACTGGACCGAGCAGACGCCCGACGGACGGCCCGTCGCCAACGTCATGCTGCGGGTCTGGCCCCAGGAGCGGAATCCGGAGCTGCGCGCGCGGGTCGAGCGGCTCGCGGCGGCCGCGGGCGGCTACGTCGAGTTCCCGAAGGATCCGTTCCCCGCCCTGGTGAACTCGGCGGAGCTCAGCACCGCGGCCGGCCGCTACCTGAGCGCAGCGCTCGGGCCTGACTCCGTCCTCTGGACCCGGGCGTCGTGGCCGTTCAACTGCGAGGATTTCGCGCTCTTCCTCGACGAGGCGCCGGGCGCGCAGTTCTACCTCGGCGTGGCGGACGCCGAGACGGGGATGAACGGCGCGCCGCACACCCTGGACTTCGCCGCCGACGAACGGGCGATCGGCCACGGCGTGCGCGCGATGGCCGGGCTGCTCACCGACCGGCTGGCAGCCGGGTCGGCGGCAGGCGACGGCCGCGCACTGCGGCAGGGGCGGCACGGGCGGCGACCGCGTGGGGGCCGCTGACGTCCTGGTCGGTGAGCTATGCGGCAACGGGTGAGCCGGTGGGTGTCGGCTGCACGGCCGCCGACCGCATCCTCGCCAACCGCCTTAGGCACGACCGGCGTTGGACCTCTCCGGCGCCCGTCATCGCAGCTCCCAGGATCAGCCAGCCCGCCGGGCCCGCCGCGAAGACCGCGCCCGTCAACAACAGCGGCCCGGCTGCCCGCTGGATCGCCTGGGACATGCCCGCCACGCCCAGGTACGAGGCGCGCGCCTCCACCGGGGCGAGGCTGACCGCCAGCTCCCACGAACTCACCGACCGCAGCAGCTCCGCCACCGTGGTGAGCATCGCGGCGGCGATCATCGCGAGGGCGGCGCTCAACGCCCCGCCGCCCGTGGCCGACGCGAGCACCGCACCGCACGCCAGCATCGTCGCGCCGTTGAGCGCCACCGCCCTCGCCGCCCGACTCGGCGTGGCGGCCCAGGCGGAGAACCGCAGCTGCAGGACCACCACCATCACCGTGTTGATCACCATGAACCCCGGCACGATCACCGTCGGCGCATGCGTGTGGTGGACCAGCCAGAGCGGGAGTCCGACATTGAGCACCGAGTCGTCCAGGCTCATCAGGATGTCCAGGGCGGCGAAGAGCAGGTAGCCGCCGTCGCGCCAGGGGCTCTCTCCGGTGCCGGAAGCAGCGGCCGACTCCGGCCCGCCCCGGACCACCTCCTCGCGCGCCGTGGTGCGGACCAGCAGCGCCGCCCCCACGTACGACACCCCATTGGCCACGATCAGGGTCTGGTACGCCCCCACCGTCCCGATCGCCAGCCCGATCGCCGCGAGCCCCGCGCCCACCGCGTAGCCCGCGTTCGCGATCGTACGGAACAGCGCCTGGTAGACGGTCCGTTGCTCGCCCGCGACGCGCGTGGCGAAGAGCATCTCCAGGGTCTTCGCAGCCCGGTCGCCGAGGCTGGTCAGGGCTACCAGCGGCAGCAGCTCCGCGAAGCCGTGGCAGACCAGCAGGAGCAGCATCGCCACCAGCCGCAGCAGGTGGCAGGCGATCAGCAGCGGTCGCACGGAGATCCGCGCGGCCAGCGACCCGGCAACGGGTGAGCCGATCACCCCCGCCACCGCGGCCACGCCGATCAGCAGGCCGACCTGGCGGGCGTCGAGGTGGGCGACGAAGGTGAAGTAGAGCACCGAGATGCCCCACCACATGCCGGTCCCCGTCCGGTCCAGGGCCTGGGCCGTCAGCATCCGCCGGGCGTCCCGGCCGCCCGGCGGTCGGCGGAGCTGGGCCAGCAGCCCCTGGTCGTCGTGGCGCATCGGTGCCCCCCGTTCGCATCGTTCACGGAGTAGCCTGGCCGACAAAAATCTTGATGTCAAGATACTTCATGTCGAGACAGAGTCGAGCGCCGTGCCGTGCCTAGTCGAGGCCGCCGACCAGGATGAGTGCCGAGAGCGCCACCGCTCCCCAGCCGCCGAGCCGGGCGGCCCGCCGCGCCGCCGCCGGATCGCCGGCCAGCGGACGGCGGCTGCGCGCTCCCAGCAGGAAGCAGACGCCGCCGAGGACGAACCACGGGCCCCAGAGGAACGTGTACCAGCGGCTCACCGTGCGCAGGTCGTCGGCGATCGTGAGCGCGCCGGTCGCCACCAGCACCCCGTGGGCGATGAAGAGCAGGCCGTGCCAGACCAGCAGGACCCCCGCACCCCAGGCGAGGAACCGCAGTGCCGACTCGCCGCGCTGCGGCCAGGGCCGCCGCCTGGCCAGGGCGAGGCCGAGCAGGGCGCCGACCACCTTGAGCACGCCGGTGGCCCAGAGCGCCGCGATGATTCCGGGATCGTGCCGCTGCGCCGCCTCGACCAGGGCGGGGGCGACCGTGGACGAGGCCCCGGCCGTGCCGCCCAGGGCCCGGACGAAGCTGGGCACGGCGAAGGAGAGGCCCCAGGCGGCCACGGCGAAGCCCGGCCAGCGTGAGAGGGGGCGCGAAGGGTGCTGATCCGTCGTCATGGTCCCGATACTGGCCGAGCGGGGAAACCCCGGGTGCCCCGGGTGCCGGGGCCCCGCTAGCGTGCGCCACATGGTCCGAAGCACCCCGCCCCGCCCCGTGGACGTCGAGGCGGTCTTCCCCGAGCTCGCGCCCTTCCGCCGGACCGCCGTGCGGCTGCACCCGCGTGCCGGCCGACCGACCTGCCGCCAGAGCTCGGTGGGCGGCCCGCTGCTCTGGCCGGCGGACGAGCCCTGGCCCCGGTGCCCCGAGCACGCCGGGGTGGCGATGGTGCCGGTGGTCCAGCTGCGCGCGCCGGACGCGCTGGGCGTGGTGCCGTTCCCCGCGGGCTGCGACCTGCTGCAGGTGCTCTGGTGCGCGCTGGAGCACGGGAGCTGGGTGGTGCCGTTGGTCCGCTGGCGGGCGCAGGACGAGGTGGCGGCGGTGCGGGAGGCGCTGATGCCACCGCGGGCGGCCCGGCGCGGCAGTGTGCCGAGGCCCTGCGTGCTGCACCCCGAAACGGTGTCGGAGTATCCGAGTTGGGACCTGCCGCAGAACCTCTGGGATGCGCTGGAGGAGCGGTTCGAGCAGCTGGAGCGCCAGACGGGCTGGGATTACCAGTACCACCTCTCCACCGCCCCGGGCGTGAAGCTGGCCGGCTACCCCGGCTGGTCGCAGGACCCGCGGTGGCCCGACTGCGCCGGCTGCGGCGCGCTGATGGAGCACCTGCTGACGGTCGAGAGCTGCGAGGAGCACGACGCGCGGCGGGCGTGGACACCGCTGGAGGATCGCGAAGACCGCATCGCGGGGCCGGAGTTGTGCCTCGGCGACCTCGGCGGGGTGTACCTCTTCGAGTGCCGCCGCTGCCCCGGGCGCCCGGCCGTGCACCGCTACGACTCCTGAGCGAAGGGGAGGAGCGGGCGCTGAGGGTGGCGCCCACCGGCTCCGGCTACGCGGCCGTCCTGGGCGCCAGGAGGCTTTCGAGGATCTTTCGGGCCTTGTCGCCGGCCCTGGGGTCGTCGATCAGCACGGCGGTGTTGGCGGCGGCCAGGACCGCCGCGAGCTGGAAGGTGGCCACCTCGACGTCGGTGTCGGGGATCTGGCCCTGGTCCACCGCGGACTGGAACTCGCCGGCGATCAGCGCCAGCCAGTCCTGGTGCTTGCGCAGCAGCGAGTCGCGCACCGGGCCGGGGCGGCTGTCGAAGTCGGCGAGGTTGGCGACCCAGAAGCAGCCGCCGGGGAAGAGCGGGGTGCAGATGTACTCGATCCACCGCTCGGTGATCGCGCGCAGCCGGTCGGCGCCGGGGGCCGCGGCGGTGGTGGGGCGGACCACGGCGTCCAGGAAGGCCTCGTGGGCGGCGGCGACGGCGGCGAGCTGCAGCCGCTCCTTGGTGCCGAACAGGGTGGCGATGCCGCTCTTGCTGAGCTGCAGGTCGGTGGCCAGCCGGCCGATGCTGAGGCCGCTGAGCCCCTCGAGTGAGGCGACGTCAGCGGCGTGGCGGGCGATGGCCTGTCGGGCTCTGGCTCCGCGCAGCAGCCGCTGGTCGGAGGGGACGGGGGCGGTTTCAAGCTCGCTCATGCGTCCCATCCTGCCATGCCACGGATGGCATATACGAACGATCGTACAGTAAAATTTGCGGCCCGGAACGGGCGGCGCGAGCACCGTGCGAGCGCTGCGGGGAGGCTGCGGGGAGTGCTGCGGCGAGTGCTGTGCGGGCGCCGTGCCGACGCTAGCCCGCGCGACCCTCGATCACCTTGCGGACCAGCGTCAGCAACTGCTCCCGCTCCGCCGGATCGAGCGGCGCGAGCAGTTCCTCGTTGGCCTGGTCGGACCGCTCGCGCAGCCGGAAGAGCAGGTCGGCGCCGGCCGGGGTGAGGGCGATGGCGTTCTTCCGGGCGTCGCGCGGGTCGCGGCCGCGCACCACCAGTTCGCTGGCCTGGAGGTCGTTGAGGATGCCCACGATGTCCTTGGGGTCGATCCGCACGGTGCGCGAGAGGTCGGCCTGGGCCAGCGGGCCGAACTCGGCGACGGCGCAGAGCACGGCGTGGTGGCCGAGCCTGCTGCCCTCCTCGGCCATCGCCTCGGCGACCAGCCGGTGGCCGAGGGCACCGGCGCGGCCGAGTAGCCAGCTGGGGAGGGTCTGCAGGCGGGTGAAGGGCGCGTCGGTCATGCCGACATCGTACTGAAGCCATTGGGAGCTCCAATGATTTCTGCTATCGTTGGCATCACCAACGAACCAGGGGGACGCAACCATGCGCAAGATCCGTTTCCACCGCCACGGCGGCGCCGAGGTGCTGCAGCTCGACGAGGTCGCGGTGCCGGAGCCCGCGCCGGGCACCGTGCAGGTCCGGGTGGAGGCAGCCGGGGTGAGCCTGATGCTGCTCAAGCTGCTGCACCCCGACGGCGGGGCCGCGCTGCCCGGCTCGCCCGGCGGCGGCTTCGTCGGGCGGATCACGGCGCTCGGCGAGGGCGTGACGGAGTACCGGCTCGGCGAGCGCGTCGGCGGCATCGCGGCCGACGCCTACGCGGACTGCCTGACGGCGCATCCGGCCGCCATCAGCGCCGTCCCCGAGGAAGTCGACGCGGCCGACGCCCTGGGCATCGTCCACGGCGGCCTGGTGGCGCTCGCGGCGCTGAAGGTCGGCGGGTTCGACTCCGGCGACCAGGTGCTGATCACCAACGCGGCCGGCGGCGTCGGCCACCTGATGGTGCAGCTGGCCAGGGCGCTCGGCGCGAGCCGGGTGGTGGCGGCGGTCGGCGATCCGGCGGCCAAGGGGGAGTTCCTGCGCGGCTGCGGCGCCGACGAGGTGATCGCGTACGCAGCCGGCACCGCCCCCGTCGACCTGGTGCTCGAAGCCGCCGGCGGCACCGTGCTGCCCTGGGCGCTCGGCACCCTGCGCCCGATGGGCCGGCTGGTCACCATGGCCGGCTACGGCGGCACGCTGGACGCCGGCGCGGTGCTCGGCTCGATGGCGACCGTGACCGGCCTGTCGATGGGTCAGCTCGCCCGCCACCGCCCCGCGCTGGTCGCCGAGGTGCGGGCCGAGCTCTGGCGCCTGCTCGCCGAGGGCCGGCTGAAGCCCGCCTCCGTGGAGTACCCGCTGGAGCGGGCCGCCGAGGCCGCCGCCCTGCTGGCCGGCCGCGCCAACCTGGGCAAGGTGGTCCTGCGGGTCGGCTGACTCACCGCCCCACCGCCGCCAGGTACAGCCCGACCCGCTCCCGGTGCCACCAGTTCCCGCTCGCCCGCCGCTCGGCCGGCGTGGTGAACCGGTAGCGGTAGAGCACCGCCCGGACCTGGCGCGGCGGCTCCCCGGGGAACGGGTTGTCGCGCAGCAGCCGCAGCGTGCCGGGGTCGCCCGCGAGCAGCCGGTCGACCAGGGCCGGGAGCCACGGCCGGGCGTAGGAGGGCGAGAGCGCGGCGAACCACATCAGCCAGTCCAGCCGCAGGTGGTAGGGAGCGTACTGGCGCGGGCGCCGGCGCAGCGCCCCCGGTTTGCCGCGGAAGCCGTACTCCCGCCAGACCGCGCCGGCCCCCGGCTCGGCCTCCGCCGTGCCCTCCAGCACCACCTCGAAGCGCACCCGGCTGATGCTGCCGAAGGCGCCGTAGGAGTTGACCAGGTGCAGCCGGTCGAAGGAGTAGTTCATCAGCTGCCCCCGGGAGAGCAGGTTGCCGGCCGGCCGCCGGCTGAGCACCAGCACCACCGCCGTGAAGGCCAGCACCACCGCCTCGAACCAGAGCGGCGCGCCCGCCCGCGGGTGCGGCCCGCCGGGCAGCCGCAGCGCGCCGAAGGCCAGCGCGATGGTCAGCCAGTTCAGCCAGGCGAAGTTTCCGGAGGCGACCAGCCAGAGCTGGGTCGCCACCATCCCGGCCGCCGCCACCGAGGCCACCGGCTGCGGCGCGAAGAGCAGCACCGGCAGGCCCAGCTGCGCCAGGTGGTTGGCGGCCACCTCGACCCGGTGCAGCGGCATCGGCAGGTGGTGGAAGTACCAGCTGAACGGCCCGGGCATCGGCTGGGTCTCGTGGTGGTACCGCAGGCAGCTCAGGTCCCGCCAGCAGCGGTCGCCGCGCAGCTTGATCAGCCCGGCCCCGAACTCGACCCGGAAGAGCAGCCAGCGCACCAGCAGCAGCACCGGCCAGGGCGGCGCCACCGAGGCGTTGCCCAGGAAGACGGCCAGCGTGCCGGCCTCCAGCAGCAGCGACTCCCAGCCGAAGGAGTACCAGGTCTGCCCGACGTTGGCGATCGACAGGTAGAGCGCCCAGAGCACCGCCCAGAGCAGCATCGAGCCCCAGAGCGGCACGGCGTCCGCCAGGCCGGCGCAGAGCCCGGCGGCCAGCGCCGCCCCGGTCCAGGCCACGCCCGCGAAGAGCCGGTCGGAGTAGCGCCACTGGAAGAGCGAGGGCGCCTCCCGCCACCCGGCGCGCCGCAGGTAGCGGGGGATCGGCAGCAGCCCGCGCGCCCCCAGCAAGGGCCGGAACTGCCGGGCCGCCGCCAGGAAGCCGACCAGGTAGACGGCGGCCAGCAGGCGCAGTAGCACCAGCCGGCTGAGCGCGTACTCGGGCGCAGTGAACCACTCCACCCGTCCATCCCACCACCGCGCACCACGCCCGGCGTACTGGAACGCGCAGGAGGCCGCCGCGCTCCCTAGGCTGGCGGACATGTCTGATGCGCACGCGGCCCGCCGGGAGCGGCTGCTGGAGCACTGCAGTGCGGGCGGGGCCGACGCGGCGCTGATCACCAGCCCGGTCAACGTCCGGTACCTGAGCGGCTGCGCCCCCTGCGGCGCCAGCCTGCTGGTGACCAGGGAGCGGGCGCTGCTGGTGCTCCCCGCCGACTTGCCGCCCGACGACTCCGGCGAGCACCCCTACCCCGCCGACCTGCCGACCCGCAGCGCCGCCCACCCCGACCAGGACACCGCGGAGCTGGCCGCCGAGGCGGCGGCCGAGTTCGGCGCGGCCGACCTGGCCGTGGAGGAGCACGACCTGACGGTCAGTCGGTACCGGGCGATCGGCGAGCGCGGCGGGCCCCGGCTGCGCGGGCTGGGCCCGGTGGTGGAGCGGCTGCGGGTGGTCAAGGACGAGCAGGAGATCGCCGACCTGCGGATCGCCGCCGAGATCGGCGACCAGGCGCTCGGCGAGCTGCTGGAGTCGATCCTGGTCGGCCGCACCGAGCGGCACCTGGCGATGGAGCTGGAGCGCCGGATGGTGGACCACGGCGCGGACCGGGCCGCCTTCCCGGTCGCGGTCGGCACCGGCGGCCACTCCGGGCGGGCTGGCCACCACCCCACCGACCGCAGGGTCGAGGAGGGCGACTTCCTGACCGTCTCGCTGGGCGCGCAGTACCGCGGCTACACCGTCCGCTCCACCCGCACCTTCGTGATCGGCGCGGCCCCGGCCGGCTGGCAGGTGGAGCTGCACCGGCTGGTCTTCGAGGCCCAGCGGGCCGCCCGGGAGGCGCTGGCGCCGGGGGTGGAGTGCGCCGCGCCCGACCGCGCGGCGCGGGAGCTGCTGGCCGCGGCGGGCTACCGCGAGGAGCCGCCCAGGCCGTTCGGACACGGTGTCGGACTCGAGACCCGGGAGGCGCCGCAGCTGGGCCCCGGCGAGACGGGTAAACTGGACAACCGCGTGCCGGTCACCGTCGGCCCAGGGGTTCACCTCCCGGGCCGGGGCGGGGTCCGGATCGAGGACACGCTCGTCGTGCGCCCTGTTGCCGAGGGCGGGCCCGAGCTGCTCACCATCACCACCAAGGAGCTCCTCGCCCTGTGACCCGCCGGGACTTCCGGCGGACAGGCCCGCATTCCTTGGTTCCTTGACAGCTATATGCAGGAGTTAGTGCGCCCGTGGCTTCCACGAACGATCTCAAGAACGGCATGGTCCTCAACCTCGACAACGGCCTCTGGTCCGTGGTCGAGTTCCAGCACGTGAAGCCGGGCAAGGGCCCCGCCTTCGTGCGCACCAAGCTCAAGCACGTGCTGAGCGGCAAGGTCGTCGACAAGACGTTCAACGCGGGCACCAAGGTCGAGACCGCCAACGTCGACAAGCGCGGCATGCAGTTCTCGTACAAGGACGGCGAGCAGTTCGTCTTCATGGACACCGACACCTACGAGCAGACCTTCATCGGTCCCGAGGTCGTCGGCGACGCCGCCAAGTACCTGCTCGAGGGCTTCGAGGCCCTGGTCGCCGTGCACGATGGCGCCCCGCTCTACATCGAGCTGCCGGCCTCGGTCGAGCTGGTCATCTCCCACACCGAGCCGGGCCTGCAGGGCGACCGCTCCACCGGCGGCTCCAAGCCGGCCACCCTGGAGACCGGCGCCGAGATCCAGGTGCCGCTCTTCATCACCACCGGTGAGAAGATCAAGGTCGACACCCGCGACGGCAGCTACCTCGGCCGGGTGAACAAGTAACCGTGGCGTCCGCACGCACCAAGGCGCGTACGCACGCCTTCCAGATCCTCTTCGAGGCCGACCACCGGGACGTCGACCCGCTGGGCGTGCTCGCCGACTGGGTGGCCCGCGGCCGGGAGGCCAAGCCGGGTGACGGTATCCCGCAGGTCGCCGAGTACACCATGCTGCTGGTCGAGGGCTATGTGCAGCACGCCCGCCGGATCGACGAGCTGATCGCGGCCTACGCGGTCGGCTGGACCCTTGACCGGATGCCGCTGGTGGACCGCAACGTCCTGCGGCTCGGGGCCTACGAGCTGATCTGGGAGGACGGCGTGCCGGACGCGGTCGTCCTGGACGAGGCCGTGGAGATCGCCAAGGAGTTCTCCACCGACGACTCGCCCGGCTTCGTGAACGGGCTGCTGGCACGCTTCCAGGAGAACAAGGCGTCGATCCGCCGCTGAGCAGCCGATCGGCCCGCCGGTCCCGCGCCCTGCGCAACGGCCGCCGCCCCCCTTCGAAGGGGGGCGGCGGCCGTTGCGCTGTCCGGGGGCTGGCGTAAGCTTCCTACTGGCCGGTAACTTAACCGAAGGGCGGCACCGTCATGACCACCGTGACCAGTAGCGAGTTCGACCGGGGCATCGCGCTGCGGGCCGCCGGCGCCGGCGAGTACCGCGGCGAGCTGGGCGAGGGCTGGCAGATCGGCGGCGGGGTCAACGGCGGCCTGCTGCTCGCGGTGGCCGCCAACGCGCTGCGCCAGGAGCTGCCGGAGCACCCGGACCCGGTCTCGATCAGCGGCTACTACCTCGCCACCTCGCACCCCGGCCCCGTCACCGCGCGGACGGAGCTGGTCCGCCGCGGCCGCGGGCTCTCCACCGGCACCGTCTCGCTCAGCCAGCCGGACGAGCGGGGCGAGGAGGTCGAGCGGCTGAGAGTGCTGGCCAGCTTCGCCGACCTGGGCGAGCTGGACGGCCCGGTGCGCACCTCGGCCGAGCCGCCGGCGCTGCCGCCGCGGGAGGCCTGCGTGGGCATGGAGCTGGCGCCGCGCGAGCTGATCGCGCAGGCGGCGCTGCTGGAGCGGTTCGAGCTGCGGCTGGACCCGGCCACGGTGGGCTGGGCGGTCGGCGCGCCGGCCATGCGGGGGCGGATCCAGGGCTGGTTCCGGCTGGCCGACGGGCGCCAGCCCGACCCGCTCTCGCTGCTGCTGGTCGCCGACGCGCTGCCGCCGGTCACCTACGACCTGGGCCTGCCCGGCTGGGCGCCCACCGTGGAGCTGACCGTGCACCTGCGGGCCAAGCCGGCGCCGGGCTGGCTGCGGGTCAGCCACGCCACCCGCAACCTGGCCGGCGGGTACTTCGAGGAGGACTGCGAGATCTGGGACGAGGCCGGCCGGCTGGTCGCCCAGTCGCGCCAGCTGGCCCGGGTCCCGCGCCAGGGCTGAGAACGGCGCCCGAGGCGCACGGGGAGCGTTCCCTGCGCATCCGTGCGCCCGGCGCGTGGGACGACATCGACGGCGCGGCCCGCGAGGGCCGCGCCGTGACGTTTCTTCAGGACCGTGAGGACGGGCGGCGGGTCAGCTCGCGTCGTCCTCGCGCACCGCACGGCGCGCGTCCGGGTTCAGCACGCCCCAGCTGATCAGCTGCTCGGTGAGGATCGAGGGGGACTGGTCGTAGATCACGGCGAGGGTGCGCAGATCGTCCTGGCGGATCGACAGCACCTTGCCGTTGTAGTCCCCGCGCTGGGACTGGATGGTGGCCGCGTAGCGCTGCAGCGGGCCGGCCTTCTCACTGGGCACCTGGGTCAGTCTCTCCAGGTCGAGCACCAGGCGCGGCGGCGGCTCGGCCGCGCCGCCCGGGGTGCCGCCGGGCAGCAGCTCCTGCACCGGGACGCCGTAGAACTCGGCCAGTTCGGCAAGGCGCTGCACGGTCACAGCACGGTCGCCGCGCTCGTAGGAGCCGACGACGACGGCCTTCCAGCGCCCCTGGGACTTCTCCTCGACACCGTGCAGGGACAGCCCCTGTTGAGTGCGGATGGCGCGGAGTTTTCCTCCGAGCTGCTTCGCGTAGTCGCTGGACATTGATCTCCCCGGACGAGAATTGCTGGTTCAAGGTGGTCACGGGGGAGCGGGCCCGAAAGGTGACAGGGAGCCCGACAGCCCGGTGCGTCCTACCGGTGGGTCGACGCCTGTTCCGTAACTCACTGTGATGTTACGTAGAGTGAGGTTGCTGCGTCAAGCCGAATGGGGCAGTCGTGCGAATGGTCCGCTACCTCTGCGTGAACACGACACGACCCTGGTCGGGCAGCCGATGACCGCCCTGCTAGCATGGGCGAGGCGTCCGCCACGTTAACGGGCAGCCACTTCCAGACATCCTTTAAGGCCCGTCCCGTGAGGCGGGGAAGGAGGTCCGCTTCGGCATGACCACGAACACGAGTTCCGACACACCGCGTCCGCCGCACCAGGTGCTGGACGGCGCGGACATCACCCGGGTGATCACCCGGATCGCGCACGAGATCGTCGAGCGCGCCAAGGGTGCGGAGGACGTCGTGCTGCTGGGCATCCACACCCGCGGCGTCCACCTGGCCCGCCGGCTGCACACCCGGCTCACCCAGATCACCGGCCGGGACATCCCGCTGGGCACCCTCGACATCACCATGTACCGGGACGACCTGCGGCTGAAGCCCGCCCGGGCCCTGGAGCACACCGAGATCCCGGCCGCCGGGATCGACGGCCGCCTGGTGATCCTGGTCGACGACGTGCTCTTCTCCGGCCGCACCGTGCGCGCCGCGCTGGACGCCCTCGGCGACATCGGCCGGCCGCGCGCCGTGCAGCTCGCCGTGCTGGTCGACCGCGGCCACCGCGAGCTGCCGATCCGCGCCGACTACGTGGGCAAGAACCTCCCCACCTCGCTCCGCGAGGCCGTGCAGGTCCGGCTGACCGACCAGGACGGCGAGGACGCCGTGCTGGTCGGGGACCGCGACTACGCCGCCCGCAGCTCCCAGGCGTTCGCCGCCGAACCGCCCCAGCCCGAGTAGGAAGCCCCACGTGAAGCGCCACCTCGTCTCCGCCGCCGATCTCAGCCGCGACGACGCGCTGCTGATCCTGGACACCGCCGAGGAGCTGGCCCAGCTCTCCGGACGGGCCGTCAAGAAACTCCCCACGCTGCGCGGCCGCACCGTCGTCAACCTCTTCTTCGAGGACTCCACCCGCACCAAGACCTCCTTCGAGGTCGCCGAGAAGCGCCTCTCGGCCGACGTGATCAACTTCGCCGCCAAGGGCTCCTCGGTCTCCAAGGGCGAGAGCCTGAAGGACACCGCGCTCACCCTCCAGGCGATGGGCGCCGACGCCGTGGTGATCCGCCACCACGCCTCCGGCGCGCCGGCCCGGCTGGCCGGGTCCGACTGGCTGCACGGCAGCGTGATCAACGCCGGCGACGGCACCCACGAGCACCCCACCCAGGCCCTGCTGGACGCCTTCACCATGCGCCGCCACCTCAACCCGGGCACGGGCAAGGACCTGGCCGGCCGCCGGATCACCATCGTCGGCGACGTGCTGCACAGCCGGGTGGCCCGCTCCAACGTGCTGCTGCTGAACACCCTGGGCGCCCAGGTGACCTTCGTCGCCCCGCCGACCCTGGTGCCGGTGGGCATCGACTCCTGGCCCTGCGAGGTCTCCTACGACCTGGACGCCGCGCTCGCCAAGACCGACGCGCTGATGCTGCTGCGGGTCCAGCGCGAGCGGATGAACGCCGCCTTCTTCCCCACCGAGCGCGAGTACTCGCGCCGCTACGGCATGCACGGCGGCCGGCTGGCCAAGCTGCCGGAGCACGCCATCGTGATGCACCCCGGCCCGATGGTCCGCGGCATGGAGATCACCGCCGAGGTGGCCGACTCCCCGCGCTGCACCGCGGTCGAGCAGGTCGCCAACGGCGTCTCCATCCGGATGGCCGTCCTGTACCTCCTGCTCGGCGGGGCGACCCTGGCCGACGCCACCAGCACCAACCAGAGTGAGGCCGCCAAGTGACTTCGTACCTGATCCGCAACGCCCGGCTGCTCGGCGGCGAGGCGCAGGACATCCTGATCGCCGGCGGACTCTTCCAGCGGATCGGCGCCGGCCTGGACGCCACCGCCGACGTGGAGATCGACGCGAGCGGCCTGGTCGCCCTGCCCGGCCTGGTGGACCTGCACACCCACCTGCGCGAGCCCGGCCGGGAGGACGCCGAGACGGTGCTCACCGGCACCCAGGCCGCCGCCATGGGCGGCTACACCGCGGTGCACGCGATGGCCAACACCTTCCCGGTGGCCGACACCGCCGGCGTGGTCGAGCAGGTCTGGCGGCTCGGCAAGGAGTCCGGCTACTGCGACGTGCAGCCGGTCGGCGCCGTCACGGTCGGCCTGGAGGGCAAGAAGCTCGCCGAGCTGGGCGCGATGCACGAGTCCGCGGCCGGCGTGCGGGTCTTCTCCGACGACGGCAAGTGCGTGGACGACGCGGTGATCATGCGCCGCGCGCTGGAGTACGTGAAGGCCTTCGACGGCGTGGTCGCCCAGCACGCCCAGGAGCCCCGGCTGACCGAGGGCGCCCAGATGAACGAGGGCCGGGTCTCCGGCGAGCTCGGCCTGGGCGGCTGGCCGGCCGTCGCCGAGGAGGCGATCATCGCCCGCGACGTGCTGCTGGCCGCGCACGTCGGCTCCCGGCTGCACGTCTGCCACGTCTCCACCGCCGGCTCGGTCGAGCTGATCCGCTGGGCCAAGGGCAAGGGCTGGAACGTCACCGCCGAGGTGACCCCGCACCACCTGCTGCTCACCGACGAGCTGGTCCGCTCCTACGACCCGGCCTACAAGGTCAACCCGCCGCTGCGCACCGCCGAGGACGTGCAGGCGCTGCGCAAGGCGCTGGCCGACGGCACCATCGACGCCGTCGCCACCGACCACGCGCCGCACCCCGCGGAGGACAAGGACTGCGAGTGGGCGGTCGCCGCGATGGGCATGGTCGGCCTGGAGACCGCGCTCTCCGTGGTGCAGCAGGCGATGGTCGACACCGGCCTGCTGAACTGGGAGGGCGTGGCCGACCGGATGTCGCACCGCCCGGCCCGGATCGGGCGTCTCACCGGGCAGGGCCGCCCCGTCTCGGTCGGTGAGCCGGCGAACCTGGTGCTCTTCGATCCCGCGTACCGTGGCACCGTGAATCCCGAGAGCTTCGCCACCCGCAGCCGCAACACGCCCTACAAGGGCCTCGACCTGCCGGGACGGGTGCACGCCACCTTCCTGCGCGGCCGGGCCACCGTGCTGGCCGGCGAGCTGGTCGAGCCGGGCGAGCCGGCGTGAGCGCCCAGGCCACCCAGGCGGGCCGGCTGGCGATGACCAAGGCGGTGGTGCACGACTGGCCCACCCACATCGGGTGGATCGTCGGCCTGCTGATCCTGATCGGGCTGGTCTACTGGCTGATGCGGCAGGGCTGGAACTGGCGGCGCACCCTGCAGTCCGACCTGCCCGAGCCGCCCGCCGTGCCGCAGGACCCGGGCACGGCCATCCTGGAGGGCAGCGGCCGCTACCACGGCACCACCACCGCGGGGAACTGGCTGGACCGGGTGGTCGCGCACGGTCTGGGCACCCGGAGCCTGGCGGAGCTGACCCTGACCGGGCAGGGCCTGCTGATCGCCCGTCCGGGCGACGCGGACCTCTGGATCCCGGCCGACCGGATCACCGGGGCCCGCACCGACACCGGCCACGCCGGCAAGGTGGTCCCGGCCGGCCTGCTGGTGATCGGCTGGCGGCTGCAGGACGGCGAGCAGGGATTCAGGGAGCTGGAGTCGGGGGTCCGGCTGGACCACCCGGAGCAGCACGCCGTCTGGGTCACCACCCTGACGGACCTCGCAACACGTACGACGAAGACGGAAGGCGTAACACGATGACCGCACCTGCCCCCACCACGCCGCGCTCCTGGCGGGAGCGCGTGCCAGCCTTGCTGGTCCTGGAGGACGGTCGCACCTTCCGCGGGCAGGCCTACGGCGCGCACGGCGAGACCTTCGGCGAGGCGGTCTTCAACACCGGCATGTCCGGCTACCAGGAGACCCTGACCGACCCGTCCTACCACCGCCAGGTGGTGGTCATGACGGCCCCGCAGATCGGCAACACCGGCTGGAACGACGAGGACGACGAGTCCAAGCAGATCTGGGTGGCCGGCTACGTGGTCCGCGACCCCGCCCGGGTCGCCTCCAACTGGCGGTCGAACCGCTCGCTGGACGAGGCGCTGGTGGACCAGGGCATCGTCGGGATCAGCGGCATCGACACCCGGGCGCTCACCCGGCACCTGCGCGAGCGCGGGGCGATGCGGGTCGGCATCTTCTCCGGCGAGCGGCTGGCCGAGCCGGCCGAGCTGCTGGAGCGGGTGCTGCGGGCGCCCGAGATGAAGGGCGCCGACCTGTGCGCCGAGGTCGCCACCACCGAGACCTACGTGGTCCCGGCGATCGGTGCGAAGAAGTTCACCGTCGCCGCCGTGGACCTGGGCATCAAGGGCATGACCCCGCACCGGATGGCCGAGCGCGGCATCGAGGTGCACGTGCTGCCGGCCAACGCCACCGCCGAGGACATCGCCGCGGTCCAGCCGGACGGCGTGTTCTTCTCCAACGGCCCGGGCGACCCGGCCACCGCCGACCACCAGGTCGCCGTGCTGCGCGAGGTGCTGGCGAAGAAGACCCCGTTCTTCGGGATCTGCTTCGGCAACCAGATCCTCGGCCGGGCGCTGGGCTTCGGCACCTACAAGCTCAAGTACGGCCACCGCGGCATCAACCAGCCGGTGCAGGACCGCACCACCGGCAAGGTCGAGGTGACCGCGCACAACCACGGCTTCGCCGTGGAGGCGCCGCTGGACCGGGTGAGCGACACCCCGTTCGGCCGCGCCGAGGTCTCCCACGTCTGCCTCAACGACGACGTGGTGGAGGGCCTGCAGTGCCTGGACACCCCGGCGTTCAGCGTTCAGTACCACCCCGAAGCGGCGGCCGGCCCGCATGACGCGGCCTACCTGTTCGACCGTTTCGTCTCGCTCATGGAGGGCCAGCGTGCCTAAGCGCACCGACATCAAGTCCGTCCTGGTCATCGGGTCCGGCCCGATCGTGATCGGCCAGGCGGCCGAGTTCGACTACTCGGGCACCCAGGCCTGCCGGGTGCTGCGGTCCGAGGGCCTGCGGGTGATCCTGGTCAACTCCAACCCGGCGACCATCATGACCGACCCGGAGATCGCCGACGCGACCTACGTCGAGCCGATCACCCCGGAGTTCGTCGAGAAGATCATCGCCAAGGAGCGGCCGGACGCGCTGCTGCCCACCCTGGGCGGGCAGACCGCGCTGAACGCCGCGATCGCCCTCGACAAGGCCGGCACGCTGCAGAAGTACGGCGTGGAGCTGATCGGCGCCAACGTCGAGGCGATCAACAAGGGCGAGGACCGCGAGCTGTTCAAGCAGGTCGTGGAGGCCGTCAAGGCCAAGATCGGCCACGGCGAGTCGGCCCGCTCGGTGATCTGCCACTCGATGGACGACGTGCTGGCCGGCGTGGAGACGCTCGGCGGCTACCCGGTCGTGGTCCGCCCCTCCTTCACCATGGGCGGCGCCGGCTCCGGCTTCGCGCACGACGAGGAGGACCTGCGCCGGATCGCCGGCCAGGGCCTGGCCCTCTCGCCGACCACCGAGGTGCTCCTGGAGGAGTCCATCCTCGGCTGGAAGGAGTACGAGCTCGAGCTGATGCGCGACAAGAACGACAACGTCGTGGTGGTCTGCTCGATCGAGAACTTCGACCCGATGGGCGTGCACACCGGCGACTCGATCACCGTCGCACCGGCCATGACGCTGACCGACCGCGAGTACCAGATCCTGCGCGACATCGGCATCGCGGTGATCCGCGAGGTCGGCGTGGACACCGGCGGCTGCAACATCCAGTTCGCCGTCAACCCGGAGGACGGCCGGGTGATCGTGATCGAGATGAACCCCCGGGTCTCCCGCTCCTCGGCGCTGGCCTCCAAGGCCACCGGCTTCCCGATCGCCAAGATCGCCGCCAAGCTGGCCGTCGGCTACACCCTGGACGAGATCCCCAACGACATCACCGAGGAGACCCCGGCCTCCTTCGAGCCGACCCTCGACTACGTGGTGGTCAAGGTCCCGCGGTTCGCCTTCGAGAAGTTCCCGAGCGCGGACGCCACGCTGACCACCACCATGAAGTCGGTCGGCGAGGCGATGGCGCTGGGCCGCAACTTCCCCGAGGCGCTGAACAAGGCGCTGCGCTCGCTGGAGAAGAAGGGCTCGCAGTTCTCCTGGACCGGCGAGGTGGGGGACAAGGCCGAGCTGCTGGTCAAGGCCCAGGTGCCGACCGACGGCCGGATCAACACCGTGATGGCGGCGATCCGGGCGGGCGCCACCCCGGCGGAGGTCTTCGAGTCCACCAAGATCGACCCGTGGTTCGTGGACCAGCTCTTCCTGCTCAACGAGATCGCCGAGGAGCTGGCCGGCGCCGAGCTGCTGGAGCCGGAGCTGCTCCGGCACGCCAAGCGGCACGGCTTCTCCGACCAGCAGATCGGCGAGATCCGCGGCCTCAAGCCGGACGTGGTCCGCGAGGTGCGGCACGCGCTGGGCATCCGCCCGGTCTTCAAGACCGTGGACACCTGCGCCGCCGAGTTCGCCGCCAAGACCCCGTACTTCTACTCCTCCTACGACGAGGAGAGCGAGGTCGCGCCGCGCTCCAAGCCCGCCGTGATCATCCTGGGCTCCGGCCCGAACCGGATCGGCCAGGGCATCGAGTTCGACTACTCCTGCGTGCACGCCTCCTTCGCGCTCGCCGAGGCCGGGTACGAGACGGTGATGGTCAACTGCAACCCGGAGACCGTCTCCACCGACTACGACACCTCCGACCGGCTCTACTTCGAGCCGCTCACCCTGGAGGACGTGCTGGAGATCGTGCACGCCGAGCAGCAGGCCGGTCCGCTGGCGGGCGTGATCGTCCAGCTCGGCGGCCAGACCCCGCTCGGCCTGGCGCAGGCGCTCAAGGACAACGGCGTGCCGATCGTCGGCACCCAGCCGGAGGCGATCGACCTGGCCGAGGAGCGCGGCGCGTTCGGCCGGGTGCTGCGCGACGCCGGCCTGCCGGCGCCCAAGCACGGCACCGCCTTCTCCTTCGAGGAGGCCAAGGCGATCGCCGACGAGATCGGCTACCCGGTGCTGGCCCGCCCCTCCTACGTGCTCGGCGGGCGCGGCATGGAGATCGTCTACGACGAGGCCAGCCTCGCCTCCTACCTGGAGCGGCACGCCGGCCTGATCTCCGAGCACCCGGTGCTGATCGACCGGTTCCTGGACGACGCGGTCGAGATCGACGTGGACGCGCTCTACGACGGCGAGGAGCTCTACCTCGGCGGCGTGATGGAGCACATCGAGGAGGCCGGCATCCACTCCGGCGACTCGGCCTGCGCGCTGCCGCCGATCACCCTCGGCGGCTTCGACATCAAGCGGCTGCGCGCCTCCACCGAGGCGATCGCCAAGGGCGTCGGGGTGCGCGGTCTGATCAACATCCAGTTCGCGCTGGCCGGGGACATCCTCTACGTGCTGGAGGCCAACCCGCGCGCCTCCCGGACCGTGCCGTTCACCTCCAAGGCCACGGCGGTGCCGCTGGCCAAGGCGGCGGCCCGGGTCTCGCTCGGCGCCACCATCGCCGAGCTGCGCGCCGAGGGCCTGCTGCCGGCCGAGGGCGACGGCGGCACGCTGCCGGCCGACTGCCCGATCTCGGTCAAGGAGGCCGTGATGCCGTGGTCGCGCTTCCGCGACGTGCACGGCCGCGGGGTGGACACCGTGCTCGGCCCGGAGATGCGCTCGACCGGCGAGGTCATGGGCATCGACAAGGTCTTCGGCACCTCCTACGCCAAGGCCCAGGCGGGCGCCTACGGCTCGCTGCCGACCAAGGGCCGGGTCTTCGTCTCGGTCGCCAACCGGGACAAGCGCAACCTGGTCTTCCCGGCCCGGGCGCTGGTCGAGCTGGGCTTCGAGGTGCTGGCCACCGCGGGCACCGCCGAGGTGCTGCAGCGGGCCGGCATCCCGTCGACCCAGGTGCGCAAGCACAGCGACGGCCCGGGCGAGAACGGCGAGCGGACCATCGTGCAGCTGATCCACGACGGCGAGGTCGACCTGATCATCAACACGCCGTACGGCACCGGCGGCCGGATGGACGGCTACGAGATCCGCACGGCGGCGGTCTCCCGCGGCGTGCCCTGCCTGACCACCGTGCAGGCGATGGGTGCGGCCGTGCAGGGCATCGACGCGCTGACCCGCGGCGACGTCGGGGTGATGTCGCTGCAGGAGCACGCGGCGCTGATCAACTCCGCCCGCCCGTAGACCGATCCTGAAGGGGAGGCATCCGTCGCCGGATGCCTCCCCTTCCCATGCGAGGAGCTCCGTGTACAAGATCCTGTTCAACCTGGTCTTCCGGAAGATGGACCCCGAGAAGGCGCACCACCTGGCGTTCTTCTGGATCCGGCTGGCGGCCTCGGTGCCCGGCCTGAAGCAGCTGGCCGCCCTGGTGCTGGCGCCCAGGGACAACGCGCTGCGCAGCAACGCGCTCGGCCTGGACCTGCCGGGGCCGTTCGGCCTGGGGGCCGGCTTCGACAAGAACGCGATCGGGATCGACGGCCTGGCGATGCTCGGCTTCGACTACGTCGAGATCGGCACCGTGACCGGCGAGCCGCAGCCCGGCAACCCGCAGCCGCGGCTCTTCCGGCTGGTCGAGGACCGGGCGCTGATCAACCGGATGGGCTTCAACAACCAGGGCTCGGCCCGGATCGCCGCCCGGCTGGCGCAGCGCCAGCGCGGCTCGATGTCGCCGGTGGTCGGGGTGAACATCGGCAAGACCAAGCTGGTCGAGGAGGCCGACGCGGTCGCCGACTACGTCAAGAGCACCGAGCGGCTGGCCGGCCACGCCGACTACCTGGTGGTCAACGTCTCCTCGCCGAACACCCCCGGGCTGCGCAACCTGCAGGCCGTCTCGGTGCTGCGGCCGCTGCTCAGCGCGGTGCGCGAGGCGGCCGACGCGGCCACCCCGCACCACGTGCCGTTGCTGGTGAAGATCGCCCCCGACCTGGCCGACGAGGACGTGGACGCGGTCGCCGACCTGGCGCTGGAGCTGGGCCTGGACGGGATCATCGCCACCAACACCACGATCGGGCGGGAGGGCCTGGCGGCCACCGCCGCCGAGGTGGCGGCGATCGGGATGGGCGGGCTCTCCGGCGCGCCGCTGAAGGACCGCTCGCTGGAGGTGCTGCGGCGGCTGCGCAAGCGGACCGAGGGGCGGCTGGTGCTGGTCTCGGTCGGCGGGATCGAGACCGCGGAGGACGCCTGGCAGCGGATCCTGGCCGGGGCCGACCTGGTGCAGGGCTACAGCGCCTTCATCTACCAGGGCCCGTTCTGGATGCGCCGGGTGCACAAGGGCCTGTCGGCCAGGCTGCGCAAGCACGGCTACCGCTCGATCACCGAGGCGGTCGGCGCGGGCGCCTGAGCCTGATCATGGGGATTATCTGACGAGATGTCAGATTTGGGGGGTGATGTGACGGTCGCCGGACGGGTTTGGGAGAGTTCGACGGCGACCGGTCAGCGCGCACGACGGCGAAAGGTGCCCAGGCATGGCCAACCCCCTGCACATGCGGGCCGAGGTGCTCGCCAACCAGCCCGAAGGGGCGTACCGGCGCCTGGTGCTGAGGGCACCCGGCGTGCCGGGCCGGGTCCGGCCCGGGCACTTCGCCGCCCTGGCGGTGGGCGGGCCCGACTCGCCGCTGCTGGCTCGCCGGGCCTTCGCCCTGCACCGGGCCGACCCGGCGGCCGGGACGGTCGAGCTGGTGCTCGACCCGGCCGAGGCCGAGGGCGCGGGCCTGGCCGACACCCCCGCCGGGGCCGAGCTCGACCTGCTCGCCCCGCTCGGCACCCCGTTCCCGCTGCCCGAGGGGCCGGTCAGCGCGTTGCTGGTCGGCGAGGAGAGCGCCGCCGGGCCGCTGCTGGAGCTCGGCACCGAGCTGCGGCGCCGCGGCGGCCAGCTCGGCTTCGTGCTCGGCGCCGCCACCGCCGGGCGGCTGCACGGCGTGCGGCGGGCCCGGGAGCTCACCGGCGACGTGCTGGTGCTCACCGAGGACGGCAGCGCCGGGCTGGCCGGCGAGGTGTCGGCACCGCTCGCCCAGGCGATCGAGGCGATCGGCGCCACCGTGCTCTACGCCGCCGGCCGCCCGCACACCCTGGCCGCGGCGGCCCGGGCCGCCGCCGACCGGGCGGTGCGCTGCCACACCGCCGTGCGGCTGCCGATGCCCTGCGGCACCGGTCTCTGCATGGGCTGCGTGCTGCCGGTGGTCGGCGCCGACGGCAAGCCCCGGTCCGCTCGGGCCTGCACCGACGGCCCGGTCTTCGACGGCGCCAAGGTGCGCTGGGAGCAGATCGGCACCGTCCCCGCCGACCTCGAAAGTGCGGGGGCCCGCCGGTGACCGCGCTGCGCCCCGAGGACGTCGACCTCACCGCCCCGCTCGGCGGGCTCACCGTGCCCAACCCGATCGGCGCCGCCGCCGGCTGCGCCGGGTACGGGCGGGAGCTGGCCCGGTTCGTGCCGCTGGACCAGCTGGGCACCCTCACCACCAAGAGCGTGATGGCCGCCCCGCGGGCCGGCCTGGCCATCCCCAGGCTGACCGAGACCCCCTCCGGGCTGCTCAACGCGATCGGGCTGCAGGGCTGCGGCATCGAGGCGCTGGTCCGCGAGGAGCTGCCCTGGCTGGCCGAGCGCGGCGCCCGGGTGCTGGTCTCGATCGCGGGGGAGCGGCTGGAGGAGTTCGCCGCCACCGCCGAGCGGCTGAACGGCCGGCCCGGGGTGGCCGGGCTGGAGCTCAACATCTCCTGCCCCAACACCGCCGACCGCGGGCTGCTGTTCGCCGGCAACCCGGCCGTCAGCTACGACGTGGTGCGGGCCGTGCGCTCCGTCACCGACCCCGGGCTGCCGGTCTACGCCAAGCTCTCCCCGGACACCGCCTCGATCACCGAGGTGGCCGACGCCTGCGTCCGCGCCGGAGCCGACGGACTGTCAATGATCAACACCATGGCGGGACTCGTGATCGACACCGAGACCCTGCGGCCCGCCCTGGCGGCCGGCACCGGCGGGCTCTCCGGGCCCGCGGTGCGGCCGGTCGCGGTGCGCTGCGTCTACCAGGTGCACGCCGCGATGCTGGCCGGGCGGATACCCCGGGTGCCGATCCTCGGTATGGGCGGGGTGCGCACCGGCCGGGACGCACTGGAGTTCACCCTGGCCGGTGCGAGCGGCGTGGCCGTCGGCAGCGCGCTCTTCCGGGACCCGGCCGCACCCCTGCGGATCCTCGAGGAGCTGCGGGCGCTGCTCGCGGCCCGCGGCTTCGCCAAGTACACCGACGCGGTGGGAGTGGCCCACCGCGCAGAGAGCTAAGGACTCAGGCATGACGACCCCCTTCGGCGCCCGGCTGCACCAGGCGATGGCCGAGCGCGGCCAGCTGTGCGTCGGCATCGACCCGCACGCCGCGCTGCTCTCCGCCTGGGGCCTGGGCGACGACCTGGCCGGGCTGGAGGCCTTCAGCCGCACCGTGGTCGAGGCGCTGGCCGACCGGGTCGCGGTGCTGAAGCCGCAGGCCGCCTTCTTCGAGCGGTTCGGCAGCAAGGGCGTCGCGGTGCTGGAGGCCACCGTGGCCGAGGCCCGGGCGGCCGGGGCGCTGGTGGTGATGGACGCCAAGCGCGGCGACATCGGCTCCACCATGGCCGCCTACGCCGAGGCCTTCCTCAGCCCCGGCAGCCCGCTCTTCTCGGACGCCCTGACGGTCAGCCCCTACCTGGGCTTCGGCTCGCTGCAGCCGGCGCTGGACCTGGCGCGGGAGCACGGCTGCGGCATCTTCGCGCTGGCGCTGACCTCGAACCCGGAGGGCTTCGAGGTGCAGCGGGCCAGCACCGCCGACGGCGTGACCGTGGCGCAGCAGGTGCTGAACCGGCTGGCGGCGGAGAACGCCGGGGCCGAGCCGCTGGGTTCCTTCGGCGCGGTGGTCGGCGCGACGCTCGCCGACGCGGGCGCGGACCTGGCGATCAACGGGCCGCTGCTGGCGCCCGGGATCGGCGCCCAGGGGGCCACCATGGCCGACCTGCCGCGGGTGTTCGGGGCGGCCGTGCCGGCCGTGGTGCCGAGCGTCAGCCGGGACGTGCTCAAGCACGGACCGTCCGTGACGGGGCTGCGGGAGGCCGCGCAGCGGTTCGTCGACGATGTGAGGGCTGTCACACTCGACTGATCAGGAGGGCCCAAACCGGGCCGTTTTCTACCGAAAAGTCCTGGCCTACCTGTGCTGACCAGGACTTTTCGGCTTCTTTTCCTGACGCGGGCCCACAATCCGGGTAGTGTCCGGCGGTAGGGAGCCCCAGGCAACCGGATCTTCGTTGCTCTCGCAGGTCAGAGCGGCTAGGTTCCACTGCGGCCACGCCTCAACGGGCAGTGGCAGGCCCCTGGTTCGACCAATGTCCTAGCACTTCAATTCCTTCCAGACCCTGAGGTGAACGGCGTGGCTCTTCCGCCCCTTACCCCTGAACAGCGCACCGCCGCGCTGGCCAAGGCCGCCGAGGCTCGCCGGGAGCGCGCCGAGGTGAAGAACCGGCTCAAGCACTCGGGCGCCTCCCTGCACGAGGTGATCAAGGCCGGCAAGGCCGAGAACGAGGTCATCGGCAAGATGAAGGTCTCCGCACTGCTGGAGAGCCTTCCGGGCGTCGGCAAGGTCCGCGCCAAGCAGATCATGGAGCGCCTCGGCATCAGCGAGAGCCGCCGGGTTCGCGGCCTCGGTACGAACCAGATCGCCTCGCTGGAGCGCGAGTTCGGTGGCACCGCGTCCTGAGCAGGGCGCCCCGGGCGCCGGGTGGTCTCCGGACCGTCCGGGATCCGGGATAATCGGTGCATGAGTGAACGTCCGCGGCTGACCGTGCTCTCCGGCCCCTCGGGGGTCGGCAAGAGCACGGTCGTCGCCCATATGCGGCAGCAGCACCCCGAGGTCTGGCTCTCGGTCTCGGTGACCACCCGGCGTCCGCGCCCCGGCGAGCGGAACGGGGTGCACTACTACTTCGTCGATCCCGACGAGTTCGACAAGCTGGTCGCCAACGGCGAGCTGCTGGAGTCGGCCGTCTTCGCCGGCAACCGGTACGGCACCCCGCGCTCGGCCGTGCAGGAGCGGCTGGACCGGGGCGAGCCGGTGCTGCTGGAGATCGACCTGCAGGGCGCCCGGCAGGTGCGCGAGTCGATGCCGGACGCGCAGCTGGTCTTCCTGGCTCCGCCGAGCTGGGAGGAGCTGGTCCGCCGGCTCACCGGCCGCGGCACCGAGCCGCAGGAGGTCATCGACGAGCGGCTGGCCGCCGCCAGGGTCGAGCTGGCCGCGGAGCCGGAGTTCGACACGACGCTGGTCAACACCTCCGTCGAGCAGGTAGCGGCCGAGCTGCTAGCCTTGCTCGGTGTAGCCTGACCTTTTAAGTTTTTCCACCCTTTCGGAAGGTTTTCGCGTGTCCTCTTCCATGACCGCGCCCGAGGGCATCATCAACCCGCCGATCGACGAGCTCCTCGAGGCCACGGACTCGAAGTACAGCCTGGTGATCTACGCGGCCAAGCGTGCCCGCCAGATCAACGCGTACTACTCGCAGCTCGGCGAGGGTCTGCTGGAGTACGTCGGCCCGCTCGTCGACACCCACGTGCACGAGAAGCCGCTGTCGATCGCGCTGCGCGAGATCAACGCCGGCATGCTGACCGCCGAGGCGGTCGACGCGGCCTGACGGCGCTTCGAGAGGCCCACCGGACACTGTCCGGTGGGCCTCTTCGCATGTCCTAAGGTGTGCGCATGAGTGAGACTCCGCGTGTGGTGCTCGGCGTGAGCGGTGGGATCGCCGCCTACAAGGCCTGCGAACTGCTGCGGCGGTTCACCGAGTCGGGCCACCAGGTGACGGTGGTGCCGACCGCGGCCGCGCTGCACTTCGTCGGCGAGGCGACCTGGGCCGCGCTCTCCGGGCGGCCCGCGGCCACCGAGACCTGGGAGCGCGTGCACGAGGTGCCGCATGTGCGGATCGGGCAGCAGGCCGACCTGGTGGTGGTCGCCCCCGCCACCGCCGACCTGCTGGCCAAGGCCGCGCACGGGATGGCCGACGACCTGCTGACCAACACCCTGCTGACCGCCCGCTGCCCGGTGGTCTTCGCGCCCGCCATGCACACCGAGATGTGGGAGCACCCGGCCACCCAGGAGAACGTCGCCACCCTGCGGCGGCGCGGTGCCGTGGTGCTGGAGCCCGCGGTGGGCCGGCTGACCGGCAAGGACACCGGCAAGGGCCGGCTGCCCGACCCGGACGCGATCTTCGCCGCCTGCCGCCGGGTGCTGGACCGCGGCGCGGCCGCGCCCGACCTGGCCGGCCGCCACGTGGTGGTCTCGGCCGGCGGCACCCGGGAGGCGCTGGACCCGGTGCGGTTCCTCGGCAACCGCTCCTCCGGCAAGCAGGGCTACGCGCTGGCCGTCACCGCCGCCGCGCGGGGGGCCCGGGTCACCCTGCTGGCCGCCAACACCGAGCTGCCGGACCCGGCCGGGGTCGACGTGGTCAGGGTCTCCAGCGCCCTCGAACTGCGCGAGGCCGCGCTGCGGGCGGCCGCCGACGCGGACGCCGTGGTGATGGCCGCCGCGGTGGCCGATTTCCGTCCCGCCGTCTACGCCGAGGGCAAGATCAAGAAGGTCGAGGGCCAGGAGCCGGCCCCGGTGGCGCTGGTCCGCAACCCCGACATCCTGGCCGAGCTCTCCGCGCACCGGGCCCGCCCGGGCCAGCTGGTGGTCGGCTTCGCGGCCGAGACGGACAAGGTGCTGGAGAACGGCCGGGCCAAGCTGGCCCGCAAGGGCTGCGACCTGCTGGTGGTGAACGAGGTCGGCGACGGCAAGGCCTTCGGTACCGACACCAACGAGGCCGTGCTGCTGGCCGCCGACGGCGGCGAGCTGCCGCTGCCGCTGGGCGCGAAGGAGGAACTGGCCGACCTGATCTGGGACCAGGTGGCCGCCCGGCTGGTCTGAACAGGTGGCCCGCGAGGGGGTGCGGAGCACGGCTGACCTGCTGTGATCCCGGGCCCGGGAGACGGTCGCACTCTCACGGTTTGAGACAGGAGTGACCGAATCCGCCGGAGAGTCTTGAACGCCGATAGCTGACCGTTACACTCCAGGCATCAAGTCTTTCAGGATGCCCCGGGACCGCCCGGAAGCATTCAGTCAGCAGCCGCTGCAACCCCAGGGAGCGCTGTGTCTCGCCGCCTGTTCACCTCGGAGTCCGTCACCGAGGGCCACCCCGACAAGATCGCCGACCAGATCAGCGACACCATCCTCGACGCCCTGCTGAAGGACGACCCCAGCTCGCGGGTCGCCGTCGAGACGCTGATCACCACCGGTCAGGTGCACATCGCGGGTGAGGTCACCACCGGGGCCTACGCGCCGATCGCCCAGCTGGTCCGCGACAAGATCCTGGAGATCGGGTACGACAGCTCGAAGAAGGGCTTCGACGGCGCCTCCTGCGGCGTCTCGGTCTCGATCGGCGCCCAGTCCCCGGACATCGCCCAGGGCGTGGACAGTGCCCACGAGCACCGGGTCGAGGGCGACGAGGACGAGCTGGACCGGCAGGGCGCGGGCGACCAGGGCCTGATGTTCGGCTACGCCTGCGACGACACCCCCGAGCTGATGCCGCTGCCGATCACCCTGGCGCACCGGCTCGCCCGCAGGCTGACCGAGGTCCGCAAGAACGGCACCATCCCGTACCTGCGCCCCGATGGCAAGACCCAGGTCACCATCGAGTACGACGGCGACAAGGCCGTCCGGCTGGACACCGTGGTGGTCTCCACCCAGCACGCCAGCGACATCGACCTGGACTCGCTGCTCACCCCGGACATCCGCGAGTTCGTCGTGGAGCCGGTGCTGCAGGGCCTGGACATCGACACCTCCGACTTCCGGCTGCTGGTGAACCCGACCGGCCGCTTCGAGATCGGCGGCCCGATGGGCGACGCCGGCCTGACCGGCCGCAAGATCATCATCGACACCTACGGCGGCATGGCCCGCCACGGCGGCGGCGCCTTCTCCGGCAAGGACCCGTCCAAGGTCGACCGCTCGGCCGCCTACGCCATGCGCTGGGTCGCCAAGAACATCGTCGCCGCGGGCCTGGCCAAGCGGGCCGAGGTCCAGGTCGCCTACGCGATCGGCAAGGCCGAGCCGGTCGGCCTGTTCGTGGAGACCTTCGGCACCGAGACCGTCCCGGTGCTGAAGATCCAGGAGGCCGTGACCAAGGTCTTCGACCTGCGCCCGGCCGCGATCATCCGCGACCTGGACCTGCTGCGCCCGATCTACTCGCAGACCGCCGCCTACGGCCACTTCGGCCGCGAGCTGCCGGACTTCACCTGGGAGCGCACCGACCGCGCCGAGCTGCTGAAGGCCGCCGTCCAGGCCTGAGCCCGCTTCCGCACCGAGGCGGTGGCCACCCCGCGGGGTGGCCACCGCCTCGTGCTGTCGTGATCACGTGGTACGACTGACCTGAGATGAGCAGCGAGAACCCTCCCGAGCAGCTGGCCCTGATCCGCGAGACGGTGCGCCGGGCCAAGCCCCGCACCTGGCGCGGCGCCCACCTGGCCGAGGAGCTGCCGGTGGCCCGGGTGGTGGTGGACAAGGGGCTGCTCCACCTCGACCAGTACTACGACTACGCCGTGCCGGTGGCGATGGCGGAGAGCGCCCAGCCCGGGGTGCGGGTGCGGGTGCGGTTCGGCGCCCGGATGACCTCGGCCGGGCGGCGCGAGGGCGGGGAGCTGCACGACGGCTTCATCGTGGCCCGGCTCGCCGCCAGCGACTACCCCGGGGTGCTGGCGCCGCTGGCCCAGGTGCTCTCCCCGGAGCCGGTGCTCGGTCCGGCGCTGCTGGCGCTCAGCCGGACCGTCGCCGACCGCTACGCGGGCACCCTGGCCGACGTGCTGCAGCTGGCCGTGCCGCCGCGGCACGCCAAGGCCGAGGCCGAGCCCTCGCCCGCCCCGCTGCCCCCGCCGCCCGCCCCCGCGCCCGACAGCTGGCAGCGCTACCAGCAGGGCCCCGAGTTCCTGGCCGCGCTGACCGCCGGCCACGCGCCCCGGGCGGTCTGGACGGCGCTGCCCGGACCGCACTGGCCGCGCGAGATCGCGCTCGCCGTCGCCGCCACGCTGGCCGGCGGGCGCGGCGCGCTGGTGGTGCTGCCGGACGGGCGGTCGGTGGACCGGGTGGACCGGGCGCTCACCGAGCTGCTCGGCGGCGCCGAGCGGCACGCCGTGCTCACCGCCGACCTCGGGCCGCGCGAGCGCTACCGGAACTGGCTGGCCGTCAGCCGCGGCTCGGTGCACGCCGTGATCGGCACCCGGGCCACCGTCTTCGCACCGGTGCACGACCTCGGCCTGCTGGTGGTCTGGTCGGACGGCGACAGCAGCCACAGCGACCCGCGCGCCCCGCACCCGCACGTGCGCGAGGTGGCGCTGCTGCGGGCCGCCGAGGAGGGCGCCGGGGTGCTGCTCGGCGGGCTGTCCACCACCGTGGAGGCCGCGCAGCTGCTGCGCACCGGCTGGGCCCGCCCGCTGGCCGCCGACCGGGCCGGGGTGCGGGCCGCCGCGCCCCGGGTGCGCACCGTGGAGGACACCGACCAGGCCCGGGACGCGGCCGCCCAGGCGGCCCGGCTGCCCAGCGTGGCCTGGCAGGCGGCGCGCGAGGCGCTGCGCTCCGGGCCGGTGCTGGTGCAGGTGCCGCGGCGCGGCTACGTGCCGCGACTGGCCTGCGAGCGCTGCCGGGAGCCGGCCCGCTGCGCGCACTGCGCCGGGCCGCTGGAGTCGCCCGGGGCCGGGCAGGTGCTGCGCTGCGCCTGGTGCGGGGTGGAGGAGCCGGACTGGCACTGCGTGGAGTGCGGCTCGTTCCGGGTGCGGGCGCAGGTGGTCGGCGCCCGGCGGACGGCGGAGGAGCTGGGCAAGGCCTTCCCCGGCATCCCGGTGCGGACCTCCGGGCGGGAGTCGGTGCTGGCCACCGTGCCGGACGAGCCGGCGCTGGTGATCTCCACGCCCGGTGCCGAGCCGGTGGCCGAGGGGGCCGGCTACGCGGCGGCGCTGCTGCTGGACGGCTGGGCGCTGCTCAACCGGCCCGACCTGCGGGCGGCGGAGGAGGCGCTGCGGCTCTGGCTGACGGCCGCCGCGCTGGTCCGGCCGGCCGGCGAGGGCGGGCTGGTGGTGGTCGTGGCGGAGCCGACGGCGCGGCCGGTGCAGGCGCTGGTGCGCTGGGATCCGGCGGGGCTGGCCGAGCTGGAGCTGGCGGAGCGGGCGCAGCTGGGGTTCCCGCCGGTCTCCCGGATGGCGGCGGTGACCGGCACGCCGAGTGCGGTGGCCGACCTGCTCGGGGTGGCCCGGCTGCCGGACGGGGCGGACGTGCTGGGGCCGGTGGGGCTGCCGCCGCTGCGGGGGGAGGAGCGGGAGCGGGCACTGCTGCGGGTCCGGCCGGGGCAGGGGGGTGCGCTGGCGGCGGCGCTCAAGGCGGCGCAGATCGCCCGGCTGGCGCTGAAGGGGTCGGAGCCGGTGAAGGTGCGGATCGATCCGACCGACATCGGGTGACGGGGTGTTCGGGGTGACGGGGTGTTCGGAGTGACGGCGTGTTCGGAGTGACGGCGTGTTCGGGGCGTGGGCGTGCGCAGGAAGTCGGGTTGGCCGACTTCCTGCGCGGTCAACGGAGCTGACGCCAGGTCAGTTGTGCACGCCCTGCCGGTCCAGGCCGCCCTGCCGGGCCGCCGGCACGGTCCGGGCCAGCCCGCCGGCCGCCGCCGGGGGCTGGACCGGCTCGTCGTCCCGGGGCGCGGTGGGCCCGGGCAGCGCCGGCGCGGTCGGCTGGGCGGGCAGCGTGCCGCCGCCCGCCGCGCCGATCAGCTCGGTCGAGCGCCGCATGCCGTACCGCCGGTGCACCGCCTGCTTGGTCACGCCCAGCGCCGAGCCGACCGAGTCCCAGGAGAACCCCAGGGCCCGGTCGAACTCCACCGCCGCCGCGACCAGCGTCTCCACGCTCTCCCGCAGCTCCTGGGCCAGCCGGACGGTCGGCGCGGGCGCCCGCCCGTAGACCACGAAGCCGCCGGAGCTGCTGGGCCGGCGCGGCCGGTAGACGTTGCCCAGCTGGGCGGTGAGGGTGCGCAGCGCGTCCACCTGGCGGCGGACCCGCTCGATGTCGCGCACCAGCAGGTGCAGGCTCGCGCGCGCCCGGGTGTCGTGGTTGATCTGCTCGGCCATTGTGGTCAGGCCACCTTCCGTGCCAGTGAGTGGGCCTCGCGCCGGCCCGGTGTGCATCACGGTCAATCCTTTTTGACCAACGTCCCGAGCGCGGTCCAGGTCACGCCCCGGGCCGCCCCACTTCGGCCGGGGCCGTCGGCGGACGCATAGACTGGGGTGCCCGTCCACCGTGACCAGAAGGAGCCGAACCACGTGGCCATCAAGCCGATCCGGATCTTCGGCGACCCGGTCCTGCGGGCCAAGGCGCAGCCGGTGACCACCTTCGACAAGGAGCTGCGGACCCTCGTCAAGGACCTCACCGAGACCATGCTCGACGCCCCCGGCGCCGGCCTGGCGGCCCCGCAACTCGGCATCTCGCTGCGGGTGTTCACCTACCACGTGGACGGGGTGACGGGGCACCTGATCAACCCGGACCTCAGCCTGACCGAGGAGGAGCAGGACGGCCCCGAGGGCTGCCTCTCGCTGCCCGGCCTACGGTTCGACACCCGGCGCGCGTTCGGCGTGGTGGCGCGCGGGTTCAACGAGTACGGCGACCCGGTCACCGTCGAGGGCACCCAGCTGCTGGCCCGCTGCATCCAGCACGAGACCGACCACCTGGACGGGATCATCTTCATCGACCGGCTCGACCGGGAGCGCCGCAAGGAGGCGATGCGGGCGATCCGGGAGGCCGACTGGGGCTCCGGGCCCGCCCCCGAGGTGCGGCTCTCGCCGCACCGCACCTTCGGCCCGATCAGCTGACCCGTCCATCTCCGAAAGGCTGTCACCTTGCGTCTCGTCTTCGCCGGTACCCCCGAGGTCGCCGTCCCCGCCCTGGAGGCGCTGCTCGCCTCCGACCGGCACGAGGTGGTCGCGGTGGTCACCCGCCCAGACGCCCCCGCCGGGCGCGGCCGCCGGCTGGTCGCCAGCCCGGTCGCCGAGCGGGCCGCGGCGGCCGGCATCGAGGTGCTGAAGCCGGTGAAGCCCAGCGACCCGGAGTTCGTCGCCCGGCTGACCGAACTCGCCCCCGACTGCTGCCCCGTGGTCGCCTACGGCGCGCTGCTGCGCGACCCGGCGCTGAGCATCCCGGTGCACGGCTGGGTCAACCTGCACTTCTCGCTGCTGCCCGCCTGGCGCGGCGCGGCGCCGGTGCAGCACGCGGTGCTGGCCGGCGACGAGGTGACCGGCGCCTCGACCTTCCGGATCGAGTACGGCCTGGACTCCGGCCCGGTCTTCGGCGTGATCACCGAGGAGATCCGCCCCGGCGACACCAGCGGCGTGCTGCTGGACCGGCTGGCCCGGGCCGGCGCCGGCCTGCTCACCGCCACCATGGACGGCATCGAGGACGGCAGCCTGGTCCCCGTGGAGCAGCCGGTCGACGGCATCACCCTGGCCCCCAAGATCACCGTCGAGGACGCCCGGATCGACTGGAGCCACCCCGCGCTGCGGATCGACCGGGTGGTGCGCGGCTGCGCGCCCGCGCCCGGCGCCTGGACGCTGTTCCGGCAGGAGCGGCTGAAGCTCTCCGGCCCGGTGAAGCTGCTGCCCGGGGAGAGCACGCTGAAGCCGGGCGAGCTGGCCGTCGGCAAGAACAGCGTGCGGGTCGGCACCGGCAGCCACGACCTGGAGCTGGGCGAGGTGCAGCCGCAGGGCAAGAAGCCGATGCGCGCGGCCGACTGGGCCCGCGGGGCGCGGATCGAGAGCGGCGAGACGCTCGGCGCCTGACGTACTGTTGACCTGTTTGCCCGCACTTTTCCGTCCCGAAGGCCTGTTGAGATGAGCACCGCCCCCGGCGCCAAGCGCCCGCCCCGTCCGCACCGCCGCCCCAAGAAGGACCCGGCCCGGATCACCGCCTTCCGCGCGCTGCGGGCGGTGGACGAGCGCGACGCCTACGCCAACCTGGTGCTCCCGCCGCTGCTGCGCGAGGCGGAGAAGCAGGGCATGGACCGCCGGGACGCGGCGCTCGCCACCGAGCTGGTCTACGGCACGCTGCGCGGCCAGGGCAGCTACGACGCGATCATCGCCGCCTGCGTGGACCGGCCGCTGCGCGAGGTCGATCCGCCGGTGCTGGACGTGCTGGCGCTCGGCGCGCACCAGCTGCTGGCCACCCGGATCCCCACCCACGCGGCGGTCTCCGCCACCGTGGAGCTGGCCCGGGTGGTGCTCGGCGACGGGCGGGCGAAGTTCGTCAACGCCGTGCTGCGGCGGATCAGCGCGCAGGACCTGGAGAGCTGGATCGCCCAGGTCGCCCCGCCGTTCGAGGAGGACGCCGAGGACCACCTGGCCGTGGTCCACTCGCACCCGCGCTGGGTGGTCGCCGCGCTCTGGGACGCGCTCGGGCGCTGGCAGCCCGGCTCGGCCGGGCGGGCCGCGATCGAGGAGCTGCTGCGGGCCGACAACGAGCGCCCGGCCGTCACCCTGGTCGCCCGGCCCGGGCGGATCGCGGTGGCGGAGCTGGCCGAGCAGCTGACCGGCAGCGAGGACGGCCGCTGGTCGCCGTACGCGGTGCGGCTGGCCGAGGGCGGCGACCCGGCCGAGCTGACGGCCGTTCAGGAGAACCGGGCCGGCGTGCAGGACGAGGGCAGCCAGCTGGTCGCGCTCGCGCTGGCCGCCGCGCCGGTGGAGGGCCGCGACGCGCGCTGGCTGGACGCCTGCGCCGGCCCCGGCGGCAAGGCCGCGCTGCTCGGCGCGCTGGCCGCCGAGCGGGGCGCGGCGCTGGTCGCCTCCGAGCGGCAGCCGCACCGGGCCCGGCTGGTGGCCCGGGCGCTGGCGGGCAACCCCGGTCCGTACACCGTGATCACCGCCGACGGGACCCGGCCCGCCTGGCAGCCCGGCAGCTTCGACCGGGTGCTGGTCGACGTGCCCTGCTCCGGGCTCGGCGCGCTGCGGCGCCGGCCCGAGGCGCGCTGGCGGCGCCGGCCGGAGGACGTGGCCGGCTTCGGCCCGCTGCAGCGCGGGCTGCTGCGCTCGGCGCTGGACGCCGTGCGGGTGGGCGGGGTGGTCGGCTACGCGACCTGCTCGCCGCACCTGGCGGAGACCCGCGCGGTGGTGGACGACGTGCTGCGCGGCCGGGGCGACGTGGAGTTCGTCGACGCGCGCCCGCTGCTGCCCGGCATGCCGGGGCTCGGCGAGGGCCCGGACGTCCAGCTCTGGCCGCACCTGCACGGGACGGACGCGATGTACCTGGCGCTGCTGCGGCGGGTGGGCTGAGGGGTAGGGTGCTCGCCTGAGCCGGGGGAGGCCATGGATGCGCGGGGACACGGCGACCGAGCAGGTGCTGGAGCGGTTCGGCGCCGAACTGGCGGGTGCCGTCCCGCTGGTGGCGCTCTGGGTGCACGGCTCGCTGGCGCTCGGCGACTACCAGCCGGGGCGCAGCGACCTGGATGTGCTGGCGGTGCTGGAGCGCGCTCCGGATGCCGGTGAGCTGGCGGCGCTGACGGCGCTGCACCAGCGGCTGGAGCGCGGGTCGGCGGTCGCGGAGAGGCTGCACTGCTCGTACCTGGTGGCGGGGGAGCTGGCCGGGGCCATCGCGGGGGAGTGCCAACTCACCTGGGCGCACCGGGAGCTGATGGAGCGGCCGGTGACGCTGGTGACCTGGCGGGAGCTGGAGCTCGGCGGCCGCTGCCTGCTCGGGCCGCCGCCGGGGGAGTTGACGCCGCCGGTGGACCAGGCCGCACTGCGGGCCTTCATCCGGCGGGACCTGGCCGAGTTCTGGCTGCCCGCCACCGGCGGGTGGCTGCGCTGGCGGCGGGACGTCTGGGTGGACCTCGGGCTCTTCACGCTGGCCCGGGCGACCGCCACGCTGCGCGACGGCAGTCTGCTGACGAAGAGTCAGGCACTGGACGTGCTACCGGAGTTCGGGGTCTCGGCGGCGCTGCTGCGGGACCTGGGGCGGCGGCGCCAGGGCCTGCCGGTGGAGACCGGCTGGCGCTGGCTGGCGCACCGGGCGCAGGAGGCGCGGCGGGTGGTGCGGCGCGGGGCGCGGGAGGCGCTGGCGGCGTACCCGGACTGACGGCTGGTCAGGCCTGGTGCCGGAGGCGGGCGTCGACCTCGATCTCGATCTTGACGCGCGGGTCGGGCAGGCCGCAGATCATCGCGGTGGCCGCCGGGCGGATCTCGCCGAAGGCGCGCCACAGGGCCGGGAAGCAGCGCTCGAACTCCGTGGCGTCGGGCAGCAGGTAGCGCACCCGGACCACGTCGGCCAGGGTGCCGCCGGCCTCGGCGAGGGCGTCCGCGATGTTGCGCAGGGCCTGTTCGGCCTGCTCGGCGATGTCCTCGGACATGGTCCCGGTGGCGTAGTCCAGGCCGGTGGTGCCGGAGACGTACACCAGGTCGCCGTCCACCAGGGCGCGGGCGTAGCCGGCCTTCTCCTCGAAGGGGGAGCCGCTGAGGATGCTGCGGCGCTGTCGCTGCTCTGTCATGGGTGGGACGATAGGGCCTCGGCCGGCGGCGGGCGCCGTCAGGTCTGGAACAGCACGGTGAGCAGGCGGTCCAGGAAGCGCGCGAAGGTCGCGTCCGGGTCCGGGGCGGGCGCGCCGCCGCCTTCGGCCAGGGCCGCCGTCAGGTGCGGGTGGCGGCCCTCCCCCGCGACCTGGGTGAGGTAGGCGATCAGATCGCGGTGCCAGCGCCCGGGTTGGCTCGCCGCCGCGGTGGCCCGCTCCCAGTCGGCGAACCCTCGTCCACGGCAGCGTTCTGCCCGGCCAGGCCGACCGTCGGCCTGGCGGCCGGCTGGCGGGCGCACCGCGGCCTCGGCCTCGCGCTGGCGGGCTTCGGCCTGCTGCTGCTCTTCCGGTTCACCATGACCTGGCTGGGCACCTGCCTGGGCCTGCTGATGCCCGACGAGCAGATGGCCGGTCAACTCGCCGCTCTCACGTTCCCGGTGGCGATGATCACCAACACCTTCGTGCCGACCGGCGGCATGCCCGGCTGGCTGCGCGCCCTGGCCGAGTGGAACCCGGTCAGCCTGCTGGTCGCCGCCTGCCGGGAGTTCTTCGGCAATGCCGGTGCCGGTGGCGGAAGTTGGTTTCTGCAGCACCCGGTCGTCGGCATCCTGGGCTGGTCGGCGGCGCTGCTGCTGCTCTACGCCCCGCTGGCGGTGCGCAGTTACGGCCGGCACGGGCGGTAGGAGGGGAGTCGAGAACGGGCGATTCACCCTGGACAGTGCGGCCGGTGTGGCAGAGAGTGGGGATCATGGAGTACACCCACCTCGGCCGCACCGGCCTCAGCGTCTCGCGCCTCTGCCTGGGCACCATGAACTTCGGTCCGCAGACCAGCGAGGCCGACGCCCACCTGATCATGGACACCGCCCTGGAGCAGGGCGTCAACTTCTTCGACACCGCCAACGTCTACGGATGGGTCCAGGGCGAGGGCATCACCGAGAAGATCATCGGCAACTGGTTCGCCCAGGGCGGCGGCCGCCGGGAGAAGACCGTGCTCGCCACCAAGCTCTACGGCGCGATGGGCGACTGGCCGAACCAGCGCGGGCTCTCCGCGCTCGCCATCCGGCGCGAGGTGGAGGCGAGCCTGCGCCGCCTGCAGACCGACCACATCGACCTGTACCAGATGCACCACATCGACCGGGACACCCCCTGGGACGAGGTCTGGCAGGCGATGGAGCAGCTGGTCGCCCAGGGCAAGGTGCTCTACGTGGGCTCCAGCAACTTCGGCGGCTGGCACCTCGCCCAGGCCCAGGAGACCGCGCGGGCACGGCACTTCCTCGGCCTGGTCAGCGAGCAGTCCTACTACAACCTGCTGCGCCGCACCGTCGAGCTGGAGGTGCTGCCGGCCGCCGAGCACTACGGGATCGGCGTGCTGCCCTGGTCCCCGCTCTGCGGCGGCCTGCTCGGCGGGGTGCTGCGCAAGGAGCGGGAGACCGGGCGCCGGGCCGGCGAGCGGGTCTCCGCCGACCTCGAGAAGCACCACGAGCAGATCGCCGCCTACGAGGAGTTCGCCGCCGAACTCGGCCACGAGCCCGGCGAGGTGGCGCTGGCCTGGCTGCTCAGCCGCTCCGCCGTGACCGCGCCGATCGTCGGCCCGCGCACCCTGCAGCAGCTGGAGAGTGCGCTGGCCGCCGTCGAACTGACCCTGGACCAGAAGGCCTTGGACCGGCTGGACGAGATCTTCCCCGGCCACCGGCCGGCGCCGGAGGACTACGCCTGGTAGCAGCCGGTCAGCCGGCGAGCGCCTTGCCGACGAGCTCCTCGGAGAGCAGGCGCAGCCGGGCGCGGGCGCGCGGGTCGTACGCCTGGTCGGCGGCCCGCGCCTCCCGGGTGCCGTCGTAGTAGCGCCCGCCGCGCTCGCCGGCCGGCCCGGCCACCAGGCGGTGCACCGCCTCGACGCCCTGCTCGACCGTGCTCCAGGGCTCGATGCCGGCCTCGCGGACCATGGTGGTGGCCATCATGCTGGCCGGGTGCAGGGCGTTGACGGTCACCCGGGACCGCCCGGCGGCCAGCCGCTCGGCGAGGTCGAAGGTGTGCAGGATCTGCGCGAGCTTGGAACGGCGGTACGCCTCGAAGCCGTCGAAGCCCCGGCTGAGGTGCGGGTCGGCGAAGTCGACCGGGGCCTGGCCGGCCGAGGCGACGTTGACGATCCGTCCGCCGAGCGGGGCGGCGTCGAGCAGCCCGAGCAGCCGGCCGTTCAGCAGGAAGCCCGCGAGGTAGTTGACGGCGAGGCGCAACTCATAGCCGTCGGCGCTGAGTTCGCGGGGTGCGCCGGGGGCGCCGGCGCCGACTCCGGCGTTGTTGACCAGCACGTCCAGGTGACCGTGGGCGCCGAGGACGGTCTCGGCCAGCCGGTCCGCCTGGCGCAGCCCGCCGAGGTCGGCGAGGTGCACTTCGGCCGCGCCGCCCAGGGCGCGGACCTGGCGGGCGGTCTCCTCGGCGCGCTCGGCGGAACGGCCGTGCAGCAGGAGCAGGGTGCCCGGTGCGGCCAGCCGGACGGCCAGGGCGCGGCCGAGCCCATCGGTGGCGCCGGTGATCAGGATGGTGCGAGGGGACGACTGTGACACGGTCTCAGCTCCAGGCTCCGGAGAAGCGGCATCGCAATTTCGAGGCACAATGTATTGTAAGTCTACGAGCAGCGAACCGCTGGGGGATTCCTGTGAGCAGTACCGAGGGCAACAGTGGCGCCATCGCGCACCGTGACCCGGGGTTGGCCGGCGCCTATGAGCGCGGCAACGCCCTGCCGGCGGAAGGTCTGGGCGCCTGGGCGAAGTTGATCATCCGTCAGCTGGGGCCGGTGGAGCGCCCGTTGGAGGTCGGCTGCGGGACGGGGGTGTTCTGCGCCGCGCTCGCCGACCGGCTGCCCGGGGCCGAGGTCACCGGTGTCGACCCCAGCGGGCCGATGCTCGCCGAGGCCGCCCGCCACCACCCGCACCCCCGGGTGCGCTACCTGCCCGGCCCCGCCGACGCCCTGCCGCTGCCCGACGCCTCCTGCGACGGCGCGCTGCTCTCCCGGGTGGTGCACCACCTGCCCGACCGCCCCGCCGCCGCCCGCGAACTCGCCCGGGTGCTGCGCCCCGGCAGCCGGGTGGTGATCCGCACCACCGTGCGCGAGCGGCTGGACAGCCCCGTCTACACCTACTGGCCGCAGCTGCTCGCGGTGGACTCCCGGCGGTTCGCCGGCGAGGCCGAGCTGGTCGCCGACTTCGCCGGCGCGGGCTTCGGCCTGCTGGCCGTGCACTCCTTCGCCCAGCCGATCGCCGGCTCGCTCGCCGAACTGCGCGAACGGTACGCGCTGCGCGCCGAGTCCAAGCTGCGGGCGCTGAGCGAGGGGGAGTTCGCGGCGGGACTGGCCCGGCTGGCCGCTGCCGCGGCGGCGGGCGGCGGCGGGCCGGTGCTGGAGCGGTACGACGTGCTGGTGCTGGAGCTCGCTACGCGTCCAGCGGGGGCATCGCCAGCGGGTTGATCGGCATCCGCTCCTGGCAGAGCACCGCGATCGGCCGCAGGGCTGCCGCGAGGCCGTCGAGTTCGGAGCGGGTCAGCGCCGCCCAGACCCGGCCCGCCGCCAGGTCGGTGGCCTCCTCCACCGCCCGGTGCCGGAGCCGGCCGAGCTCGGTGGCCTCGCCCGTCGCCGTCAGCCAGCCGCGCTCCGCCAGCCGCGCCCCGGCCGCCTCCCACTCCTCGTCCGTCCACCCGCGCAGCGGCTGCAGCACCTCGCGGCTGGCGTCCAGCGCGCAGTGCAGCACCGGCGCCTCGCAGCCGTCCAGCCCCGCCGAGACCAGCGCGGCCAGGTGGCCGTCCCCGCGGTGCTCGCGCAGTGTGCTCGCCGCCTGCCAGAGCCGTCCGTACGGGTCCGCCGGCCGGGGGAGTGCCGCGTTGGCCGCGCCCAGCACCCGCCCCGCGCAGTCCAGCCGGCCCACCGCCGCCTCCAGCGCCGCGGCCGCCGCCTCGACCTGCTCGGCCGGCACGGGCTCCAGCAGCCGGGCCAGCGCCGCCGCCGCGCCCCTGGTCCGGGCCGCCAGCACCTGCTCGGGGGAGGCGTGCGCCCAGACCCGCGGCACCGCGCGCTCGACCATCGCCGGGGCGAAGCTGAAGAACGCGGCCACCACGGTCGGCGCGTCCACCGCGCCGAGCGGGGCCGCGCGGCCGGCGAAGTAGCCGCGCCAGCCGCCGTCCAGCCCCGCCGCCTCGAACTCGGCCCGGCTCTCGGGCTGCAGGAAGGCCACGGCGTACACCGGCTCGAAGAGCCGCCAGAGCGCGCGGGCGGGCGGGACGGGAGCGGACATCGGGAGACCTTCCTCGCTGCTGGGGATGCTCAGGTCTGATGGCCACGGCGGCGCCGCCGGTAACCCCGGGCGCGGTGTGATCACGATCACCCGGGGCCGTGCCGTGCGGTGGCCGGCGGTGCGGCGCGCGATGATGGGGCCGCACTCGCTCTCGTACTCGCGTGAAGGTAGTCGGCCATGGCCCAGATCAACCCCAGCATCCTGTCCGCGGACTTCGCCCGCCTCGCCCAGGAGGCCGAGGCGGTGCGCGGCGCCGACTGGCTGCACGTCGACGTGATGGACAACCACTTCGTGCCCAACCTCACCCTGGGCGTACCGGTGGTCGAGTCGCTGGCCCGGGCCACCGGCACCCCGCTCGACTGCCACCTGATGATCGAACAGCCCGACCGCTGGGCCCCCCAGTACGTGGAGGCCGGCGCCGGCTCGGTCACCTTCCACGTGGAGGCCGCCGCCGCCCCGGTCCGGCTCGCCCGGGAGATCCGCGCCAAGGGCGCCCGCGCCTCGATGGCGCTGCGCCCCGCCACCCCGATCGAGCCCTACGAGGACCTGCTGCCCGAGCTCGACATGGTGCTGATCATGACCGTCGAGCCCGGCTTCGGCGGCCAGGCCTTCCTGGACATCATGCTGCCCAAGATCCGCCGCACCCGGGAGCTGATCGGCAAGCACGGCCTGGACCTCTGGCTCCAGGTCGACGGCGGCGTCTCCGCGAGCACCATCGAGCGCTGCGCCGAGGCCGGCGCCGACGTCTTCGTGGCCGGCTCCGCCGTCTACGGCGCCGCCGACCCGGCGGAGGCGGTGCGCGCCCTGCGCGCCCAGGCCGAGGCCGCCACCGCCAACGCCGGGTGGGCCTGCTCGCACTGACGCTGCGTAGGGGGCCGGCGGGTTACGGTGGGCGGGTGAGCAACCTCGACCTCAAGCCCGTGACCACCCTGTGCGGCGGCGACGCCAGCGCCGGTCCGACCCGCGACCTGCTGACGGGTCGGACCGTGCAGCTCGGCGAGAGCACCCAGGTGCGGCGCCTGCTGCCCACCCTCGGCCGCCGGATGGTCGGCGCCTGGTGCTTCGTCGACCACTACGGCCCCGACGACATCGCCGACGAGCCCGGCATGCAGGTGCCGCCGCACCCGCACTTCGGCCTGCAGACCGTCAGCTGGCTGCACGACGGCGAGGTGCTGCACCGCGACAGCCTCGGCAGCCTGCAGACCGTGCGGCCGCGCCAGCTCGGCCTGATGACCTCCGGCCGGGCCATCTCGCACTCCGAGGAGTCCCCGCGCGAGCACGCCCGCCTGCTGCACGGCGCCCAGCTCTGGGTCGCCCTCCCCGACGCCCACCGCCACACCGCCCCCGCCTTCGAGCACCACGCCGAGCTGCCCACGGTCTCGATCGCCGGCCTGCACGGCACGGTGATCCTGGGGTCGGTCGACGGCGCCGCCTCGCCGGGGACCACGTACACGCCGCTGATGGGCGTCGACCTCACCCTCGCCGAGTCCAGCACCGTCCGGCACCTCCCGCTCGACCCGGGCTTCGAGTACGCCGCCCTGGCAATCAGCGGCAGCGTCGACGTCGACGGCGTGCGGGTCGAGCCCGGCTCACTGCTCTACCTGGGCTGCGGCCGGCGCGAACTGCCGCTGCTGGCACGGACGGACGCGTCGCTGCTGCTGCTGGGCGGGGAGCCGTTCGAGGAGCGGTTGGTGATGTGGTGGAACTTCGTGGGCCGCACGCACGAGGAGATCGCGCAGGCGCGGGAGGACTGGGAGACGGGCGACCGGTTCGGTGCGGTGCACGGGTACGACGGGGAGCGGCTGCACGCTCCGGCGCTGCCGCCTGGGGTGCTGCGGGCGCGGGGGCGGGAGAGCTGACCTGCGGAAACGTGCGGCTGGCGGCCGGTTCAGGCGTCCCGGGGGAGGGTGACCTGTTCTCAGGTTCACACGCGGACAACGGGGTCTGCTCGTACCGATGCTGACCTTCTGCTGACTGTCCGGGGAGATCCGGAGCAACACCGTGCGGGCGGCTTCGGGCCTGGTCAGGGCTGGTATACAGCAGGTATGCCCGTGCCACGCACTTCGCCCCCCGCTCCGCGTTCCGGTCCCCGGCGGCTGTCGAGGGCCGGGGTGGTGCGGGCCGTGTCGCCGCGGGGTGCGCTGGTGCTGGTGCCCGTGGACGGTGCGCTGGGGTTCGCGGTGCGGGCGGCGCTGGCGATGGCGCTGCCCGCGCTGCCGCTGGTGGTGGGCGAGCAGGCGCGGCTGGCGGTGTACGCGATGCTGGGGGCGTTCACCACGACCTTCGGGCGCGGGCTCGCCTACCGGCGGCGGGCGTGGGTGCTGGCGCTGGTGGCGGTCGCCATGACGGCCGCGGTGGGCGCCGGGTCGCTGCTGGCGTGGGTGGTGCGGCCCGAGCAGGGCGGATGGGGTGCGGCCGTGGTGGTCGTGGCCACGGGGGCGGTGGCGGGGGCGGCGAAGTTCGCCTGTGACGCGGCGCGGCTGAGCGGGCTGGGTGCCGTGCTGGTGCTGTTCTCCTTCGCCGTCGCCGCCAACGGCGCGCCGAGCGGGACCGATGTGCTGCAGCGGACGGCGGTGGCCGCGGTGGGCGCGGCGACCGCGTACGCGCTGTCGCTGGCCGGCCGGCTCTGGCACCCCGACCGGCCGCAGCGCCTGGCGGTCGCCGCCGCGCTGCGTGCGGTGGCCGAACTGCTGGAGGCCGATCCGCGGATCGGCCGGACCCGGGCGCGGTACCGGGCGACGGCCCTCGTGCTGGCCGCCTACGGCACGCTGGGGGCGCGGCCGCCGGGCGGTGGGGAGCGGGCGGTGCGCGGCGGGGTGTGCCTGGCGCTGGCGGACCTGGCGTGGTCGGTGCTGGTCGGCTCGGCCCGGTGGCCCGCCGGGGACCGGGCGGCGCTGGCGGGGCAGCTGCGGGCGCAGGGCCGCCTGTTGGGCGACCGGCGGCGCTCACCGGTGCTGCTGGCGGACCTCTGGCTGTCCCGGCGCGGCCGCGGGCCGGCCGTCGGCGGCCGGGCGGCCGAACTCCTCGGCGGCCACGGGCGGCGGCTCGGGATCTTCGCGGTCCCGGCGCTGCGGATGGCTCTCGGCACGGGCGCGGCCGGGCTGCTGGCGCTGGGCCTGGGGCTGGGCCACGGCTACTGGGCGGCGATCTCGGCGGCGGCCGTGCTGCACTCGGTGAACGTGCGGACCACGGTGCAGCGGGCCGTCCAGCGCACGCTGGGCACGCTGACCGGGCTGGGCATCGCGGTGGCCGTGCTGGCGGCGCGGCCGGGGCCGGTGGCGCTGGTGCTGGTGGTGGTGCTGCTGGAGTTCGGGCTGGAGTACCTGGTGGTGCGCAACTACGCGCTGGGGGTGGTGTTCGTGACGCCGCTGGCGCTGCTGATGAGCGAGCTCGCGGCCCCGACCTCCACGGAGGACCTGGTGCTGGACCGGGGGCTGGGCAGCCTGCTGGGCATCGGTGTCGGGCTGCTCTGCGCCCTGCTGGTGGTGCACGACCGGGCGGCGGTGCGGGTGGACCGGGCGCTGGCGGCCTGCGCGGCGGCCGTGCGGGCGGCCGAAGGCGCGCTGGCCGGGCCCGGCGGCGGGTCGCCGGAGGTGCAGGTCCGGCTGGCGAGCGCCGTGGTGGAGCTGCGCGAGGCCGACGACGCGGCGGCGGGCGAGCTGTGGGAGGCCGGGGTGGACCCGGCCGTGCTCGCCGCCGCCGAGGAGCGCGCCTACCTGCTGCTGGACCGCCTCCACCACGGCTGACCGGCACGGGTGGCCGAGCTGTTCAGCGGGCGCCTGCCGGCGTGGGCTCGATGGTCACCTTGAGGTGCTTCATGATCGGCTGGTCGCTCTGGGTGGAGTAGTCGCCGATCGCGCAGAGCACGTTCATCTCCGGCATGTAGCCGGCCGCGCAGCCGCGCGGGATGTCGTAGGGGATGGCGAGGTAGCCGCTGAGCGACCGGGTGGAGCCGTCGCGGGCGGTGGCGGTGATCTCGCAGGGGTCGAACCGGGCGATGGCGCGCTCGCGCATGTCGTCCGGGTTCATGAAGACCAGGGTGCGCAGGTTCTTGACGCCCCGGTAGCGGTCGTCGTCGGAGTAGATGGTGGTGTTCCACTGGTCGTGCGAGCGCATGGTGCCCAGCGCCAGGGTGCCGGGGGCGGGGACCACGTCGGGCAGCGGGGCGGCGGAGAACTCGGCCTTGCCGGACGGGGTGAGGAAGACCAGCTCGCGGGCGGGCTGCTTGATCCTGAAGCCCAGCGGCAGCCGTACCCGCCGGTTGAAGTCCTCGAAGCCGTCCAGGACCTGCGCCATGGTGTCGCGGATCCGGTCGTAGTCCTCGACGTACCACTGCCACGGCGTCCCGCTCTGCGGCAGCGCGGCGGCGGCCAGGCCGGCGATGATCGCCGGCTCGGAGAGCAGCTGCGTGGAGGCCGGGCGCTTCATCCCCTTGGAGAGGTGGACCATGCTCATCGAGTCCTCGACCGAGGTCTGCTGCTCGCCGCCGCGCTGCAGGTCCTTCTCGGTGCGGCCCAGGCAGGGCAGGATCAGCGCCTGCCGGCCGTGCACCAGGTGACTGCGGTTCAGCTTGGTGGAGACGTGCACCGTCAGCTCGCAGGCGCGCAGCCCGGCGTAGGTGTACACGGTGTCGGGCGCGGCCAGCGCGAAGTTGCCGCCCATGCCGACGAAGACCCGGACCTCGCCGCGGTTCATTGCCTCGATGGTGGCGACGGTGTCCTTGCCGTGCTCGCGCGGGACGTCGATCCGGCAGACCTCGGCGAGCCGGTCGAGGAAGGCCCGGGCCGGCCGGTGGTCGATGCCGCAGGTGCGGTTGCCCTGGACGTTGCTGTGACCGCGCACCGGCGAGGGGCCCGCGCCCTCCCGGCCCAGGTTGCCGCGCAGCAGCAGCAGGTTGACGATCTCCCGGACGGTGTCCACGCCGTGCTCGTGCTGGGTGACGCCCAGGCACCAGCTGATGATGCTGCGGTCCGCGTCCCGGTAGATCCGGGCGGCCCGCAGGATCTGCGCGCGGGGCACGCCGCTCTGCCGCTCGATCTCCTCCCACCCGGTGGCCTCGCAGACCGCGCGGTACTCCTCGAAGCCGCTGGTGTGGCGCTCGATGAAGAGGCTGTCCAGCGCCTGCGGGTCGGTGCCGGCGGACTCCAGCACGGCCTTGGCGATGCCGCGCAGCAGGGCCATGTCGCCGCCGATCCGCGGCTGGATGTTCAGCGTGCTGGTCGCGGTCGCCTTGTTCAGCGCCATGTCGACGAAGTCGTGCGGGATGATGGTGCGCCGGGCGGCGGCCTCCACCAGCGGGTTGACGTGCACGATCTGCGCGCCGCGCTTGTGCGCCTCGGCGAGCGCGGTGAGCATCCGCGGGGCGTTGGAGGCGGCGTTGACGCCCAGGATGAACAGGGCGTCGGCCGACTCCCAGTCCTTCAGGTCCACGGTGCCCTTGCCGGTGCCGAGCGAGGCCTGCATGGCGCGGCCGCTGGCCTCGTGGCACATGTTGGAGCAGTCGGGCAGGTTGTTGGTGCCCAGCTCACGGGCCATCAGCTGGTAGAGGAAGGTGGCCTCGTTGCCCAGCCGGCCGGAGGTGTAGAAGGCGGCCTGGTTCGGGTCGTCCAGCTCCCGAAGGGTGCGGCCGACCAGCTCGAAGGCGTCCGCCCAGGCGATCGGGACGTAGCGGTCGGTGGCGGGGTCGTAGACCATCGGCTCGGTGAGCCGGCCCTGGTCCTCCAGCGCGAAGTCGGACCACTGTTCGAGTTCGGTGACGGTATGCGCGGCGAAGAACTCCGCGCCGACCCGCTTGCGGGTCATCTCCCAGGTGACGTGCTTGATGCCGTTCTCGCACAGGTCGAGCTTCAGGCCCTTGATGTCGTCCGGCCAGGCGCAGCCCGGGCAGTCGAAGCCGCCGTTCTCGTGGTTCATCTTCATGATCGCGCGCGGCCCGTCCAGGTACTCGCCCTCGCGGACCAGGAACTTGGTGACGCTCTTGGCCGCACCCCAGCCGGCCGCCGGATGGTGGTAGGGCTCGAAGGACGGTGCGCCGGCGGGTGCGGCGCCGACGCTCGGCTCGATGCCGCCGGCCGTGGTGGGCGCGGGCCGGTCATTGGGCTCTTCGACGGAGTGCACGGTGGTCGCCTTCCGGAGTCGGGCACCGGTCTCGCCACGGTTGTGGCTCCCGGTGATCAGGGTGCTCGGCCAGGGCCTCGACTTCAAGGAAGCCAGGTCGGTGCGGATCGTGCTCGTCGAGACGATGGCGCGGGTCAGCGGGGTTCGGACGTTGTCCCGGTCGATAGTGCCGAGCGGGCGGCGGCGAGCGTGCCGCAGGCGAGCCCGACACGGCCGGTGTGGAGCTGTTCGATCGTGCGGTGGAAGCGTGAGCGCAGGCTCTCCTGGCTGCTGTGGAAGGAGCCGTCGGCATCGAAGTGGGCGATGCCGCCGGCGAGCCAGCCGTCCTCGGGCACCACGGCGCCGTCGAAGCGGATCAGCGCATTGTCCATGGGGCAGAAGCCCTTGTCGGGCAAGCGGTGCACCCGGACCCCGACCGGGTCCTGCTGTGAGCGGCGCAGCGGGAGCAGGAAGGGGAACACGCCCTCGTCGCGTCCGTCGGCGGTGAGGCGGGCGGCGACCACGGTCATGCGCGGCACGCTCTCCTCGGCGACGTTGGGCATGAACTTGACCGCCGCCGGCGTGGGCCGCGCACCGGGCAGGGCTGTTCCGTGTGGAGAAAGAACGTCGACGGGCGCTCACCGGCGGGCTGACCGACCGGCCCGGGGCGGATCCGTCGCATCAGAGGAGGTTCACCCGTTCGGGTCGCCGGCCGACTGGGCGGGCCGCCTTCGTCCGGACGGCTGGCAGCATGTCATCTGCCGTGCGGGGGACGGCTGTTCGACGGTCGGCCCCTGGTTGGCGCGGCAGTGCGGGTACGTTCGGCTGTGGGCTGCGCCGTTCGGGCGCAGCAGGAGGGGAGGGAGGCTGCGGTGCGAGTGGGCGTCGTCGGGGGCGGTATCGCGGGACTGAGCTGTGCCCTGAGCCTGCACGCGGCGGGGTTCCGCCCGTGGGTGAGCGAGTCGGCGCGGACGATCGAGGCGGTGGGTGTGGGAATCAATCTGCTGCCGCACGCCGTCCGGGAGCTCGCCGAGCTGGGCCTGGCCGAGGAGTTGGCCGCGATCGGCCTGGCGCCGCAGCGGCTGCGCTACTACGACCGGTCCGGGGCGCCGGTGTGGGAGGAGCCGGTGGGGACGGCGGCCGGCTACCGGTGGCCGCAGTACTCGGTGCACCGCGGCCGCCTGCACACCCTGCTGCTGGCGGCGGTGCGGGAGCGGCTGGGACCGGACGCGGTGCGTACCGGGCGGCGGCTGCGGCACTTCGAGGCGGTGCCGGGCGGTGTCCGGGCCCATTTCCTGGACCGGCCGAGCGGGGCGGTGGCGGTGGAGGAGGCCGAGGTGCTGGTCGGCGCCGACGGGATCGATTCCGTCGTCCGGGCCGGGCTCCACCCGCGCGAGGGCGCCGCGCGCCGGCACGGCGTCGTGATGTGGCGCGGTGTCGCGCCCCACCCGCGGCTGCTCGACGGCCGCTCGCTGGTGGTGGCGGGCGGCACGCCCGGGGCGAAGTTCGTCGCCTACCCGATCGCCCCGGCCACCGGGCCTGGCGAAGACCTGCTGAACTGGGTGCTGGAGGTACCCGACGAGCCGCCCGCAGCAGTGCCGGGGCACTGCGCCGCCCCCGCCGACGTCCGACTGGTCACGGCGGCCGAGGCCCGGGCCCGGGTGCGCGAGTGGCAGCTGCCGTGGATCGACCTGCCCGCCCTGGTCGGGCGCACCGCTACCGTCCTCGCGTACGCGATGGTCGACCGCGACCCGCTGCCCTCCTGGAGCGAGGGGCGGGTCACCCTGCTCGGGGATGCCGCCCACCCGATGCTCCCGATGGGCATGAACGGCGGTTCGCAGTCCGTTGTCGACGCCCGGGTCCTGGCCTGGTGCCTGGCACGGGAGGCCGATCCGGTGGCCGCCCTGCGCACGTACGACGAGCTGCGCCGGCCGGTCCTGAACGAGCTGGTCCTGGCCAACCGCGCCCTCGGGCCGGAGGAGATCATCGCCCGCGCGGCCGAGCACGAGGGCGCGTTTCCCGCCGAGCGGGCCGCCGCCCTCTCCCAGCGCTACAAGAAGCTGTCCCTGGCCACGGTCGCTGACGTCAACGACCGTCCTTCCTGGACCGTCCCGCGTTCCGAGGCACGCTGACAGCGCGTGGCCGCCGGCCCCAGCACTGCCACGCTCCCCGCCGGAACGCGGGAGACGACCCTGGGGAAGGAACCAGCACTCCAAACGGCGCCCGACCCGGCGCGGCAGGTGCGGATCACCCCGGTTGGTGCGCGGGCGGTGTTCTCACGCGTGGTGTGGCGGGGTGTGTAGTCCTTCGAGGAGGGTGGCCAGGTAGCGGTGTGCGGTGTCGATCCGGTCGGCGGGTGTGCCGCCGTGGACGTCGACGGCGTAGGCGATGCCGCACATGAGCGGGACGAGGTCGCCGGCGGCCTGGTCGCGTCGGACTGCTCCGGCATCGCGAGCCCGGTCGAGGAGTGCGGTGCCGACCGACCGAAGCGTCTCCTTGAGTTCCGTGGTGCGCGGCAGGGCGTCGGTGGCCGCCGCGGCGACCGGGGCCAGGGACGCATCCGTGACCTGGGCCTCGACGGTGCGGTACAGGAAGCCTTCGAGGGCGCGCCAGGGATCGGTGCTGGTCAGGGCTTGCCGGCCGTGGTCGGCCAGGGCTTCCAGGCAGGGAGTGGCGACGGTCTCCAGCAGCGCCTCGGGGGTGGCGAAGTGCCGGTAGACGGTGCCGACTCCGAGTCCGGCGCGGCCGGCGACGTCGTTCAGCTGCAGGGGTGTGCCCTGGTCGACCAGGGTGCGGGCGACCGCGACGATCCGGTCCCGGTTGCGGGCGGCGTCCTTGCGCAGGGGCGTCGTCATGGGGACATGCTAACCGGATTCTCCATCCGGATGACGCCGCCGACAGCACCGATACCGCCTGGCGGGGTCAGCTGACGGTGACAGGTGCGTACCGCTCGCTGAGCCGGCGCACAGCCTGGGCGATGCGGGGGTCGGTTGCTGCGCGCAGCGGCGTCACCGGGCGTGCCCGGGCCCCGACGACGATGCCGGTCCGGCCCGCCAGGGCTTCGTCGGTGGCGGCGACGATCGAGGGCCGGGCAGCCACGGACGCCGGACCCGAGGTGGAGCGGTCGAACCTGCGGCGCACCAGCGGCCACAGCAGTCGCAGGGCCGGCGAGACGATCTTCGGGTCGGTCATGGTGCCGTTGGTCATGTCGGTCGCGGCGCCTCCCGGGTCGGCGGCGAAGACGGAGGCGGCCGTGCCCTTCAGCCGGTCCGCCAGGTCGAGCGTGTAGGCGAGATTGGCGAGCTTGGCGCGGCCGTACCAGTGGAACCCGTAGTAGCCGCCGGGCGGCTCGACGGCGTCGAAGGCCCTCTTCGCGAGCCCGACGGCGCCCGAGGTCACGTTCACGATCCTGCTCGGCGCACCGCTGGTCAGCGTGGGCAGCAACAGCTCCGTCAACAGGTACGGCGAGAGGTGGTTGACGACGAACGACGCTTCTATGCCGTCCAGGGTCCGTCGCTGCGGGAACATCGCCCCGACGTTGTTGACCAGCACGGTCAGCGGGTCGCCGGAGGCCGCGTGCTCGGCGGCGATCCGGTCGGCGAGCACGCGCACCTGGTCGAGCGAGCCGAGGTCGGCGGCCAGGAACCGTCCGGGATGCGCCGGGTTCGTCGCGTTGATCCGGCCGACCGCCCGGGCACCGCGGTCGGCGTCGCGTCCGACCACGGTGACCGAGAACCCGGCGTCGGCCAGTCCCAGGGCCGTCTCCAGCCCGATGCCGCCCGTCCCCGCCGTGACCACAGCTGTCTTCGCCATGTGCGCCTCCACTCAGATATTCGGATAGTTCATCCGCTTGCTGGGACGGTAGCACGAAATCGGATGAACCATCCGCTTAGAATCGGCTCGGGGTGCTGCTGCACGCTCCGGCGCTGCAGTCGGGCGCGAACGCCCCGCAGGCTGTTGGCCTGCGGGGCGTCGCGGTTCAGGAGAGCGGGTCGGACGGCTAGTTGACGGTCCAGCGCTGCAGGGCGGTGGTGGAGCTGGTCTGTTGGGTGACCAGGGCGCCGCTGGCGCTGGAGGCGGTGGTCAGCAGCAGGCCGCTGTGGACGTTGGTGAGGGTGTAGCTGCCGTCGGGCTGGAGGGTGGCCTTCCAGTGCTGGTTGTCAGCGCCGGCGCAGGTCCACTGGATGACGCTGGTGCCGGAGGTGGTGCTGTTGTCGGCGTCGTCGAGGCAGAGCTTGGAGTAGGCGTTGGCGATCTGGTAGGAGCCGTCGGACTGCTGGGTGAAGGTCCAGTTCTGGTTGCTGCCGGCGTTGGCGGTCCAGGTGTCCAGCTGGGTGCCGGTGGCGGTGGACCAGTTGGGGTCGTCGAGGGCTTGGCCGGAGATGGTCAGGGTGCGGGTGCCGTTGAGGCTGGTGCTGGTGCTGCCCACGGCGGTGAGGGCCAGGGTCTGGGCGGAGCTGGAACGGGTGTCGCCGCTGGTGCCGGCGTTGTCCCAGTTGCGCTGGGGGGCGGTGGCGACCGGGGAGGTGGCGCCGCCGGTGAGGCTGAGGGCGAGATCGCTGTAGCGGTTGACCAGGCGGTAGGTGCCGGTGGGGGTGGTGGCCCCGCTGTCGGCCGGGGTGCTCAGGACGGCCTGGACGGACCACTGCTGGCCGACGGTCGGGCTGCTGCCGGCGGCGGCCGGGGTGACGGTGGCGCCCCAGGCGCGGCCGGCGTTGCCGGTGGAGTCGACACCGAGGACCTGGCCGCTGCCGGCGTTGGCGACGGTGTAGAAGCCGTCGCCGGTCGGGGTGAAGGTCCACTGGCCGCTGGTGCCGGTCGCGGAGGTGGTGGTGGTCAGGCCGGTGCCGCTCTGGGCCAGGTACTGGCCGTTGCCGGCGCCGATCCGGTAGGCGGTGCCGGTGGTGACCGGGGTGGCGGGCAGGGAGCCGGCGGCGGTGGGGGAGATGGTGATGTCGGTGTAGCCGCTGCCGCCGTTTTCGCAGGAGATGTTGCAGTACATGCGGACGGTCCTGCCGGTGGTGGTGCTACTGGTGAGGTTCTGCTGGTCGACCAGCATCCGGTACCAGGAGGTCTGGCTGGTGCCGACGGGGCCGAGGTCGGTCCACTGCTCGGTGGCCAGGTCGCTGGTGGCGTAGATGTGCTGCGGGGCTCCGCCGGAGGGGTAGTCGCTCTCCGGGGTCCCGATGTACTTGCCGAGGTAGGCGTCGTAGATGACGTTCATGAACGACAGCTGCGACATGGCCGGTGCGGTGCCCGCGGCGACCTGGGACTTGACGTTGCCGGTGGTGCCGGGCGAGTAGCTGTCGGCCGGGGGCAGGTAGCCCGGGCCGCCGCCGTCGGCGGGGATGACGTCGGACTCGGCGCCGCCCACCCCCGCGGTCGACCAGGAGCCGTCGTACCACTTCTGCCAGGAGGAGGGCGCCATCTTCTGCGAGATCGGGGCACGGGCGACGTGCTCCTCGAACGCGGCCCAGCCGCCGCCCTGGTCGACCAGGCGGGAGGTGTAGAAGACGTAGAAGTAGCCGGAGCGGTAGTCGGTGTACAGGCGCGGGTCGCCGTCGCCCCAGTAGTAGGTCTGGTTGGGGAAGGCGGTGCGCCCGTCCTGGGACGGGTCGTTGCAGGTGTTGAGCTTCAGGCCGCTGCTGCCGTCGAGGCACTCGGTGGTGGTGCCGGTGACCTTGATCTGGCCCTTGGCGCCGGAGGCGGCCGGGGTGAACAGCTGGGCCGCCGAGCCGGTGCAGGACTGGATGGTGAAGGTGCTGCCGGTGGTGCTGCCGGAGGCGGTCAGGCACAGGGTGGAGGCGGGGTTGACCAGTTCGCCGTTGGTGGCGGTCCACTTCTGGTTGGCGCCGCCCGTACAGCCGTAGGTGCCGACGGCGGTGCCGGCCGCCGTGCCGCCGCCGGTGATGTCCAGGCAGGTGTTGCCGCTCTGCACCGGGCCGCTGGAGGCGGTGGTCCACAGCTGGTTGTTCGGCCGCGCGGTGCCGTACGGGGAGGTGATGGCGTGGTCGGTGATGGCCCAGGTGGCGCCCTGGTCCTTGGAGACCGCGTAGTCGATGGCGTCGAAGTGCGCCGAGTCGCCGAACGGGCTCATGTCGAACTCGTTGTGGACCAGGCCGTACCACCAGCCGGTGTCGGGGTCGACCCACACCCCGACCAGGTCGCAGTAGTCGCCGTAGGCGTAGCCGCCGGGGGTGGAGCCCTTGCCGGTCGGGCCGTTGTTGCAGCGCCAGACGGTGTTGTTGTTGGCGTCGGCGGGGTTGTTCGGGTTCACCGAGGTGTTGATCGACGCGGCACTGGAGCTGGACATGTTCGCCCCGGTCTGGAAGAGCCAGACGTGGCCCTCGGTCGCGCCGTAGCCGGAGTAGGCGTCCTGGTAGTAGAACTGCCCGTTCTTGTCGATGTAGGGCATCGACGGGCTGTCACTGCCGCTGAAACCGCCACTGGTCATCGCGGTCGCGGAGATGCTGTAGGGCGCGGCGGGGGCGGTGGCCGCGGAGAACTGCTGCAGGGCCTGCGCGGGATCGCAGGGCTCCAGCCCGACCGTGGCGCCGTCGGTGACGGAAGTGCCCTGGACCTGGAGGCACTTGCCGGACTTCGGCGCGTAGACGGTGCCGTCGGGCAGTGCGGCGAACTTCTGCTCGGCCGAGCCGGAGGAGCAGTCGAACAGCTCGATGGCGGTGCCGCTGGCGTTGGAACCGCCGGTGGTGTCCAGGCACTTGCCCAGCACGGTGATGCTGCCGTCGGTGTTCCAGCTGAAGCTCTGGCCGGAGCTGCTGTCGCAGTCCGCCACGTTGATGCTGTTGCCGTTGCCGGTACCGGAGTTGGCGTCGTTCAGGCACTTGCCGCCGGTGGTGATCCGGCCGGCGGTGGCGGCCAGGGCGGGGGGAGCGGCGGTCACCGGCCCGAGGATCGCGGCTGCCAGCGCGAGCACGCTCGTGGTGACCAGGGGCGGGCGGAGTCCGCGGGTTCGTCTCATCAGAACGCCTCTCAAGTCTGTTCTGTGGGGGAGAAGGAGAGGGCCCTCGGCAGCGACGGAGTGACGAGGGGAGAAGGGGAGGACGGGGTACGCGCAACGCCGTTGACGCGTTGTCGGATTGCGCGTCCGGGAGGGAAGGTGAGCCCCGGTGCGTTGACCGATCTACGCCGGTCAAGTAGCCGGGAGGGTAGTCCCGGATCTCCGAAGGCGTCAACGGGTTCGGCTCCGTAGAGTGAAAACTGCAGGTGGCGGACGCGACCGAGGGCCAGGTGGCGGGTGAATGTCACGGGGAGGGTGTCAATCTCGCCCGGAGGCTTGTGCTCCTCGCGCAGCGCTGTCTACGCTGACGCTCACTTTCGTGGATCGATAAACGCAGGGGTGGCCGATGGTGACGATGGCAGAGGTGGCCGAACGGGCAGGGGTCACCAAGCAGAGCGTTTCCAACGTGCTGGCCGGCAAGTCGGTGCGGCCGGAGACGGCCGCCAAGGTGAACGCGGCGATCGAGGAGCTGGGCTACAAGCCGAACCTGCTCGCCCGCTCGCTGCGCACCGGTACGACGATGACGTTCGGACTGTTCGTGCCGTCGGTCGCCGACCCCTTCTACTCCTCGGTCGTGGAGGAGGTGGAGAACGTGCTGGTCCGGCACGGCTACAACCTGCTGCTGGCCACCACCCGGCACGACCCGGAGTACGCCCGCGCGCACCTGGAGAACCTCACGGCACGAGCGGTCGACGCGCTGCTGGTCGCCGGTGACGCGGGCGTGGTGCAGCAGCTGCCGCTGCTGGCCGCCGCGCAGTTCCCCGTCGGCTTGTTCGCCTGGGAGGTGGATCCGCCGCAGAGCCTGCCGGTGGTGTCGATCGACTACGAGGCCGCCGGCTTCCTGGCCGGTCGCCACCTGCGCGACCTGGGCCACCGGAAGGTGGCGGTGGTGGCCTCCCTGCCGTTCCACGCACCGCGCGTCGCCGGCCTGCGCCGGGCCTTCGCCGCGGACGGGCTGGACATCGACGACAGCATGGTGTTCACACCGGCCAGTGACGACGCCTCCGCCGGCTTCGCCGCCGCCAGCGCGGCGCTCGCCGCCGATCCCGGGCTCACCGCGATCTTCGCCACCCGCGACGTCCTGGCCTTGGGCGCGCTGGACGCGGTGGCGCGGACGGGGCGGCGCGTGCCCGAGGACGTCAGCGTGGTCGGCTTCGACGACCTCGCCCTGGTCGGCCACAGCGAACCCGCCCTGACCACCGTCGCATTCCCCACCCGCGAGATGGCGCAGCAGGCCGTGGAACTCCTGCTGCGCGCCGTCGACGCCGGAAAGCCCCCGACCAACGCCATCTCGCTGCTGCGCCCCAGCCTGACCGTCCGGGCCAGCAGCGGGCCGCCGCCCTCGGCCTGATCCGTTCCCGCTCCAGCCGCCCCACCGCTCCCCGGAGGAAAGTGCCAGCACCGACGCACCCACCCGCACCATGAGCACCACCGTCCCGGCGGCCCGCGCCGAGGCCCCGCCGTTCGGCGGCACCCGGGGCTGCCCACCACCCGTCCGCGGCGGCGGCCCGGCCACCGGGCCGCGGTCGAGCGTGCCCGTCACACCCGCTGGACCCCGCGGTGACCACACCCGCGCAGCCGGCCAGGGTTCCCCCCATCCGTCGAAGTACCCGAGGCGGGGCCGCCCGAGCCTTCGTCCCCCCACGGCCGGACCGGTCCGTCCGCCCGTCCCGCACCACGCGCCACCCACATCCCCCCAGTGAGGAAGCCATGCGCAAGTTCTCGTCCAAGTCCACCGCCGCGGGTGCCGCGGTGCTCGCCCTGCTGACCGCGGCCGGCTGCTCCAGCTCGTCGTCGGGCTCTTCGGCCGCGGGCTCCCCGGCCCCGGCGGGGCCGGTCAGCATGGAGTTCTGGGGCTGGGCCCCGGGCTACGACAAGATCGTCGACCAGTGGAACGCCGCCCACCCCGACGTCCACGTCACCTTCAAGAAGATCCCGTCCGGCGGCAAGGGCGGCTACGACCAGATGACCAACGCGCTGGCCGCCGGGAACGGCCCCTGCCTGGCCCAGGTGACCTACAACGACATCCCGTCGATGCTGGTGAAGAACGCGCTCGTGGACATCACCCAGTACGCCCAGGGCGACATGGCGAAGTTCGCGCCGTCGGCCGCCCAGGCGTCCACGGCCGGCGGCAAGGTCTACGGCATCCCGGTGGACATCGGCCCGATGGCCCTGTTCTACCGCACCGACCTGTTCGCCAAGTACGGCATCACCAAGCCCCCGGCCACCTGGGACGAGTACCAGGCCGACGCACAGAAGGTCGCCGCGGCCGACCCGACCGTCGCCTTCGGCAACGCCCCCCAGGACGCCTACGACATGTCGGCCCTGGCCGAGCAGGCCGGCCAGCCGTGGTTCTCCACCAGCGGCAGTTCCTGGACCGTGTCGGTGGACAACCCCGGCACCGCCAAGGTCGCCCAGTACTGGCAGACCCTCAAGGACCAGAAGCTGGTGATGAACTCCGGCAACGCCTGGGACGCCAGCTTCGAGAAGGCCGCCGAGCAGGGCAAGGTCCTGACCTTCGTCAACGCCGTGTGGGCCTCGGCCGGCATCAAGGACGACCTGAAGGACCTGGCGGGCAAGTGGGCGGTCGCGCCGATGCCGACCTGGTCGGCCTCCGACAAGGCCAGCGCCAACAGCGGCGGCTCCGACACCTCGGTGCTGCGCGGCTGCAAGAGCCCGCAGCAGGCCGAGCAGTTCGCGGTCTGGATGGCCACCGACACCGGCGCCGTCACCACCGGCATCAAGGAGGGCGGCCTGTACCCGGCCTCCACCGCCGGCCAGTCCAACCCGCTGCTGAGCCAGGCCGACCCCTACTACGGGACCCAGAACATCTACGACGTGTTCAAGCAGTCCGCCGCGAACGTGCCGACCAACTGGGTCGTCGGCCCGACCTTCGGCCAGATGGAGTCCGACTACACCGACGCGATCGGCAAGAGCAGCTACGCCGCCGCCACCGCCACCGTGCAGAAGAACACCATCGCCGCCATCAAGAACCTCGGACTGTCCGTCAGCAACGGCTGACCGGCCCGCCCCCGCCGCAGCCACGCACTGTCCGTCGCCCCTGGCCGACGGACGCCGCCTTCCGGCCCGGAGCGACGGCCGAGCCGGAAGACACCGCCGGTCCCCCGGGGACGCGAGACCCCGGGGGACCGGCTTCCCGACACCAAGGACCTGCCATGACGACTACGACGACCCGCCGCTGGTCCGTGCGCCGCACCACCGTGCACGCCTGGGGCTTCCTGCTTCCGTTCGGCCTGCTGTTCGTTGCGATGATGGTCGCCCCGATCGGCTACGCGATCTACCAGAGCTTCTACACCGTGCACCGCGCCGGGCTGTTCGGCGGCACCCAGAGCACGGTCTACGCCGGATTCTCCAACTTCACCCAGGCGCTCGGGGACCACGACTTCACCTCCGCCCTGGTCCGGGTCGCCCTGCTGGGCGTGGTCCAGGTGCCGGTGATGCTCGGCCTGGCCCTGCTGCTGGCGCTGCTGCTGGACTCCCGCTCCGCCCGGTTCAAGCGCCTGTTCCGCCTCACGCTGTTCATGCCCTACGCGCTGCCCGGCGCGATCGCCGCCGTCATGTGGTCCTTCCTCCTGGTCAAGGACCTCTCCCCGTTCACCGGCCCGTTGGCCGCGATCGGCATCCACACCGACTTCATGTCCCCCGGCTGGATCACGGCCTCGGTGGGCAACATGATCACCTGGGGCTGGACCGGTTACAACATGCTGATCATCTACTCGGCGCTGCAGGCGATCCCGCCGGAGCTGAGCGAGGCGGCCACGCTGGACGGCTGCTCCGGCTGGCGACTGGCCTGGCACGTCAAGGTCCCGCTCGTGCGCCCGGCCCTGGTCCTGACCACGGTCTTCTCCATCATCGGCACCGCCCAGCTCTACACCGAGCCCGCCGTCCTCTACGCGGCCCGCATCCCGGGCGCGTCCAGCAAGTTCACGCCGATCATGAACACCACCCTGCTCAACTCCGGCGCCCAGCCCAACCTCGCCGCCGCCGAGGCAGTGCTGCTGGCCCTGGTGACGCTCGTCCTGTCCTTCGGATTCCTCAAGTTCACCCAGCGGAAGGCGGCGGACTCGTGACCACCCACACCACCACCAGGAGCGCCGCCGCCGCGCCCCGGCCGGCCGTCGCCCGGCGCGGCGCGACCGCCGACCCGCTGGCCGGGCGACTGGTCGTCAACACCGTGCTGGGCCTGACCGCGCTGTACATGGTGATCCCGCTGTGGTGGCTGTTCGTCTCCGCGACCAAGGGCTCCGGCTACCTGTACCACGGCAACCCGCTCTGGTTCTCGAACTTCGACCTGGGCGGCAACGTCAGCAAGGTCTTCACCTTCGACCACGCGATCTTCGGCACCTGGCTGGCCAACAGCGCCCTGTACAGCCTGGTCGGCGCGACCGCCGGCACCCTGCTCTCCCTGATGGCCGGCTACGCGCTCGCCAAGTACCGCTTCCGCGGCCGCGAGACGGCCTTCAACGCGATCCTGGCCTCGGTGCTCATCCCCGCCCCGCTCTTCGCCCTGCCGCTCTTCCTGCTCATGGCCAAGCTGCACCTCACCAACACCTACTGGTCGGTGCTGCTGCCCAGCTTCGTCAGCCCCTTCGGCGTCTACCTCTCCCGTGTCTACGCCGCGGCCTCGATCCCGGACGAACTCCTCGAAGCCGCCCGGATGGACGGCGCCGGCGAGCAGCGCACCTTCTTCCGGATCGCGCTGCCGCTGATGGGCCCCGCCGCCGTGACCATCTTCCTGTTCCAGTTCGTCGCCATCTGGAACAACTACCTGCTGCCCTCCCTGATGCTCAACGACTCGGCCAAGCTGCCCGTGACCGTCGGCCTGGTGCAGTGGCGCTCGGAGTTCGCCAACGGCGTCCCCCCGATGCTCCCGATCACCGGAGCGTTCCTGTCCGTGATCCCGCTGCTGCTCGCCTTCCTGTGCCTGCAGCGCTTCTGGCGGGCCGGCCTGAGCGCCGGAAGCGTCAAGTAGACCCGCCCCACGCCCCTGATCCAGAGGAAGCCCTGTGCTCAACAACGCCCACCACGCGGCACTCACCACGGACGGCACCCGTTTCCTGCGGGCCGGCCGGGAGCACCGCATCGTCTCCGCCGCGATCCACTACTTCCGCATCCATCCCGACCTGTGGCGGGACCGGCTGGAGCGGGTGCGGGCCATGGGGTGCAACACCATCGAGACCTACATCGCGTGGAACTTCCACCAGCCCGTCCCGGGCCCGGCGCGGTTCGACGGCTGGTACGACGCCGCCGCGTTCATCCGCCAGGCCGGGGCCCTGGGACTGGACGTGATCGTGCGCCCCGGACCGTACATCTGCGCCGAATGGGACCTCGGCGGTCTGCCCGCCTGGCTGCTCGCCGACGAGGACGTCCAACTGCGCACCTCGGACCCGGCGTTCCTGGCCGCCGTCGACCAGTGGTTCGACCAGCTCATCCCCGTCATCGCCGAGCTGCAGGCCTCGCGGGGCGGACCGGTCGTCGCCGTCCAGATCGAGAACGAGTACGGCAGCCACGGCACCGACCGGGACTACCTGCGGCACCTGCGGGACGGACTGGCCGCCCGCGGCATCGACGGCCTGCTGTTCACCTCCGACGGACCCGAGCCGGGCATGCTGCACGACGGCACCCTGCCCGGTGTGCTCGCCACCGCCAACTTCGGCTCCCGCGCCGCCGACGCCTTCGCCGAACTCGCCGCGTTCCGGCCCGGCGAACCGCTGGTCTGCATGGAGTTCTGGAACGGCTGGTTCGACCACCACGGCACCCCCCACCACGTCCGCGCCGCCGAGGATGCCGCCCGGGCCCTGGACGAGATCCTCGCCGCCGGCGGCTCCGTCAACATCTACATGGCGCACGGCGGCACCAACTTCGGCTGGTGGGCCGGCGCCAACCACACCGGCGAGACCTCCGGGCAGCCCGGCTACGCCGCCACCACCACCAGCTACGACTACGACGCACCCGTCGGCGAGGCCGGCGAACTGACCGAGAAGTTCCACCGCTTCCGCGAGGTCATCGCCAAGCACGTCCCCGTCGCCGAGCAGCCGCTGCCCGGACTCCTGCCCCGCGTCGCCCCGCAGACCGTGCCGGCCCGGCCCGTCGCCGGCCTGCTGGACCGCCTGGACGCGCTGTCGGAGCCGGTGCGCCGCCCGACGCCCGCGCCGATGGAGAAGCTCGGCTTCGGCCACGGCCTGGTCCACTACCGCCACCGGATCACCGGCCCCGCCGGCGACGGCGTCCTCACCGTGGACGGCATCCGCGACCTCGCCCAGGTCTTCCTCGACGGCAGGCACCTCGCCACCATCGAACGGGACGACCCGGACCCGACGGTCAAGATCACCGTCCCCGAGGGCGGCGCCGAACTGGAGATCCTGGTGGAGCCGTTCGGCCGGGTCAACTACGGGCCCCACCTGGCCGACCGCAAGGGCCTGGTCGGCGCCGTGCGCCTGGACAAGCGCTCCCTGTTCGGCTGGGACATCCGGGTGCTGCCGCTCGACGACCCGATCGCCCTGCCCGAGGGCGCCGCACCCGCCGAGGGGATCGCGTTCCACCGGGCCACCGTCGAACTGCCCCGACCCGCCGATGCGTTCCTCGCCGTCCCCGCCAGCGGCCGCACCCTGCTCTGGCTCAACGGCTTCCTCCTCGGGCGCCTGTGGACCGACAAGGGACCGCAGCAGACCCTCTACGCTCCTGCCCCCCTCTGGAAGGCCGGCGCCAACGAGATCACCGTCCTCGACCTCAGCGCCGCCACCACCCCGCTCACCGTCGAACTGCGCGACGAGCCCGCGCTCGGACCCACCGCGCCCGCCCCCGACTGCTGACCCCGAACCCCCGGCCGCCAGGCCGGTCGGCCCCCGGCGGCTCCGGCACGGCCCCGGCCGGGGGACCACAAGGAGACGCCATGCCCACCACCACCGCGGCCGAGACCGTCCTGCTCACCCAGCAGCGCCGCAACGAGATCCGTGCCCAGCTGCACCGCGACGGCGCGGTCCGCTCAAACGACCTGAGCCGGCGCCTGTCCGTGTCGGGCGGGACCATCCGGCGCGACCTCGCCGTGCTGGCGGCCGAGGGAGACGCCCGCAGGGTCCACGGCGGCGCCGTGTCCACCGCCCGTCCGGCGGCACAGCAGAACCCGCCTTCCGGTCCCAGCTCCGGGAGCGCCGGACACTGCGCCGTGCTGCGGGTGATCGCCCGAGCCGCGGCCGCCGCCGTGGCGCCGGGCACGGCCATCGGCCTGATGGGCGGCCGCGCCGCGGTCGCACTCGCCGAGGAGCTCGCGCACCGCGGGGACATCACCGTCGTCACCAACTCCCTCGCCGCCGCCGACGCGCTCGGGCAGCGCGGCGCGGCAGGCCCTTCCGTCCTGCTCACCGGTGGCCAGTACGGCCCCACCGGCCGCCTGGTCGGCCCCCTCGCCACCGCGTCCTTGGAAGGCCTCTGCCTCCACACCGCCTTCGTCGACTGCGAAGGCGCCGACCCGGAGCTGGGGCTGACGGTCCGTGACCACCTCGACGCCGAGATGCGGGGGCTCCTGCTGCGGGTCGCCGACCGCCGGGTCCTGCTGGCCGAACCCGCCGTCCTCGGTGCCCGGTCCCTGGTGCCCTTCGCCGCGCTCACGGAGCTCGACGAAGTCTTCACCGACCCGGACCTGCGGCACGCCCGCCTCGCCCCGTTCCATCCGGTACTGAGGGCGATCGGGCGGGCGGACCTGGGCGGACCGCTCCGGTCGAGCAGCTGGGACGAGGCCGAACCGGTTGCCTCCCCTGGCCTTCGAGGTATTCGGGCCGTTCCACAGTTTTGACAGGCGAACCGCCGCACGCCTGTGAAACGGCCTTTCCAGTAAGGGCCTTGATCCTTGACGCTGCCTTCACCCCCCGCGGCGGCGCCTGTCGGGCGCTCCCGCGACGAATCCAGCGAACGGGAGTACTTGGTGCGACGAATCCTCCCCAGCGGTGCGGCGGTCCTCATCCTGGCCGCGGCCGGAGCGGCGGCCCCGGCCGCTCCGGCCGCGGCAGCGCCCGCGCCGCGACTGGCCCCGGCCTCCTGCGCGACGGAGCAGGCCGGGCACGCCCACTGCAACGCGATACAACTGGTCGGCTCCGCGGCGACCGGTGCCGCCCGGCCCGCCGCGCCCAACGGCTACGGTCCGGCCGACATCCAGTCCGCCTACGGCCTCGGCACCAACCCCGGCAGCGGCCAGACCGTCGCCGTCGTGGACGCCTACGACGATCCGAACGCCGAGTCGGACCTGGCCACTTACCGGTCCCAGTTCGGCCTGTCGGCGTGCACCACCGCCAACGGCTGCTTCAAGAAGGTCGACCAGCGGGGCGGGTCCGGCTACCCCAAGGGGGACACCGGATGGGGGACCGAGATCACCCTCGACCTCGACGCCGTCAGCGCGGCCTGCCCCGGCTGCCACATCCTGCTGGTCGAGGCGGACAGCAACCTCGACGTCAACCTCGGCGCGTCCGTCGACGAGGCCGTGCAGCTCGGCGCCAAGTTCGTCTCCAACAGCTACTCCGACTCCGAGTCCGACGTCCCGTCGGGCACCGACGTCCACTACAACCACCCCGGCGTGATGATCGCCGCGGCGACCGGTGACTACGGCAGCAAGTCGGGCGCCGACACGCAGTACCCGGCGAGCTCGCCCACCGTCGTCTCCATCGGCGGCACCTCGCTGCGGAAGGCGGCCAACACCCGCGGCTGGACCGAGACGGTCTGGGGCAGCAGCACGGCCGGCGCGCTCGGCACCGGCAGCGGCTGCTCGGGCACCTACGCCAAGCCCTCGTACCAGCAGAGCGTGAACACCTCCTGCGCCAAGCGCGCGACCTCGGACGTGTCGGCGGTCGCCGACCCGCAGACGGGCCTGGCGATCTACGACAGCTACGGCGAGAACGGCTGGCTGCAGTACGGCGGCACCAGTCTCGCCACGCCGGTGATCTCCTCGATCTGGGCCCTCGCCGGCGTCCCGGGCGCGAGCGACAACCCGGTCGCCTACCCCTACGCGCACGCCGACAAGTTCAACGACGTCACCGCCGGCACCAACGGGCCCTGCGGCGCGCCGATCTGCACCGCCGGCACCGGCTGGGACGGCCCGACCGGGCTCGGCACCCCGATCGGCACCGCCGCCTTCAAGGCCGGCAACCCCCCGCCGCCGCCGGCCAACGACTTCTCGGTCTCGCTCGCCCCGGCCTCCGGCAGCGCCGTCCAGGGCAAGTCGGTCACCTCCACGGTCTCCACCGCGGTCACCGCGGGGTCCGCGGTGAGCGTCCAACTGTCCGTCAGCGGGCTGCCCTCCGGCGCGACCGCGACCTTCAGCCCGGCCACGGTGACCGCCGGCGGCGGCTCCACCCTGACCATCGGCGCCGCCGCGACGACGCCGACCGGCAGCTACCCGGTGACGGTCACCGGCACCGCCGGGAGCACCGCCCACTCGGCGGTCTACACGCTGACCGTCACGGGGAGCGGCGGGGGCGGCACCGTCACCGTGGCCAACCCCGGCACCCAGTACGGCTCCGTCTACTACGGCCTGGTCATCCAGATCAACGCCACCGACAGCGCGCGCCTGCCGCTGACCTTCACCGCCTCCGGCCTGCCGGCCGGCGTCTCGATCACCCCGGGCGGCCGGATCTCCGGCACCCCGACCGCGAGCGGCGCCTTCCAGGTGACCGTCACCGCGAGCGACGGCGGGGGCGGCACGGGCTCCACCACCTTCACCTACCAGGTGTTCTGACCGGCCCGGCCCCACTGCGGCACGGCCACCGGGCCCGGGAGCCGTCCCGGGCCCGGCGGCCCCGCTCAGTCCCACTCCCAGCGCATCCCCAGCACGCTCGGCGACACGTCCAGGGCGACCACATGGGCCAGTTGGGTCCCGCCGACCCATACCTCCCCCACCCGCCTGTCCGGCTCCTTGACCGTTCTGCGCTCGTAGCGCCAGCAGCGGGCCGGCACCGCCGCGGGGTCGAACTGCACCTGCAGCAGGTACTCGCCCACCGGCGCCGGGAAGACGCGGTAGTAGTAGTCCACCTCGCCGAAGGCCATGTCCGAGGCCTCGTACTCCACGACCGCCGTGTCGCCGCGGTCGAGCACCCGGTCCAGCACCAGTTCGGCGACCAGGAACCCGGCCGCGAGGTCGGCCCGGACCCGACCGACCCGGCAGCCGCGCACGGCCCGCAGCCGGGGCGTCCGGGAGGCGGGATCCTCCTGCCGGTAGGTGACCGTGAACCGGGAGACCCGGTTCGCGTGCGCGCGCAGCACAGCACGCGTGGTGAGGCCGAGCTCCTCACGGGTCGGGCCGACGGAGTAGAGGTCGTGGACGCTCAGGCGGGTCAGGCCGTTGTGAACCGGGGTCTCGACGTCGTTCAGCAGCGCCTCGAACTCGGGACCGCCGCCGTAGGCCGCCGACAGGTCCAGTCCGCCGGCCGGATGGGTCAGCCAGCGGCCGCGAGGGCGCTGCGGTCCGAGCTGAGCCGTCAGGGCGTACTCGGGCAGCTCGAGGATCTTCTCCAGCAGCCGGACGGCGCGCAGCGATTCGGGCCGCTCCGGACGGCTGCGCCCCCGACGCCAGTAGCTGAGGGTCGAGACCGAGACGCGCACCCCGTGGGCCGTCAGCCGGTGCTGCAGCTCATCCAGCGTCAGGGCGCTGGCCTCGATCGCGAGGTGCAGCAGCGCCGAGAACGGGCCGGTCCGCATCGCGTGCGCCAGTTCCCGCTCGAGCGTCCGCCGCCTCGCCGATTCCATGATGGTCGAGTATGAACGCTACCCGCATCGCGGGGGAAGGACGCGATCCGCCGTGGGCCCCGGCCGGTGCTGGAGCCTCACTTGGAACGCGGCGGTGCCGGGGTCGGCGGCGGCAGGGGTCATCGGGGTGCCTCGCCGTCGGTGAGTGCGGCGGCCAGCTCCCACCAGCCGGAGGTGGCGGGGTGGGCCGGGTCCGGGGGCGGGAGCGGCCGGATCGGGGGCGGGAGGGGATCGCCCGGCTGGAGGTCGCCGTAGAGCAGGGCGACGCCGCGGCTGGTGGCCGGGACGGGGGCGGGGCGGCCGGGGTCGTAGGGGAGCCAGTGCTGTTCGAGCACCAGCAGCAGGGCCCGGCGCAGGCCGCCCGAGCGGGCGTAGGCCTCGAGGAGCCGCAGGGCCGCCGTACCGGTCGGCGCGGTCTCGTCGGTGACGGCGATGGCGAGCGGGCGGCCCGGGCAGAGGTGGCCGAGCCAGCAGGCGGTGGCGCGGCCGGGGGTGAGGTCGGGGACGGCGTGGGCGAGCACCAGCAGGTCCACCTGCTCGCCGGCGGGCACGACGTCGCGGATCAGCGCCTCGGCCATTTCGGCGTACGACTGGCCCTGGTCCTCCGGCAGTTCGCCGTCCGGGAGGGCGAGTCCGTACGGCGCCAGCAGGTCGGTCAGGTAGCGGTGCAGGCGCTCGGCGTGGACGGGGTCGGCGGCCAGTGCGGCCGGGGCGGGGAAGGTCAGCCGGGCGGCGCGGCGCAGGCCCCAGCCGCCCGGCTGGGTGTCGGCGGGTGGGAGGAGGGCGCGGACGGTCACTGGTCGGCCAGCGGGTGCGCTGAGGGCGGTGTCGGCGCTCGCGCCGGTCACCTCGCGGTCGAGCACCTTCGGGGGCAACGCGCGGAGCGGGTCGACGAGTTGGTCCCGCAGCGCGGGGTCGGTGGGGGAGAGGGGCATCCGGGTCCGGTCCTTCGGTCCATCGGTCCATCGGGGGAGGGGAGGGAGGGTCAGTGGCGCAGGGCCATGGCCGCGAAGGCCGCGCCGGGTCCGGCGCCGGCCGCGGCCATCACGTACGGCTCGCCGGGGCGCAGCAGCCCGCGTTCGCGGGCCGTGCGGTGGTTGACGAAGTGGTCGGCGCAGAAGACGTGCCCGACGCTCGCCACGGTGTCCAGCACCATCCGTTCGCGCGGGTAGCCGAGGGTGCGGCAGACCTGGTGCCAGGCCGCCCGGTTGACGTTGTGCGGCAGTATCGCGCGGACCGCGTCCAGCGCCAGGCCGGCCCGGTCGACGGCGGCCAGCACCGCCCCGGCCAGCGCGTCGGCGTAGATCCGCTGGAACTCCTGGACCTGCTCCGGCCCGCCGGTGTCGAACTCGCCGCGCAGGTCGACCGCGTAGGACAGCACCCGGTCCCGCTCCCCGCCGGGCGCGACCAGGCAGGCCGCCGCGCCCTCGCCGAAGAAGGAGCTGCCGGGGACCAGCGCGGCCTCCGGCGTGAACGCCTTCTCCCCGGCCAGCACCAGCGCCAGGCCGTCCGGGTCGCCGTCGGCGGCCAGCAGCCGGCCCGCCGCGTCGATGGCCAGCAGGCCCGAGGCGCAGGCGTGGTGACCGACCGCCAGCACCTCCGCCCGGCCGAGGCCCAGCTCCGCGCAGAGCTCCCGGACGGGGTGGTGCGGGTACGGGGCGACGGTGGGGATCGAGCGGGCGTGCAGCACGTACCGGACGCGCTGCTCGCGGCCGCGCAGCGCGGGGAGCGCGGCCACCGCACCGCGCAGCAGGTCCAGCAGGGTGCCGCCGGGGTCGCGGGAGACCTCGCCGAAGCCGTGGTAGCGCCGGAAGACCTTGACCTGCATCGGGGTCAGGCCGAACTCCCCGGCCAGCGCCTCGATCGGCACCCGCCCCGGCGGCAGGTGGTCGGCCACCGCGAGCAGCGCCGTCACCGCACGCCCCGTACGGTCGCGGCCGGGTCGAGGGCGGCCTCCACCGCGACGGCGACGATGCCGCGGAGCAGCGCCTCGGCCTGCTCGGCGCAGAAGTGCCGGGTGTCCGTCAGCACCTCCAGCAGCGTCCCGTCCGGCGCGTCCTGGAACTGCACCTGCAGCACGTGCGCCGACAGGTCGGCGCGGCGCACCCAGCGGAACCCGCCGGCGGCCTGCGCCGCCCGGAGGTGCCGCGCGAGGTCGCCGGCCGGTGCCTCCACCGGCCGGTGCGCGCTGCGGTCGTTGAAGAAGCACCGCACGTCGACCTGCTCGCCGCGCTCCTCGGAGATCCGGGCGACCAGTGCGTTCAGGTCCTCCGGGTGGAAGTAGGCGTACTTGTAGCCCGCCAGCGCGGCGCCCGTCGCGCGCTCGACCGCCTCGTCCACGGTGCAGCCGTCCACGTCCAGCACCGCGATGCCGGCCTGCGCGGCCATGCACACCACGTCGCGCAGCGTGGAGCGGAAGCGGTTGTTGACGACGGGCCGGACCACGACCGGCCCGTGCCCGCCCAGGCGGCGCAGCGCGACCGCGTACAGCGCCAGCAGCACCGGCCGGAGGCCCGAGCCGGTCCGGTCGGCGATCACCTGGAGGGCCAACGGCAGGGCGGGGGAGAAGAGTTCGCCCGTCCAGTGGCTGGGCGTCGCCGGGGCCGCCGAGGGCGGGAAGCGGCGGGCCGGGACGGTGCGCAGGATCCGCTCCCAGTGGCGCAGGGCCCGCTCGTTCTGGCGCCGGCCGGCCGGCGAGCGCTGCCAGGCGGCCTGCTCCAACTGCTGCAGGCCGGTGACCGGTTCGGTCGAGCGCGTGCCCACCTCGCGCAGCATGATGGCCCCGCCCGCGGCGTCCATGACCAGGTGGTGCATCACCGACACCAGGTGCGTGGGCGTGCCGCCCTCGCACACCACGGCCATCCGCACCGGCCAGTCGGCCGTGTAGTCGTACGGCGCCGCCCGGTAGTGCTCCTCCACCTCCGCCGCGAGCCCGGCCGGATCGGCGCCGTCCGCGTCGAACACCTCGAGGACGGTCCGGCCCGAGTCGAACAGCTCCTGGGTGGGGTGGCCCGCCGCGTCGAACCGCAGCCTGGTCCGCATCGAGGGGAAGCGGCCCATCAGGTACCGCAGCTCCTCCGCCACCCCCGCCACCGTCGAGCCGGGCGGCAGCGCCGTCCGGCCGCCGTTCGGCAGCGCGCTCCGCTGCTCCACCATCGCGTGCCAGATCTCCCACATGCCCCAGGACAGCTCCTCGACCCCCGAGCCGGGGCCCGCGAAGTCCACCGGCACCCGCTGGGCGGCCACCGGCTGCCGGGTGCCCGTCAGTCCACCGCCGCCGCGGCCCGGTGGCGCCGGCGCATCAGGAACAAGCGGACCTGGCCGGTCGGGCCGACGATCGGGCATCTCTGCTGCTCTTCCTCTCCGGTCGGACGGACTCGGCTCTCTGGGAGCGCTCCCACGCTGCTGGGCGGTGCTGCGGCGGTGTCTTTCACGGAGTGGCGGAACCTCTTCCCGGTGGGCCGGAGGGAGTCGGCGGAATTCCCATGCCGAACTTTCATCGCTGAATTGCCCGGGTGTCAAGGCCTTCCGCGGCTTCGGTATTCCGGCGCGGGTGGAGTGCTCGGTTCCGGCCGGGCGGAGGGATTTGCCGGGTGCGTTGACGCGCCTGCGGCCCGTCGCCAGGGTGGCCGCCGGTTGGACCGCCTGATGGCCAACCGGCCTGGTGCAGGGGCCCGTTGCAAGGGAAGCACGGCCGCAGGACGGGATGCCGGCGCTTCCGATGGAGAGGCGCCAGGCGTCGGCGGTCAGTCCGTGGCGCCGCTCTCGAGCGCCGCCGCCCAGCGCTCCGACCACTGGGCCAGCGGGTTGAGTGAGAGGCAGGCCTCCCGCCCGAGCGCGGTGAGCTCGTACCGGCTGTCGGGCAGCTGGTGGACCACGCGGGCGTCCAGCAGTTCGGTCAGGCGCTGGCGCATCACGCTGGAGGACATGTCGTCGCACTGCTGCTGCAGGGGGCGGAACCCGAGGGGGCCGCCGCGCAGCTCCCAGAGGATGCGCAGGCTCCACCGCCGCCCGAACAGGTCCAGTGCGGCCATCAGGGGGCGGCCGGTGGTCGAGCCGCGAACCGGCGCGCCGGGCTTCGGTGTTGACATGGTGCGGCGTCCAGCCTCCACGGTTGATGCTTCTGATTCCGAAACGCTACCATCGGCGACCGCTTCGGAAGACGAAACAGCGCCCGGGAGGGCGCCCACTCGGGCCGGCCCCGGAGGGCCGCCTACCGCGTTGAGCCGGATGGCGGACCGGCCGAACTCGCTATCGAAACAGGATAGTTGCCCAGATAGTTCGTATCGTCACTCTATTTACGACATGCTTGCGCCGAGCGCCCGTCGTTCCCTATAAAGATCGTATGCGCATCAATCGCCTCGCCCTCGCCCTGCTGGCCGGCACCAGCGTCCTCGCCCTCGCGGCCACCGCCCAGGCGGTGCCGCACTCCGACGGGCCGGCCGCCGCCGCCCCGATGGCCGGGCCGGCCGCCAACAAGCAGGTCGTCGACGTCAGTTCGCCCGACCAGATCCCGACCACCGGCTCCCGCGCGTCCACCGCTCCGGCCGGTGCCGACCAGCCCGGCATCACCTACCGGACCACGGCGTTCACCAACAACCACGGCGGCAAGTGCCTGGACGGCGACCTCAACACGATCGGCAACAACGGGGCCATCGTGCAGTTGTGGGACTGCAACGGCTGGGACAACCAGACCTGGTACTGGACCCCGGTCGAGGGGCAGTCGGGCGTCTACACGCTGCAGAACGGGCACGGCCTGCAGTGTCTGGACGGCGACCTCAACACCATCGGCAACAACGGGGCGAAGGTGCAGCTCTGGGGCTGCAACGGCTGGGACAACCAGAGTTGGGCCTGGGACGGCACCACCCTGAAGAACACCCACGGCGGCAAGTGCCTGGACGGCGACCTCAACACCATCGGCAACAACGGGGCCATCGTGCAGTTGTGGGACTGCAACGGCTGGGACAACCAGAGCTGGACGTACCACTGACGCCTGGCGGTCAGGCGTCCTGCCCGGCGAGGCAGTGGCTCGGAAGGCCGACTCCGGGCCGACTGTCGTCAATGTTCGGGTGGTCGCCCGGCTGATGCGGATCGGCCGGGCGCTCTTCGCCGTTCCAGGCCTTGTCCCAGCTGATGCAGCCGGTGGAGGCGAGGGCCGAACCCGGGTTGGCGAGGAGAATGGCAGGCATGGCGGCTCCTTCGGGGGCGGATGGCGGCGGTGGTCGGGCGAATGCCTGGCCACCGCCGTTGACTCGGCAGAAGCGTATGGGCGCGGTCGGCCGGTGCCCTGTGCGTGGCGCGCGGGATTCCTTGACGACGCGTGCGAGACTGCTGCCGTCCGGGGGGGAAAGCGAAGGGCGGGGGCCTGACGGTGCGCAATGCCATGGGTGCGGAGAACGTGCCAGCGCCGGACAGGTTCGACTGGTTCATGGAGACGGTCTCCAGCGCCCTGATGCCCTCCGCGTTCAGCACACCGGACCCGGCCCGGTTCCACGCCGAGGGTGCTCTGCTGGACCTCGGGCCGGCCCGGGTGTCGCGGTTCTCGTACTCCCCGCTGCATTCCCGGCGGACCCCCGCGCTGATCCGCCGGGGGGATCCGGAGCAGTACCAACTCGGCCTGGTGCTGCGGGGATCGGCCTGGTACGCGCAGAGCGGCAGCGAAGCGGAGCTGCGCGCCGGGGACTTGGTGCTGTGGGACACCTCCCGGCCGTACGAGTCCGGGTCGGGGCTCGACCGCCGGGAGGTGGAGGTGGTCGTGCTGCAGGTCCCCAAGGCCGGGATGCCGCTGCCCGCCCGGGACCTCGACGGGCTGCTCGCCCGCCGGATGGACGGCGGCACCGGCATGGGGGCGGTCCTCGCCCAGTTCCTGGTGTCGGCCGCGGGCAACGGGCCCGACTGCGGGCCGCAGGAGTTGGGCGGGCTCGGGAGCGCGGCGGTGGAGCTGGCCGGCGCCTTCCTGCGGCAGCGGGCCGGGCGGGAGCTGCGGACGCCGGCGCACGCGCTGCTCAGCCGGGTCGACGCGTACATCGAACAGCACCTGGCGGACCCGGAGTTGACCCCGCGGGCGATCGCCGAGCGGCACCACATCTCGCTGCGCAGCCTGTACACGCTCTTCCAGCAGCACGGCCGGGCCGAGGGCGTCGCGGCGGTGATCCGCCGGCGGCGGCTGGAGCGCTGCCGGGCGGACCTGGCCCGGCCGCAGCTTCGCCGGCACCCGGTCCACGCGATCGCCGCCCGCTGGGGGTTCAGCAGCGCAGCGGCCTTCGGCCGGACCTTCCGTGCGGTCTACGGCACGACTCCCAAGGCGTACCGCGAGGAGGCCTCCGGCTAACGCTTCGCGGCCAGGCCGCAGGTGATCAGCTGCTCCCAGACCGTCGGCTCGCCCGGCACGCCCTCCGGGCGCCAGAGGGTGCACGGGACCACGCCCGGCTCCAGCAGTTCGAGGTCGCCGAAGAGCGCGGCGATCTCCTCGTCGGTGCGCCAGCGCCCGCGGCCGAGGCTGGCCTGGAGCTTCTGCTCCACCGCCCGGGTCTCCCCGTTGCGGCCGCTGCGGAAGTGCGAGATGTAGAACCGGCTCCCCGGCGCGACCAGTTCGGCCCACCGGCGGACCGGCTCGGCGGGCCGCTCGGAGTCGTTGAGGTGGTGCAGCACGCCGCTGAAGATCACGCCCACCGGCCGGTCGAAGTCGATCAGGGCCCGCACGGCCGGATCGCCGTGGATCCGCTCCGGATCGCGCAGATCGGCCTCGATCACCACCGTCCGCTCGTCGCCGGCCAGCAGGGCACGGCTGCGGACCACCGCCGACGGATCGTGGTCCACGTAGACGACGCGCGCGTCCGGGCTGTGCCGCTGGGCGACCTGGTGCACGTTGTCCTCGGTGGGCAGGCCGCTGCCCAGGTCGACGAACTGGCTGACGCCCTCGTCGGCGATGGCGCCGACGGCGCGGATCAGGGCCTGGCGGTTGGCCCGGGCGATGGCGGGGGAGCCGGGCAGGTCGTTGATGAAGATGTCGCCGATCGCGCGGTCGACGGGGTGGTTGTCGTGGCCGCCGAGCAGGTAGTCGTAGATCCGGGCGATGCTCGGCTTCGACTGGTCGTCTTCGATCGCGCGATCGGCCATGGGACCCGACCTCCTGCCCTGGGACTGGTACCTGATCAAGCGTAGGCGAACCGTGCCGAACGCGGCATTCCTCGAACGGGTGATGTCACACGGCACCTGACGGGTCGTCAGTCCGTCGGGTGGACGGGCCGGCCGCCGAGCAGGGTGTGGCTGGGCAGCAGGTCGCGCAGCTCCTGCGGCGGGCAGTCGGCGGGGTCGCGGTCCCAGACGGTGAGGTCGGCCAGGCGCCCGGCGGTGAGGCTGCCGCGCAGCGCCTCCTCGCCGAGCAGCCGGACCGCGCTGGTGGTGTGCAGGGCGACGGCCTCCCGGTAGGAGATCGCGTGCTCGGGGCCCTGGACGCCGATCACGGTCTGCCGGGTGGTCAGGCCCCAGACCGAGCGCATCGCGCCGAACCGGCCCACCGGGAAGTCCGATCCGGCGGCCACCAGCGCGCCCTGGTCCAGCCAGCCGCGGGCCGGGAAGAGCGCGGCCACCCGCTCCGGGCCCCAGAACTCCCGCTCGACCTCGGCGGTGTCGTGCAGCAGCGGCTGCTGGATGGTGACCGGTATGCCCAGGGCGGCGGCCCGGGCGCGCTGGGCGGGGCCGGCCAGTCCGCCGTGCTCCATCACCAGGGTGCCGGCGGGCAGGCCGGGGTTGCGGGCGAGCACCTGCTCGTAGACGTCCAGCAGGACCCGGACGGCGCGGTCGCCGTAGGCGTGGGTGCCGACCCGCCAGCCGCGCCGGACCACGGCCTCGACCGCCTCGGCCAGGGCCGCCGGCTCCCAGAGCAGGGTGCCGGAGTAGGCGTGGTCGCAGGCGTAGGGCTGCTCGGTCGCGCCGGCCTCCAGGCCGCCGTCCAGGCCGAACTTGACGCCCCAGACCCGCAGCCACGGGTCGGCGCCGTACCGCCACTCCTCCATCGCGTCGAGCAGGCCCGCCAGTTGGGCCGTGCCGCTCAGGCCGATCGCCGAAATCAGCGCCCGCACGCGGGTGTTGAGCGCGCCGGCCGCGCGGGTGGCGAGCAGTACGGCGTAGTCCTCGGGCGAGACCGCGCAGTCCCGGACGGTGCCGATGCCGGTGGCGGCGTACTGCGCACTGGCCAGCCGGAGGCCGTCGATCCGCTGTGCCGGGTCCGCCGGCGGCAGCAGCCGCTCGACCAGCGGCATGGCGTTGTCGATCAGCCGCCCGTTCAGCCGGCCGTCGGCGTCGCGGCCGATCACGCCGCCGGCCGGGGCAGGGGTGTGCTCGGTGATGCCGGCCAGCCGCAGGGCGCAGCCGTTGACGACGTCGTTGTGGCCGCCGCGCTTGAGCAGCACGGGGTGGCGGTCGGTCGCCCGGTCGAGCTCCGCGGCGGTGGGCATCCGGCGCTCGGCGAGGTTGAGCTCCTGCCAGTTGGTGGTGGTGCGGATCCACTGCCCCTCGGGGGTCCGAGCGGCCCGCTCGCGGATCAGGTCCAGCAGTTCGGGGATGCTGCGGGCCAGGTGGACGGGCACGTCGTGGGCGCTGTGGCCGGCGAGGACCAGGTGGGTGTGGGTGTCGTCGAAGGCGGGCAGCACGGTGGCGCCGGGCAGGTCGCGCACCTCGGTGCGGGCGGTGACCAGGTGGTCGAGCCCGTCGGGGTCGGGGGAGAGCGCGGCGATCCGGTCGCCCCGCACGGCCAGCGCGCGCTGCGGCCGCTGCCCGGGGACCAGGGTGTGCACCGCGGCGGCCCGGATCAGCAGATCGGCACCGTGTTCGGTCATGCTCGTCCTCCCGTTCTCTCCTGCTGTCGACTTGACCGGCCCGGGTCAGTCAACCGGGTTGGCTCGGCCGATGGGGCCAAGTCGTTACTTTGCGCCTTTGTGTCAGCATCTTGCGTCCGGAGGTCGGAGAGCCTACGTTCCTGCTGCGTCGGCGCTGCCCGCCGACCCCCGAGCCAGGAGGTACCCCTGATGCACGTTCCACGGGCCGCGGCCAACGCACTGGCCATCGCGGTGGTCTGTCTCACCGTCGGCTCCGCCGGTACCGCCGCGCAGGCCGCCGCCGGGCCCGCGGTGCAGGTCAGCCGGGCCGGGCTGGAGCCGGCGCTGGTGGCCGGGCGGGGCGCGCCGGTCGGCTTCCAGGAGCAGCAGGCCGTGAGCGCCGCCACCGACGGCACCAGGCTCGCCCTCAGCACCGCCCCGTACACCCTGGCCGCCGAGGCCACCGGGCGCACCGCCGTCTCGCTGGCGCCGGGCCAGTACGTGGAGTTCACGCTGCCGGCCGCCGCCAACGCGATCACCGTGCGGTACAGCATCCCGGACGCGCCCGGCGGCGGCGGGCTGACCGCGCCGCTGGACGTGGCCGTCAACGGGCACCACCGCGCCACCATGACGCTGACCTCGCAGTACTCCTGGCTCTACAACGAGTACCCGTTCAGCAACGACCCCGCCGCCGGCCCGCTGCACCCGGACTGGTGGACCACCGAGTGCTCCTGCGTGCCCTCGGCCACCAGCCCCGCGCCGAGCTTCCCGACGCCGTTCCGGGCCGGCCACTTCTACGACGAGCAGCGGCTGATGCTCGACCACAGCTACCAGGCGGGTGACCGGATCCGGCTGGCGGTGCCGGCCGGCGGCGTGACCACCACGGTCGACGTGCTGGACTCCCAGCTGGTCGCGCCGCCGGCCTTCGACCCGCTGGCGGCCGATGTGCTCGCCTTCGGCGCCGACCCCACCGGCCGGCGGGACTCGGCCGACGCGATCGACCGGGCCATCGCCTTCGCGCACCGGACCGGCCTGAAGGTCTACCTGCCGCCGGGCACCTACCAGGTGAACCGGCACATCCTGGTGGACGACGTCACCGTCGAGGGCGCGGGCAGCTGGTACACCGTCGTCAAGGGCCACCAGGTGGACCTGGCGACCCCGGCCCCGGACGGTTCGGTGCACACCGGCGTCGGCTTCTACGGCAAGGACGCCTCGGCGGGCGGCAGCCACCACGTGCACCTGTCCGGCTTCGCCATCGAGGGCGACGTGCGCGAGCGGATCGACACCGACCAGGTGAACGGCATCGGCGGCGCGCTGAACGACTCCACCGTCGAGGGCCTGTACATCCACCACACCAAGGTCGGGATGTGGCTGGACGGCCCGATCCACGACCTGCGGATCACCGGCAACCAGATCGCCGACCAGATCGCGGACGGCATCAACTTCCACACCGGCGTGACGGATTCGACGATCTCCGGCAACTTCGTCCGCAACACCGGCGACGACGGCATCGCGCTCTGGTCGGAGAAGGGCGAGGACGCCCGCGACACCGTCGACCACAACACCGTGCAGACGCCGGTGCTGGCGAACGGCATCGCCCTCTACGGCGGCACCGACGACACCGTCTCCGCCAACCTGGTGGCCGACCCGATCCGGGAGGGCAGCGGCATCCAGGTCGGCTCCCGGTTCGGCGCCCAGCCGTTCACCGGGCACCTGTGGATCACCGACAACACCACCGTGCGGGCCGGGACGTTCGAGCTGAACTGGAAGATCGGGCTGGGCGCGATCTGGTTCTACGCGCTGGAGCAGGACATCAACGCCGATGTGGAGGTGGTCGGCGACTCCTTCCTGGACAACACCTACAACGCGATCATGCTGGTCACCGACTTCCCGGTGAAGGACAAGTACGCGATCACCGACGTGCACTTCAAGGACATCACGGTGGACGGGGCCGGGACTTCGGTGCTCAGCGCCCGCTCGGCCGGGTCGGCGACTTTCCAGAACGTGCGGGCGCGCAACGTGGGCGCGGTCGGGATCGACAACTGCGGGGCCTTCGACTTCACGCCCGCCGGTTCGGAGTTCAGCGTCACCGACCTCGGTGGGAACACCGGCGGCGGCACCACCGGTCCCTGGCTCGCACCCTGGGAGCTGCCCAACACGATCACCTGCGAGGACCGGCCCGCCGTGGTGGTGCCGCCGGCGCCCGCGCCCTGGTAGCCCGACCGCCGAGGCCCGCGCCCGGGCGCCGCGCTGCGCGGGCCTCAGGGCTTCAGCGGCCCCGGGCTGAGCCGGCTCTGCAGGCGGGCGTGGCGGAACTGGTAGACGGCGCCGACCTGGCGCAGCACGCCGCGGCGGTAGGCGTCGTCCAGGAAGGCCATCACGGCCCAGGGGAGGCGGCCGGTGAGCGGGAGCCAGATGCGGGTGAAGAGCAGCCACTGGCCCCAGGCGGTGAGGGTGAAGACGTAGCCGAGGGTGCCGGTGATGCCGCACTGGATGCCGAGCAGCGGCCAGTACCAGGCGGCCTGGCGCAGGCCGTACCAGTTCTGCACCAGGGCGCCGACCGGCTGGCCGACCAGGGCGACCGCCACGGCGACCACCGGGGTGACCAGCAGGGCCTGGCGGATGACGTTGGAGCGGTTGAGGGCGAGCAGGGCCCCCGGGGTGGCGGCGGATTCGAGGTCGACCGGGGCCTCCAGGGCCGCCATCAGGCCCAGGGCCAGGCCGGCCGCCAGGGCGAGGATGAAGCCGTTCGCGCCCGAGTTGATCAGCACCCGCTCCACGATCGGCATCCCCGGCAGCGGCGGCAGCACGCCCAGGGCGCTGAGCGCCAGTTTGCACGGGCCCTGGGCGAGGCCCACGGTGAAGCCGAGCAGCAGGCCGGTGCGCAGCGCCGAGAGGATCCGGCGGCCCGGGGCGGCCACCGTCGGCTGGTTGCGGCGCGGCAGTCTCAGCTGCACCGGGGAGGGTTCGAAGGCCTGCCGGCCGAACCGGACCGTCACCAGGTAGACCAGTCCGAAGGCCAGGCCGACCACCGGACCGAGCATCAGGGCCTGGGCCCAGATGGCGGTCTCGCTGATCCAGGGCGTGCCCTTCCCCACGATCAGATTGGCAGCCTCGCCCTGGAGCACGGTGGTGCCGATGGTCACCACGCCGCAGGCCAGCACGATGGCGAGCACCCGGGAGGGCAGGCTGAGCCCGTTGGAGAGCCGCCACCAGGCCAGGTCGTGCCGGTCCAGGTGGCCGGCCAGATGGCCGAGGTACTGGTGGGCGCGGCGCGGTCCCCAGTGGTGCCGGGAGCGGGCGGCGGTGGGCCGGGCGCGGTAGACGGTGGGGACGAAGCCGGCCAGCAGGTGCTCCTCCAGCGCCTCGGGGGAGGGGAAGCGCCCGGTGTCGAGCAGCGCGGCGGGCTCCTGGTCGGGGGCGTCGCTGTAGAGGGTGCGGGCCAGCAGCACCATCAGCGGGGTGCTGAGCACGGTGGTCAGGTTGGCGCTGGCCAGGCTCCGCGGGCGCTCGCGCAGTTCGGCCAGGACCGGGGTCCAGCCGGCCGCGGCGTCCTGGGCCGGGCGGGCGGTGCGCGGCAGGTAGTGGGCCAGGTCCTCGGCGGTGAGGTCGGTGAGCTCGATGCCGGCGGCCTTCTTCAGCACATCGGTGGTGGCGGCCTCGGCGAACTGCTCGGTGCGGCTGGTCAGCAGCAGCGGCAGGGATATCTCGTTGAGCTCGCGCAGCGCGGCCGCGTGCAGGCCCTTGGCGATCTCGTCGAAGCCGTCCAGCACCGGCAGGATCCAGCCCGCGTCGACCAGGGCCTCCGCCAGGGTCGAGCGGCCGCCGGTGCGGGCGGCCAGGTTGGGGTGGTCGCGCAGCAGCCGTTCCAGCAGCCAGTCGCGCAGGCCGGTGACGGTCGGGTCCCAGGAGCCGATGCTGAAGATCACCGGCACCGGCTCGTCGGCGGCCCGGCCGGCCAGGTAGTCGAGGACGAACCGCAGCATCAGCACGGACTTGCCGGAGCCGGCCCGGCCGAGCACCACCAGTCGGCCGGACCCGACCCGTCGGTAGATCTCGGCGATCCGGCTCAGCCCGCCCTCCAGCGGCACCGGGCCCGCGCTCGCGCCGGGTGCCGCGCCGCCGATGTTGTCCCAGTGGTCCAGCAGCCCGGCCGGTGCCGCCCGCCAGCGCACCGGCAGCGGGAACGGGTCGTGGATCCGGCGCTGCTCCTCCTCCCGGATCCAGCGCCCGTGCACGTGCCGGGCCAGCGACTCGGCGGCCAGCGCCAGCTCGCCCTTGGGCGCGGGCGGACCGGCCTCCACGGGTTCGGGCGGTTCGGGCGGCGCGGCCGGCGGGGCGGTGCGCAGGATCTCCTGATGGGCCGCCAGCACCTCGGCCCCCGGGTCCACCCCCAGCTCCTCCGCCAGGGTGGCCCGCAGCCGGCCGAAGACGGCCAGCGCCTCCGCCTGCTGGCCGCTGCGGTGCAGCACCAGCATCAGCTGCCGGTGGAACCCCTCGTGCAGCGGCTGCTCGGCGATCAGCCCGGTGAGCTCGGGCGCCAGGCCCTGATGGCGGCCCAGCTCCAGCTCCGCGTCGATCCGCCATTCCAGCGCCTGCCGGCGGGCCTGCGCGGAGCGTTCCACGAACGGCCGGGCGACCGGCGTCTCGGCGAGCTCCGGCATCGGCGAACCGCGCCAGAGTGCGAGTGCCCGGCCGGCCTCCCGGCTGACGCAGGGCCAATCCCGGCGCAAATACCCGGCCCGCGCCGATTCCAGCGCCGCGGTGAATTCCTCGGTGTCCAACTCACCCGGCTCGACCCGCAGCAGATAACCGCCGGAGACCGCCCTGATCCGCGGTTCGGCCTCGCCGGGCTCGGCCAGCGCGCGGCGCAGCCGGGCGATGTGGTTCTTCAGCGAGGCCCCGGCCGTGGAGGGCGGTCGTTCGCCCCAGAGCGACTCCTGCAGCCGGTCGTGCGGGACCGGCTGGTTGGCGTGCAGCAGCAGCACGCCGAGCAGGACGTGTGCCTTCGGCCCGTCCAGGGTGCGGGCCGTGCGGCCGTCGTGGACGGCCAGCGGGCCGAGCAGGCTGAAGCGCATCCGTGGTTCCCCCCACCTACCGAATCGGGCCCGCCGCCGCGTGCCGCGACGGAGCGTCACCGCATGTTAGCGCTGTTGCGGATCTTCGACAGCCGCGGCCGATCCGCCGGGAAGGCCGCGGATCACGTGTGCTGCCTGGGCCGTTGCCCGTTCGTTTCCGCCGGGTTGCCGGCGCGCGCGAGGCTGTGGGCGGCACTTCGGCCACCGAACCACCATGCGTCGAGAGGGACCCATGTCGTCACTTCACCGCCAGCAGCCGGTCGTCACCGGGAGCGGCGAGCACCCCGTCGGCGGGGCCGGCCCGGCCGCGGCCGACACCTCGTGGTGCGGGAAGAAGGCCGCCCGGCCGGCGCCGACGGCCCTGACCCAGGCGGACTTCGCCCTGGTCGCCTGACCCTTCGACAGCGGCCCTGCCCGGGGCGCGTGACCGCACCGCGTCCCGGGCTCCCGGCGCGCCGCCGTGCTCCCCGCGGCTCCCCGCCGCCTCCCGCGCGTGACATTTCCGCGTTTCGGGATCTTCACCGGGCGGTCCGGGAATTCCCGCCGGGAATACCGTCCGCCAGTGCGCCGGAGCCGGCCGCCGATTCACCGGGCATACAGTGAATTCGCCTTTCCTCCGAAACCGTTGACCGCCCCTCGGGCCATCGCTACGCTCCAGCCACCCGCAATCGCGGAGACCCCCTAGGCCTTGGCGCAGGCTTTCCGTCCGGCGCGGTCCGACCGGCCGGCCCGGACGCGTGTGTACCCGACGAACACCCACAGTCGAAGGGCTCCCCACCATGCGATCCACGAAGTTCCAGCGTGCCCTCCTGGCCGCCACCGCCGCCGTCGCGCTGGCGACCGCCGGCCTGGCCACCGCGACCTCGGCCGGCGCCAGCGCCCCCGAGACCGCGCACCACATGAACACCCACGGCGGGCGGGCCGCGGCCGCTGCCGGCGGCCAGCTCGCCTACGGCGGCGGCAACGTGGTCACCAGCCCGTCCGTCTACATCGTCTACTGGGGCTCTCAGTGGGGCACCGGGTCGATCACCAACGACCCGAACGGCGAGGCCGCGCTGCAGCTCTCCTTCTTCCAGCACGCCTACGGCGGCGGCGACAGCTGGTCCACCTCGCAGACCCAGTACTGCCAGGGCGTGGCCACCGGCGCCACCAGCTGCGGCACCTCGGGCACCCCGGTCGGCCACCCGGCCGCCAACCCGGTGGCCGGCACCTGGCTGGACAGCGGCGTCAAGGCCCCGTCCAAGCCCGGCAGCTCGGCGATCGCCGCGGAGGCCCAGCGGGCCGCCGCGCACTTCGGCGTCTCCGGCGACAACGTGCAGATCATCGTGGACGCGCCGCACGGCGTGGTCCCGCAGGGCTTCAAGTCCTCGTACTGCGCCTGGCACGACCACACCACGGTGAACGGCGCCGACCTGCCGTACACCAACATGCCGTACGTGGCCGACGCGGGCTCCGGCTGCGGCGCCGGTTTCGTGGCCACCGGCTCCTCCGGGGTGAACAGCGCCAGCGAGGGCGTCACCATCGTCGGCGGCCACGAGTACGCCGAGACGCTGACCGACCCGGCGCCGTCCAGCGGCTGGGTGGACTCCAGCGGCGCCGAGACCGGCGACAAGTGCGCCTGGGTCTCCAGCGGCCAGGGCGCCTCCAGCATCATCTCGATGAACGGCGCCCAGTTCGCCGTGCAGTCGCTGTGGAGCAACAACTTCAACGGCGGCGCCGGCGGCTGCGTGACCTCCTACACCAGCGCGACCAACCAGCACTGACCCACCCGGAGGGCCCGCCCCTTCCCGCCTGGGGGGCGGGCCCCATCGAGGAGCCGCGCCATGCCCACCTCCCGCACCTCCCGGTCTGCCCTGCCCACCGCCGCTGCGGCCGTGCTGCTGCTCACCGCCGCCTGCGCGAGCGGCCCGTCCGGCCGGGACGGCTCCTGCGGCGCCCCGCCGGAGGCCGTCCTCCCGCACACCGCGGGCAACCTCACCGAGACCGAGACCGGCCGCTACTGCCTGGCCGTCGGCGAGCAGCTCTCGGTCTTCCTCACCGCCCCCGAGGGCCACTGGGCCCCCGTCGCCAGCTCCGGCCCGACCGTGCTGACGGCGGTCGGCAGCAGCATGCTCACCGCCCCGATCGGCGTCACCCCCGCGCTGTTCCGCGCCGAGAGCGCCGGCACCGTCCGGCTGACCAGCGCCAACGGCGCCGGCCACGACTGGCAGGCCACCGTCGTGGTGCGCTGAACCCGCGGCGCGGGGTAGCGGGCGCCCGCGCGGGGCAGCACAGTGCCATGACCACCCAACCCCCACAGCAGGACACCAGCCGGTCACAGTGCCGCCGGCGGCCGAGGCAGCCCCGGAACCCGGTCGAGCTGCACGAGCTGCCGGCCGCCCAGCCCGGGATGCTGCCGTTCGAGATCGGCTCCTTCGAGAGCATCGGCCCGCTGGCCCGGGCGCCCTTCCCGCACCGGCACAGCTTCTACGAGATCGTTCTGGTCACCGGCGGCAGCGGCACCCATGTGCTGGACCTGGAACGGCTGGAGCTGCGGCCGCCCCAGCTCTACGTCATCGCGCCCGGCCAGGTGCACCACTGGGAGGCCGAGGGCCTGACCGGCTGGGTCGCCGTCTTCAACGAGGACTTCCTGCTCGACCACCCCGAGGACGGTGCCGCGCTGCGCGGCCTGACCGGGCGCCCCGGGCCGCGGCTGTCCGAGGACGAGCGGGCCCGGTTCGAGGCGCTGCTCACCGCGATGCACGAGGAGTACCTGCTGGCCGAGGCCGGCTTCGCCGGGGTGCTCGCCTCCTACCTGCACATCCTGGTGCTGCGGGCGCTGCGGCTGCCGGCCGCGGGCGGGCCCGCCATCGCCGGGGCGGACCGGGCGGGGGAGCTGTCCGAGCGGTTCAGCCGGCTGATCGCACTGCCCGGCGCCACCGAGCGCTCGGTGGGGGCGCTGGCGCGGGAGCTGGGCGTCTCGGCCGGGCACCTGCACGAGGCGGTCAAGCAGAGCACCGGCCGCACACCGGGCCGGCTGGTCCGCGAGCAGCAGACCCTGGAGGCCAAACGGCTGCTGATGGGTAGCGACATGACGATCCGCCGGATCGCCGAGCGGATCGGCTTCGGCGACGCCTCCTACTTCTGCCGGTTCTTCCGCCGGGAGACCGGCGCCAGCCCGGGCGCCTACCGCAAGGCCGCCCGGGAGGGGACGGTCGAGACCCGCGAGCGCAGCCAGGAACTCTCGGTGCAGCGGGGTTGACCCGGGGAGAATCACCACGTTCCCCGAGTCAGGTCCATCGTCGGCGACCTGGCGCCCGCCCTACCTTGCATGTCATGGCTTAGCCACTCCCCAGCGGCCTACTCCCTGCACCACGACCGCCCGTCCCCCGAGCACAGCCGAGCACAGGGAGCATCACCAGCCATGACCGCTCACCCCGCCCCCCCGCGGACCCCGAAGAGCCACAGCCCGGCCTCCTCACCCGGAAGACCCTGCTGAAGGCCGCCGTCCTGGCCGCCGCCACCTCGCCGCTGCTGATCGGCGGCGGCGTGGCGCTGGCCAGGGACCGGGCCTCGTCCGGCCGCCCGCTCGCCGTCACCCCCCAGTGCAGCGACGGCGACGGGCCCACCCACGACAACATCGAGGGCCCGTACTTCAAGCCGAACTCGCCGCTGCGCACCGTGCTGGCCGACGCCTCCACGGTCGGCATCCCGCTGACCCTGACCGGCTACGTCTTCGACCTGAACTGCCGGCCGGTGGCCGGCGCGCTGCTGGACTTCTGGCAGGCCGACGACGGCGGCACCTACGACAACACGGGCTTCAACCTCCGCGGCCACCAGTTCACCGGCCGCGACGGCGGCTACCGGCTGACCACCATCGTGCCGGGCCTCTACCCGGGGCGGACCCGGCACATCCACGTCAAGGTCCAGGCGCCCGGCCAGCCGATCCTCACCACCCAGCTGTACTTCCCGGGCGAGGCGGAGAACGCCACCGACGCCTACTACGACCCGGCGCTGCTGATGACGATCAGCCAGAACGGTGCCGGGCAGGCGGCCGTCTTCGACTTCGTGCTCAACCTGACCCAGCAGCCCGCGCCCACACCCACGCCGACCCCGACCGGGACCGGCACCCCGACGCCCACCCCGAGCCCGTCGAGCTCCACCCCTGCCTGGGCGGCCGGCGTGGCGTACCGGGCCGGCGACCGGGTCGGCTACGGCGGCGCGGTCTACCAGTGCCTCCAGGCGCACACCTCCATGACGGGCTGGGAACCCCCCGCGGTCCCCGCCCTCTGGCAGCGCCTGTAGGGAGCGCGGGGCCGTCGGCACCCCCATGGCCGACGGCCCCGCGGCAACCGCGTCCGCTGCCGCCCACCTCCCCGGGCCCCTCCCCAGCACGTGGTTGCTCACCCGGACAGCCCAGCTGTCCGGGTGGCCACCGCACCCGCGGGTGAGGCTGGGACGGACGACCAGGGAGGCGAGTGATGGCGAGCGGCACCACCGGGACGGTCCGGCACCGGCGATCCCCGTGGCGGGGGCGGCCGCGCCGCCTCGGCGCCGCGCTGTGGCGCTACGTCAGAAGGGCGCCCGGCACCTTCACCTGGCTGGCCGTGCTGCTCTTCACCACCGTGATCCTGCACCACGTCGCCCCCTCGGTGGAGCACCGGGTGCTGGAGCGGCACTCCACCAACCTGCACTACCTCAAGCAGTCACCGGTCCGGGTGCTGGTCACCAGCGCCTTCTACATCGCGGGCGGCGGCTGGTTCTTCTACCTGGTGCTGTACAACATCTTCCACGTCCCGGCCGAGCGCTGGCTCGGCACCTGGCGCTGGCTCGGCGTGGCGGCGATCGCCCACGTCGGCGCGACCTACCTCAGCGAGGGCGTGCTCTACTGGGCGATCCGGCACGGCCACGCGCCCGAGCGGGCCAGGTTCACCCTGGACTACGGCGTCAGCTACGCGCTGGCCGGGGTGGAGGCGGTGCTGGTCTACCTGATCGCCAAGCCCTGGCGGTTCGTCTACCTGGCCGGCCTGCTGGTCTTCTACGGCGCTGGCGTGGTTCGCAGCCGCGACTTCACCAGCATCGGCCACCTGAGCGCGGTGCTGATCGGCCTGGCCTGCTACCCGCTGGTCCGGGACCGTCCGGGCAGCTGGGACCCGGTCGCCGCCGTCCGCGGCGGATGGCAGCGGCTGCGTCGGCACCGGTGAGCGGGGCGCGCGAGGGCTCGGGCGGGTTCCCTCCGCTGGTCCGCGGACCGGCCGAGGACGTCGCCGACTTCACCCACCGGCCGGCCGACGACATCGCGCTGCTCCGGGCCGCCGCCGGGTGAGCCGCTACTCGGCTGCGGGGGCGTCCGGCAGGTCGGCGAAGTCGAAGCCCTGGCGCCGGACTTCGTAGCAGCCGAGGGCCAGCGCGGTGGCCACGTTGAGCGAGCCGACCTTGCCGAGCTGCGGGGCGAAGGCCACCACGTCGCTGCCGGCCAGCGCCTCGACCGAGACGCCGCGGTCCTCGTGGCCCACCACCAGGCAGACGTCGGTGTCCAGCGGGGCCTCCGGCAGCGGTACGGCGTCGTCCGCCAACTCCAGCGCGACCAGCCGGTACCCGGCGGCGCGGGCCTTGGCCGCCGCCTCCTTGAAGGTCTCGCAGCGCTCGACGGCGAGGAACCGGTCGGTGCCCATCGACACCTTGCGCACGCCCGGGATCTGCACGTCCGGGGTGCGGCCGACCAGGTACATCGACTCGGCGCCCATGGCGGCCGCGGTGCGGACGATCGAGCCGACGTTGAACGGCGACTCCACGTGCTCCAGCAGCACGGCCAGCCGGTTATCGTTCCGCCGCCGCCAGGTGCGGTGCAGGCGCTTCAGGTCGGTGCCGCCGAGCTGTTGCATTGAGGTCGCTCCTGTCATTGCCCGTCGGCGGGCCGGGTGGTCCGCAGGATCCGGTAGCCCTCGCGGGAGGTGAGGCGTTCGGTCGGGAAGCCCTGTTCGTTCAGCCATTTGGCCAGGGAATCCGAGCCCAGATTTCGCTGGACCACCATAAGTGCGGCCCCGTCGGGGGTCAATCGCGGCAGCCATTTCAGCAGCAGTTCGTGGAGCGCCGCCTTGCCGATCCGGATCGGCGGGTTCGAATAGATGAACGAGAACTCCAGGTCGTCCGGGACTTCTTCCGGACGGCAGGCCGTGACGTTTTTCAGGCCGGCCCGCGCGCTGTTGTCCCGGACCAGTTCCAGGGCCCGGTTGTTGATGTCCACGGCCCACACCTCGGCCCGCCGCCGCATGGCCGCCATGGTCGTGGCGATCGGGCCGTAGCCGCAGCCGAGGTCCAGGTAGCGGCCGCGGTTCGGCGGGGTCGGGATGTTCTCAAGCAGGATTCGGGTGCCCTTGTCCAGCTTTCCGGTGGAGAAGACGCCCACATCGGTTTCCAGCTCCAGCGAAATGCCGCGCAGCGAGAGTTCGATGGAAGTGCGGGAACTGGCGACCGACGGATCGGCGGAGAAATAGTGCTGCGCCGGTGCGGCGGCCTCGTCCCCCGATTCGACATTGCCCCGCTTCGGCTGCGCCACTTCAGTTCTCCGGAAGGCCATTGGATATAATTCCGCACTCGACGTTCCCACTTTACCCCATGGCCGCCCCACGGCCGGAGTCGGCCGGCGCGGCCCTTCGCCCGGCGCTCGGCGGGAACCGCCCGGCTGCCTGACGGCGTGTCACCTCCCACGGACGACAGTGGACTTCACGCCGGCTCGGGTTCGGGAGGACTTGATGGGGCAGCGGGTGCGGGTACTGGCGGTGGCGGGCGCGGTGCTGGTGGCGGCCGCCGGGTGGTGGAGCGCGGGGGCCGCGCCGGCGCGGCCGGGGGCGACCGCGGCCGCCCCGGCGCCCAGCGGGGTGGCGGCGGCGCGGCCGGCGGACGATCCGGGGTGCGATCCGCGGGCCAGCCGGTACCGGCCGGCCGAGGACTCCGGCGGCAGCACCATCCAGTCGATCAGGGCCCACGGCTCGCTGGTGGTGGGCGTGGACCTGAACGACTACCACTGGGGGTTCCTCGGCCCGGACGGCAAGCCCGCCGGGTTCGACATCGACCTGGTGCACGCCATCTCCCAGTCGATCCTCGGCCGGCCGGACGCCGTCACCTACGTCGCGCTCGACGACGACCAGCGGATACCCCGCCTCGAGTCCTCCGGCGCGCAGCACGTGGACCTGGTGGTGCACACCATGACGGCCACCTGCGAGCGGGCCCGGAAGGTGGACTTCTCCACCGTCTACTTCGTGGCGGGCGAGCGGGTGCTGGTGCCGCGGGCGCACGACGACCCGAACGAGAGCGGCCCGGCGGCGCTCAAGGGCCGGCGGGTCTGCGTCGCGGCCGGCTCGACCTCGTACGACAACCTGGCGGGGGACCTGAAGAAGCCCAGGGACCAGCAGCAGTTCCAGCCGGCGGGCATCGTCACCGCGCCCGCCGAACTCGACTGCCTGGTGCGGGTGCAGCTGGGCCTGGCGGACGCGGTCCTGACCGACGACGCGATCGCCTACGGGCTGGCCGCCCAGGACCCGGCGACCATGGTGGTCGGCGACCCGATCTCGCCCGAGCCGTACGCGATCGCGATGCCGCCGGGCGAGGCGGACCTGGTCGCCTGGGTGAACCAGGTGCTGGAGCAGTACCGCGCCCGCGACTGGCAGGCCAGCTACGACAAGTGGCTGAAGCCGTTCGTGCACGGCCAGGCGGAGGCGGAGCCGCCGGCGGCCGAGTACGTGTCGAACTGATCCGGCCCCGGAGGCAGCCGCCCCACCGGTGCTGTCGGGTCAGTGGCACGGCAACTGGGCGTTCCCCCGGTCGCCGTGGTCCTCCGAGGGGCCGTCACCGCCGTCGCCGACGACCGGGTCGAGGTCGTCGGCGCCCGTGACGTCGGGTGCGGCGGTCGGCAGGAGCCGGTCCCCGACCCCGGCCACTACGCTGCGGACGGGGACCGGCACGGACTCCCCTCCGACCACCGACCGCAGGACGAGGAGCAGACCGAATGGCGACACTGGCCGAAGTGGCCAAGCACGCGGGCGTCTCGCCGAGCACGGTCAGCTACGTGCTCAGCGGCAAGCGCTCGATCTCCGAGGCCACCCGGCGGCGGGTCGAGCGAGCGATCAGCGAACTGGGCTACCACCCCAACGCGGGCGCCCGCGCGCTGGCCGGCAAGCGCTCGCACATCATCGCCCTGGTCGTCCCGCTGCGCACCGACGTCTACGTGCCGATCATGATGGAGATCGCCATCTCCGTCACCGTGTCCGCCCGCCGGTACGGCTACGACGTGCTGCTGATCACCAACGACGAAGGCCCCGCCGGCGTCCGCCGGGTGGCCGGCAGCGGCCTGGCCGACGGCGTCATCCTGATGGACGTGGAACTCGACGACGACCGGATCCCGGTGCTGCGCGAACAGGGCACCCACGCCGCGCTGATCGGCCTGCCCGAGGACACCGCCGGCCTGGCCTGCGTCGACCACGACTTCGCCGCCGCCGGCGCGCTCTGCGCCGACCACCTCGCCGACCTCGGCCACCAGGACGTCGCCTTCATCGGCTACGCCCCCGAGGTCTACCGGCGCCGTGCCGGCTACGCCGAGCGGACCCTGGCCGGCTTCCGGGCCCAGGCCGAACTCCGCGGTCTGCGGTTCGTCCACCGCCCGTGCGAGGGCGGCTACGACAGCACCGCCGGCGCGCTCTCCCGGATCCTCGCCGACCGCCCCGGCACCACCGGCTTCGTGGTGCAGAACGAGGGCGCGATCGGCCCGCTGCTCAGCCTGCTGCGGGCCACCGGGCGGACCGTCCCCGAGGACGCCTCCGTGGTGGCGCTCTGCCCCGAGCCGCTGGCCGAGCAGTACGCGCCCCGGCTCACCGCCGTCACCGGACCCGCGCGCGAACTCGGCAGCCAGGCCGTGGATCTGGTGATGCGCCGGATCAACGGCGACCAGCCCGCCGAGGTCACGCTGCTGACGCCGGTCCTGACGGTCCGGGAGAGCAGCGGCCCCGCGCCGCTCCGGTCCGCGTGACTGACGGAGCGTCAGGCGGAGCGGGCGGAAATCCCTTTGCCGGGCTGCCCGGTGCGGTTCGACACTGGGGGCATGCTCGGATTCGTGCGAACGGACAACGAGGCCTTGGTCTCCTGTCTCGGCGACCCGCAGCGCGCCGTGGCGGCCTACCGCGAGCTGCTGCGGCGGGCCGACGGTGCGCTGGAGGCCATCCGGGCCGGGCTGGGCGATGAGCGGGCGGCCGTCCGGGAGGGCTGCTGCCGGCTGCTGGACCACCTGGTCGACGCGGGGTCCATGGACCGGCTGATCACCATGGCCGACGACCCCGACCCGGGCGTCCGGATCGCCGCCCTCCACGCCCTGGCCTGCGACCGCTGCAAGGGCGACACCTGCGCGCCGGGCGCGGACCGGGTCCTGGAGCCGGCGCTGCGGCACCTCGCCGAGGACCCCGACCCGGGCGTGCGGTCCCGGGCCGCCGAGCTGGTCGGCAAGTTCGCGCACGGCGATCCGCGGGCCGTCGCCGCCCTGCGGCTGGCCCAGGCCCGGGACCCGAGCCCGGCGGTCCGGAAGAAGGCGGGCTGGTTCGCGCCCGGCGGGAGCATCTACGAACGGACCGGGCGTCAAGTCCGCTAAACCGGACGGCGAATGACGGCGTGTCCGCATCGGAGTAGGCCTGGCGCGAGGTCGACTCCCAGGGGCCGGGACGGCTTCGCGATCATCCGCAGGGATACGGTAGCCGTCATGGCATGCCGCATCAGTGAACTGGTCATCGACGCCGCCGACCCCGAGGGGCTGGCCGCGTTCTGGTGTGAGGTCCTCGGCTACGTCGAGGTCGGGCGGGAGGACGACGGGAGCATCGAGATCGGTCCGCCCGGCGTCGGCTTCGGCGGCCCGCAGCCGACGCTGGTGCTGAGCCCGAGCACCGACCCGCGCCCGGCGAAGCTGCGCCTGCACCTCGACGTCAACCCGACCGATCGCGGCCAGGAGGCGGAGCTGGAGCGGCTGTTGGCACTCGGGGCGCGTCCGGTCGACGTCGGGCAGACCGGGGAGGAGAGCTGGCGGGTGCTGGCCGACCCGGAGGGGAACGAGTTCTGCCTGCTGCGGGCCCGGGTGGCGGCGGTCTGAGCGGTGGCGGTGCAGGTGCCGGCCGCGGATTCGGGCGCGCGATCAGCGCCGCGCCCATCGCCGCCGACGAGGTGCGCTCGCGCAGGACGTGATCCGCGAGCACCCTCCCGCCCTGCTCCTCCAGGCGGCCGAGCAGGCCGGCGGCCGCTGGGCTGATCAGCTCCGCGCGAGCAGGGTGGCGACCGCGGTGCGGAGCAGGAAGGCCTCGGCGCGGTCCCAGGACCAGCCGTTCTCCGCGACCAGGGTGCGCCAACTGCCCGGGCCGAACCAGAACCAGAGGAGGTCCGCCGTCTCCTCCTCCGGGCAGCTGCCGGGCGCCAGGGCGTGCAGCCGGCGCGCCGCGGTGTGCAGGGTGGTGCGGTAGTCGGCGGTGGCGCGTTCCCACAGGGCGTCGCCGTCCTCGTGGGACGGCAGCGCCTTGTGGATCGCCTGGTGGACGGTGAACAGGCTCTCGTTGCCCGACCGGGTGCCGTGGGCCAGCGCCCGGAGCGTGGACTCCGGGTCCTGCGCGGCGAGTACGGCGTGCGTCGCCTGCTCATGGCCGGAGGCCCGCACGGCCGTGTCGACGATCTCGTTGAGGATGTCGCCCTTGCTGCCGGCGCTCGCGAAGACGGCCTTGGCGGAGACGCCCGCCTCGGTCGCGATGTCGGCCACCGTCACCCGCCCGTAGCCGCGCTCGGCGAAGAGCCGGGTCGCCGACCGGAGGATCTGGGCACGCGTCTCGGCGGCGGACTGCTCCCGCAGGGGGGAGACGTATCTGCGTTTGGTCGGCATGGGGGTCAGCCTAGTCGTGGAAAGTGGTCCACCTATTCAATAGGTGACGTGTAACCTGAATATCAGTCAGGGGCGGCCGGCCGCCCCGTTGCGTGGGAGAGGAACCCAAGCTCATGGGTATGTCTGCAGAGGACGCGGCCCGCGGACTCTTCACCGTCCTGGCGACCGGGGACGCGGAACTGGCCGCGGCGGTCGTGCACCGGGACTTCACCAACCGCCAGGCGGCCGTCTCGCCCGCCGCCTGCTCGCTGCCCGGGCCGGCCGGTGTGCTGGCATCGGGGGTGTGGCTGCGCGCCGCCTTCAGCGATCTGGACTTCCCCGTCGTCGACCTGGTCCACGACGGCGACCGGGTGTGGATACGGATGCACATGCGCGGCAGGCACACCGGCCCCTTCGTCCGCTACCGTGACGGCGAACTCGACCAGGCGATCCCGCCGACCGGGGTCGAGATCGACACCGAGCAGGTCCACCTCCTGCAACTGCGGGAGGGCAAGGTGGTCCGGCACGAGGCGGTCCGCGACGATGTCACGCTCTTCGGCCAACTCGGCCTCCTGCCGGGCGGCGCCACTCTCCAGCGGATCCAGGAGTGGCGGGCGAGCGGCGAGGCGGCTCGCGCCGCCGGTGTGATCGCCGGTGCCGCCGAGCGGGCGGCGGCTGCCGCCCGCGAGCAGGAGGTCTAGCCAGGGCCGGCCGGTGACGCGGCGACCGGGGTCACGGGCCGAAGGGCCGCTCGCGGTCCTGGGCGGCCAGGACCTCGTCGCCGTGCTCGTACGCCCAGGCGCCGAGGGCTTCGATCGGGCCGAGCAGGGTGCGGCCCAGCCCGGTGAGGGCGTAGTCGACGTGTGGGGGCGAGCCCGGGTGGGCGGTGCGGGTGACCAGGCCGTTGAGCTGGAGGCGGCGCAGGGTCTCGGTGAGGACCTTCGGGCTGATGCCGCCGATGCGTTCGCGCAGTTCGCCCGGGCGGGCCGGGGCGTGGCGCAGGGACCAGAGCACCACGGCGTTCCAGGTGTTGGCGAGCAGGTCGAAGGCGAGGCGGGCCCGGCAGTCGGCGAGGAACGGCTGATCGGTGGTCACTTACCACATGGTGCCCGAGGCGGTGCCCAACGTCGTCATCGCAGGTGCAAGCGCAAGGGCGACCGGCGAGCTGGGGGACGGCGATGAGGATCGGAATTCTGGGGACCGGGTCGATGGCGGAGGCCCTGGGCGGGGGTTGGGTCCGGGCGGGGCATCAGGTGCTGGTCGGTGGGCGGGACGGGCGGCGGGCGGCCGCGCTCGGCGAGCGGATCGGGGCCGGGAGTCTGCGGGAGGCGGCGGAGTTCGGCACGGGTGCGGTGCTGGTGGCCGTGCCGTACGCCGTGGCGGAGCAGGTGGTGGCGGAACTGCCGTTGGCGGGGCGGACGGTGGTGGACTGCACGAATCCGGTGGGCGAGGGGTTCGGGCTGCTCACGGCGGGCGGGCCGTCGGCTGCCGAGCGGATCGCGGCGGCCGCGCCCGGTGCGCGGGTGGCGAAGGCGTTCAACCGGTGCCACGAGAGCGTGTGGCGGCGGAATCCGCCGGTCTTCGACGGCCGGCCGCTCGCGGTGCCGGTGTGCGGGGACGGCGAGGAGGCGGTGGCGGTGGTGCGGCAGTTGGTGCGGGGGCTGGGGTGCGAGCCGGTCGGCGCCGGCGGGTTGGGGAGGGCCGGGCTGCTGGAGGCCACGGCGGCGCTGCTGATCGGGCTCTGGATCGGCGAGGGGGCGGACGCGCAGGCGATCGCGCCGCCGCTGGCGTTCGCCGGGAGCTCAGGCTGACGCCGGGCGTCAGCCGGAGCTCCCGCCGAGGGCTCAGGCGCCGCTGGCCCGCAGCATGTCCTCGCGCTCGACCACCTTGATCCGCTCGCGGTCCTCGGCCGCGCCGAGCGCCCGCTCGTGGGCGTCGAGCAGTTGCCAGCCCTCCCAGGTGGTGAACCGTACGCCCTGCTCGCGCAGGTGGGCGACGATCGCCTCCGGCTCGGGCTCGACGGCGCCGGGGAGGCGGCCGGACGCGTGGTCGTCCAGCAGGCAGGCGACCGTCTCGTTGGCGTCGCCCTTGGTGTGGCCGATCAGGCCGATCGGGCCGCGCTTGATCCAGCCGGTGACGTAGGTGGCCTCCTGGTGGCTGCCGTCGGCGGCCAGCACCCGGCCGGCCTGGTTCGGCACGGTGCCGGCCACCGGGTCGAAGGGCAGCTTGGGCAGCTCGTCGGAGTAGTAGCCGACGGCCCGGTAGACCGCCTGCACGTCCCAGTCGGTGAAGGCGCCGGTGCCGCGCACATTGCCCGTGCCGTCCAGCTCGGTGCGCTCGGTGCGCAGGCCCGCCACCTTGCCGTCGGCGCCCAGTACCTCGGTGGGCGACTCGAAGAAGTGCAGGTAGAGGCGGTGCGGGCGGTCCCCGGGGTCGCGGATCGCCCAGCGCTCCAGGGTGGCGGCGACCAGGTCGACGTGCTTGACGGCGCGGCGCTCGGCGATCGAGCCCTCGTCGTAGTCGATGTCCTCGGGGTCGACGATGACCTCGATGTTGGGCGAGTGGTCCAGCTCGCGCAGCTCCATCGGGCTGAACTTGGCCTGGGCCGGGCCGCGGCGGCCGAAGACGTGCACCTCGACGGCCTGGTTGCGGGCCAGCCCGGCGTGGACGTTCGGCGGGATGTCGGTGGGCAGCAGCTCCTCGGCGGTCTTGGCGAGGATCCGGGCCACGTCCAGGGCGACGTTGCCGACGCCGAGCACGGCCACCTTGGCGGCGGTCAGCGGCCAGTCGCGCGGCACGTCCGGGTGGCCGTCGTACCAGGAGACGAAGTCGGCGGCGCCGTAGGAGCCCTCCAGCCCGATGCCGGGTATGTCGAGGGCGCGGTCGGCCATCGCGCCGGTGGAGAAGACGACCGCGTCGTAGAACCGGTGCAGGTCGTCCAGCGCCAGGTCGCCCGGGTAGTCCACGTTGCCGAAGAGCCGGACGGCGGGCTTGTCGAGCACCTGGTGCAGCGCGGTGACGATGCCCTTGATCCGGGGGTGGTCCGGCGCCACGCCGTAGCGGATCAGGCCGAACGGCGCGGGCATCCGCTCGAAGAGGTCGATCGAGACACCGGGGTCGGCGGCGGAGTCGGACTTCAGCAGGGCGTCGGCGGCGTAGATGCCGGCGGGGCCGGCGCCGACGATCGCGACGCGGATGGGACGGGCCATGGCGGTGGATTCCTCCGGGGCGCGCAGGACGGGAGACGTCGCCACGGTAACCGGGGGTTCGTGGCCGGAGTAGGTGCTTCAGACCTATGACGTCATAAACACGGATTATGGGTTCGCATGCTTGTGCTTATGAGTATCCGTGATCGCGCCAGTCGCACGGTGGAGGATCACTGGATCCGCAGGCGGTCCCGGGTGGGCGGGCGGCCGGTGTCCGGCGGCTGGACCGCCCCGGGCTTTACCGGTTAATCGGTTGCGGGGCACCCGGCAGCCGCTGACAGGATTGGGGCACCCTCGCCCCTCATGCCCCCGAACGCCCGACTCCGCTTGGAGCCCGTCCATGGCGCTGCCCCGAGGACCCCTGACCCACGACTACCGCGGCGAGCATCCCGTACGCACCCTGCGTTACCTCTTCCATCCGGAGCGGCACCGCACCGTCGGCGCCGTCCTGGTCTTCTTCGCCAAGCACACCCCGGTCTGGCTGCTCCCGCTGAGCACCGCCAACATCATCGACGTGGTGGTGAAGCACGAGCCGGTCGCCGTGCTCTGGTGGAACGCCGGCATCCTGCTGGTGATCCTCTCGCTCAACCTCCCGCTGCACCTGCTCTACGTGCGCTGGATGAACGGCAGCATCCGCCGGGTCGGCACCCGGCTGCGCTCCGCGCTCTGCCACCGGATGCAGGAGCTCTCCATCGGCTACCACGACCGGGTCAGCGCCGGAGTGCTGCAGGCCAAGGTGATCCGCGACGTGGAGAGCGTGGAGACCGCCGCCCAGCAGGTCGCCGACCTCGGGCTGGCCGCGGTGGCCACCGTGCTCGGCGGCCTGGTGGTGATCGGCATCCAGGCGCCGGTCTTCCTGCCGGTCTTCCTGGTGCTGGTGCCCGCCTCGGCCGCGCTGGTGGTGCGGATGCGCACCCGGATGCGCGACGACAACGAGAGCTTCCGCCGCGAGGTCGAACAGCTCTCCAGCCGGATCAGCGAGATGACCACGCTGATCCCGATCACCCGGGCGCACGGCCTGGAACGCACCGCGCTGCGCCGGGTGGACCGCACCCTCGGCAGCGTGCTCACCGCCGGCCTGCGGCTGGACCTGGTGAACGGCCGGTTCGGCTCGATGGCCTGGATCCTGCTCAACGCGATCGGCGTCTCCACGCTGGCCGGCTCCGCGCTGATCGCCTACTACGGCTGGCTGGACGTCAGCCCCGGCCAGGTGGTCATGCTCAGCGCCTACTTCTCCACCCTCACCGGCGCCGTCACCGGGCTGATGACGCTCACCCCGGTCATCGGCAAGGGGCTGGCCTCGGTCCGCTCGGCGGGCGAGGTGCTGCAGGAGCCCGACCTGGAGGTCAACGCCGGCAAGGCCGAGGTCGGCGAGGTGGTCGGCCGGATCGAGTTCCAGGGCGTCGGCCTGCGCTACCCCGAGGACCCGGAACCGGCGCTGCGGGGCTTCGACCTGACGGTGCGGGCCGGCGAGACCATCGCGCTGGTCGGCGCCTCGGGCGCCGGGAAGTCCACGGTGCTCAACCTGGTGATCGGGTTCCTGCGCCCGACCGAGGGCCGGATCCTGCTGGACGGGCGCGACATGGAGACCCTGGACCTGCGCAGCTACCGCTCGCACCTCTCGGTGGTGCCGCAGGACTCCATCCTCTTCGAGGGCAGCGTCCGGGAGAACGTCACCTACGGCCTGGAGGAGGTGGACGAGGAGACGGTCCGCCGCGCCCTGGCCGACGCCAACGCGCTGGAGTTCATCGACCGGCTGCCGGACGTGCTGGAGACCGTGGTCGGCGAGCGCGGCGCCCGGCTCTCCGGCGGGCAGCGGCAGCGGCTGGCGATCGCCCGGGCGCTGATCCGCGACCCCCGGGTGCTGGTGCTGGACGAGGCCACCTCCGCGGGCGCACCGTCTTCGTGGTCGCACACCGGCTCTCCACCATCCGGGACGCCGACCGGATCGTGGTGATGCGGGACGGGCGGATCGCCGAGATCGGCTCGCACCGGGAACTGCTCGGCCGGGCCGGCGTCTACGCCGGGCTGCAGGCCACCCAGCTGGCCTGAGGCCGAACAGCCCGGCGGGGCCGGTGCGCGGTCGTGCGCACCGGCCCCGCCGGGGTGGGGTCAGGCCTTCGCGGGGCGCGGCGGCGGGAGCTGCTCGCCCGCCTCGATCGCCACCGGCAGGTGGTTCTCGGCCGGCGGGAGCGGGCAGGTGGCCAGGTCGGTGTAGGCGCAGGGCAGGTTGTTGGCGCGGTTGAAGTCGAGCACCACCCGGCCCTCGGCGTCCGGGGCCGGGATCGCGAGGTGGCGGTTGGCGGCGTAGGTGGTCACGCCGGAGGTCGCGTCGGTGAAGAGCGCGAAGAGGCTGCCGGGGGTGGGTCCGTTGAAGGCGGTGAGCCGGTGGGTCTCGCCGTTCAGCTCGAACTCCACGGTGCCGGGCGACTCGTAGACGTGCTCCAGGCCCTCGACGGTGGCGCCGACGGTGATCGGGCGCGGCTCCTCGAACGGGACGTAGCGGCCGCTCAGCCGCCAGCGCGGGTCCGGGGCGTAGGCCGGGTTGTCGGTGTAGCCGGTGCGCAGCTCGTTGTCGGGGTGGCGCGGGCGGACGATGTCGTGGCCGCCGCGCTTGGCGACCTCGATCACGGCCTCGCCGAAGCCGGGGTAGAGGCTGTCCCGCTCCGCGATCACGCCGAAGTGGTGGGTGCCGTGCACCACCGCGCCGTCGACGACCAGCTCCTCGCCCTCGTCCAGCCGGACGGTGACGCCCTCCGGCCCGGTGGACCAGGCGCCGGGCGCGTCGGGGAAGCGGGTGGGCTCCTCGTCCAGCCAGTTGATGCTGGTGATGGCGAGGAAGCCGTGCTTGTCGGCGCGCACCCGCTGGTGCTCGGCGTGCCACTCCTCCCACTCCTCGACGAAGGTGGCGAGGCCGCCCGGGACCTCGGGCTCGGCGGCGGGACGGGTCGCTTGGTCGGTCATGGTGACTCCTCCGTGGTCGCGGGCACGATCCGGACCGTAACCCGGCCCGGACGGGCCGGACAACCCTGTTCCGGCTGCCGCAATGTCAGTCAACATGGATGAAACGAAAGGAATTTGGAGGCATGTCAGGCTTGGTGGGGAGCCGTTGACACCCCGTCCGGCGAGCGCCTACCTTGGCCCACGACGAACCCGGGTCGGACCGGGCGGCACGACGGCGGAAGGGTGACGGCGATGTACGCAGGACCGGGGATGGCCGCCTGGCGGCGCCACGGCCGCGTCGCCGCGTACCTGTGCCGGCACATCGACCTCGCCCGGGTCAGCAGCGCGCTGTGTCAGGCCTGCCTCGGCCTCTGCCGGGACTGACGGCTCCCCACCCGGACCCGCTCGCTCCCTGAGGCGCGCGCCACGCCCCGCTGTCCCCGAGGGCGTGCTCTCCCCTCGTCCATCCCACCCGCCACCCGCCGCGCGGCGCGCCAGGCGCGCCCCCGGGTGGCTCCGCCGGAGTTCACCGATGAGCGAATCCCTGCTCCCCGCCGTGCCGCCCGGTACGGCCGTCCATCCCTCGAAACCCGATCAGCCGACGTCAGTTGACGGCCCGTCCGCTGCCACCGCGAGAGCCGGCGCGCAGCGGGTGATTCCGCTGCGCCACCCCGGTCGGTGGATCGGCAGCGCCGTCGCGCTGGTGCTGCTCGCCCAGCTGCTGCACGGGCTGGCCACCAACCCGTTCTACCAGTGGGGCCGGTTCCAGTACTGGTTCCTCCGCCCGGTGGTCGTCGACGGCCTGGGCGTCACCCTGGAGGTGACGGCGTACAGCGCGGTGCTCGGCCTGGCCGGCGGCATCCTGCTGGCGCTCGCCCGGCTCTCGCGCAGCCCCGTGCTGCGGGCGATCAGCTGGGTGTACATCTGGCTGTTCCGCTCGGTGCCGCTGATCGTGGTGCTGCTCTTCCTGTTCAACTTCAGTGCGCTGTACCGGACACTGAGCCTCGGGGTGCCGTTCGGGCCCGGGCTGCTGCAGTTCAGCGAGGCCAAGCTGGCCAGCGCGACCGTGGTCGCGGTCATCGGGCTCAGCCTCAACGAGGCCGCCTACGCCGCCGAGGTGGTGCGGGCCGGACTGCTCTCGGTGGACCAGGGCCAGCACGAGGCGGCCGCCGCGCTCGGACTGCCCCGGCGCTACCAGTTCGCCCGGATCGTCTTCCCGCAGGCACTGCGGGCGGTGATCCCGTCCTACGTCAACCAGTTGATCGGACTGGTGAAGAGCACCTCGCTGGTCTTCTACGTCTCGCTGCTCGACCTGTTCGGCACCGTGCAGAACATGGGGAGCACCTACCCCGGCGACATCGTGCCGCTGCTGCTGGTGGCCACCGTCTGGTACGTGCTGCTCACCAGCGCCGTCTCGATCGTCCAGTTCTACGTGGAGCGGTACTACTCGCGCGGCGCGCTGCGCACCCTGCCGCCCACCCCGCTGCAGCGGCTGCGGGCCGGCCTCTCCGCGCTGCGGGCCCGGATCCGGCGGGAGGCCGCGCTGTGAGCACCCTGACCGAGGACCGCTCGGCGGCGGAGTCCGTGCCCGCCGCGATCGAGGTCCGCGACGTGCACAAGTGGTACGGCGCCCACCGGGTGCTGGACGGGATCGACCTGACCGTGGCGCCCGGCGAGGTCACGGTGGTGATCGGGCCGTCCGGCTCGGGCAAGTCCACCCTGCTGCGGGTGATCAACCACCTGGAGAAGCCGGAGATCGGCCAGGTCAGCCTCAACGGCGAGCTGATCGGGGTGCGGCGGCACGGCGAGCGGCTGAAGGAGCTGAGCGAACGGGCGATCCTCGCCCAGCGCAGCCGGATCGGCTTCGTCTTCCAGAACTTCAACCTCTTCCCGCACCTGACCGCGCTGGAGAACGTGGCCGCCGCGCCGGTGGCCAACGGCCTGCTGCGCAAGGCCGAGGCCCGGGAGCTGGCGCGCGCGCTGCTGACCCGGGTCGGGCTGGCCGAGAAGGCCGGCGCCTACCCGCGGCAGCTCTCCGGCGGGCAGCAGCAGCGGGTGGCGATCGCCCGGGCACTGGCGCTGCGGCCCGGGGTGATCCTCTTCGACGAGCCCACCTCGGCGCTCGACCCGGAGCTGGTCGGCGAGGTGCTGGCGGTCATCCGCGACCTGGCGACCAGCGGGACCACGCTGGTCATCGTCACCCACGAGATCGGCTTCGCCCGGGAGGTGGCCGACCGGGTGGTCTTCATCGACGGCGGCCGGATCCTCGAACAGGGCCCGCCCACGCAGGTGCTGGACCGACCGCAGCACCCGCGCACCCGGGAGTTCCTGAGCCGCGTGCTCTGACCCCCGCACCTGTGACCTCCTCTTCCCATGCTCACCACGAACCAAGGAACGACCATGCCCGGTTTCCGCAGCAGACTGATCCGCTCGCTCTCCGCAGGTGTCGCCGGCGCCGCGCTCGCCATCGGCGTCACCGCCTGCGGCAGCAGCGGCTCGACCGCCGCGGGCTCGTCCGGCGGCGCCTCCGGCGACAGCGTGACGGTGGGCGCGCTGGCCAACGGCGCCGCCACCCAGACCGACCTCACGGTGCCCGAAGTCGCCGATATCCGCGCCGAGTTGCCGGCCTCGGTGGTCAAGTCCGGCCAGCTGGTGATCGGGGTCGGCGCGCTGCCCGCCGGCTTCGCGCCGCTGGCCTACGTCGGCAGCGACCAGAAGACCCTCACCGGCGCCGAGCCGGACCTGGGCCGACTGGTGGCCGCCGTGCTCGGCCTCAGGCCGGTGCTGCAGAACGCCACCTGGGAGAACATGTTCGTCGGCCTGGACAGCGGCAAGACCGATGTCCTCTTCTCCAACGTCACCGACACCGAGGAGCGGAAGAAGAAGTACGACTTCGCCTCCTACCGCCAGGACAACCTCGCCTTCGAGGTGCTGAAGAGCAGCACCTGGAGCTTCGGCGGCGACTACCACAGCCTGGCCGGCAAGACCGTGGCGGTCAGCTCCGGCACCAACCAGGAGAAGATCCTGCTGGAGTGGCAGAGCAAGCTGAAGGCGGAGGGCAAGCAGCTCACCATCTCCTACTACCCGGACCCCAACGCCATCTACCTGGCCCTCACCAGCGGCCGGATCGACGCCTCCTTCGGACCCAACCCCGGCATCGCCTACCAGATCACCCAGAAGGCGGGCAGCCCGGACCCGGTGCGCAACGCGGGCACCTACTCCGGCGCGGGCGAGAGCCTGCAGGGGCTGATCGCGGCCACCGCGAAGAAGGACAGCGGACTGGCGAAGCCGGTCGCCGACGCGCTCAACCACCTGATCCAGGACGGCCAGTACGCCAAGTGGCTGGCGGCCTGGAACCTCGCCAACGAGGCGGTGCCCAGCTCCCAGATCAACCCGCCCGGCCTGCCGCTGAGCAACTCCTGACGGCCGGGGGCCGACGACCGGCGATGATGGCCGGACCGGCCGTCGGCCCCGATCGCCGCGACACCACCGGACAGACAGGGAGACCAGGCACCGTGCCCACCACCAGCATCACCCCTCCGCAGCTCGACCTGCTCGACAATCCGGTCTGGGCCGCGCTCAGCGGCCCGCACGCCCGGTTCGCCGAGCGGGTCGGCCGGGCGGCCCGCTATCCCGAGGACGTCTCCCCGTTCGGTGCGCTCGCCGACCCGGCCGACCCGGGGGCCTGGGCCGACCTGGCCGCCCTGGTCGGCCCGGGCGGAGCCGCCGCGCTCACCGGGAGCCTCGAACCGCCCGCCGACTGGCGGATCGACGGCGAGGTGGCCGGCGTGCAGCTCGCCGACACCTCGCTGCGCGCCGAGCCGGCGCCGGAGGCCGTGCGGCTCGGCCCGGCCGACGTGCCCGAGATCCTTGACCTGATCGCCCGCACCCAGCCGGGGCCCTTCCTGCCCCGGACCATCGAACTCGGGACCTACCTCGGCATCCGGGAGGACGGCCCGGACGGCCCGCTGATCGCCATGGCGGGCGAGCGCCTGCACCCGGCCGGCTGGACCGAGATCAGCGCCGTCTGCACCGACCCGGCCCACCGGGGCCGGGGCCTGGCGACCCGCCTGGTCCGGGCCGTCGCCGCCGGCATCCGGGAGCGGGGGGACACGCCGTTCCTGCACACTGCCGCGGCGAACACGAGTGCGATCAGGCTGTACGAGTCGATCGGGTTCACCCTGCGGAGGCGGACGGTGTTCGTGCGGGTGGTGGGACCGAGCTGAGGGCGGGCGGGAGCCGGGGCGCGCCGTCAGCGCTGCCTCGGAAACGGCCGGGCGCACCGGACGGACCGTCACTCTTCAGCAGGGCGACCCCGGGAAGCCATGTCAGCCACTGCCAAAGTGATCATCATCTTGGCTACACTGCGGCGCGGCACCATCATCGGGGAGAGCAAGGGAGTGGCGCGCATGAGCACCGAGGACCAGGGCCAGGAGACGCCCCCGAGCGCCCTCCTGCGGCAGGACATACCGCACAGCGCCCGGATGTACGACTACTTCCTCAACGGCAAGGACAACTACCCGGTCGACCGGGAAGCCGCTGAGCGGGTGCTGACGGTCTTCCCGAGCATGCGGGCGGCCGTCTGGGCCAACCGGGCGTTCATGCACCGCGCCACCCGGGCCGCCGCCCAGCGCGGGCTGCGCCAGTGGCTGGACATCGGCACCGGCATTCCCACCTCGCCCAACCTGCACGAGGTGGCGCAGTCGGTGGCGCCCGATGCGCGCGTGGTCTACGTGGACAACGACCCGATCGTGCTGGTGCACTCCCGGGCGCTGATGACCAGCTCGCCCGAGGGCCGGACCGCCTATGTGCACGGCGACGTCACCGAGCCGGAGAAGATCCTCGGCGCCGCGCAGGTCCTGGAGACCCTGGACTTCGAGCAGCCAGTGGTGCTCTCGATGATCGCCCTGCTGCACTTCGTGCCCGAGCTGGCCGACGCGCGCGCCATCGTGGACCGGCTGCTCGCCCCGCTGCCGGTCGGGTCGGTGCTGGTGCTCTCGCACGCCACCGCGGACCTGGACCCGCAGGGCGCGCTCAAGGTGCAGGAGATCTACAACCAGGCCGGCACCTCGCTGAAGCTGCGCCCCAAGGCCGAGTTCGAGTCGCTCTTCGACGGGCTGGAGCTGCTGGAGCCGGGCGTCGTGCCCGCCCACCGCTGGCGCCCGGAGGAGTCCGAGTCGCGGCTGCCCGCCGAGGTGACGGACGCGCAGGTCTCCTTCTACGCCGGGATCGCCGTCAAGCACTGACCGCCCCGGTGGGATCCGCCGCCACCGCCCCGTGCGTTCCGCGGGACGGTGGCGGTCGCACGTCGCGCCTCACTCCGCGAGCCGCCGGCGGTTGGCCAGCACCAGCAGGCCGCCCGCCACGGCCAGGCCGGCCAGCACGGCGGCGAAGAGGGTGGCGCCGGTGGTCAGGCCGATCGCGTCGCTGAGGTAGCCGGCGGCCACCGGGAGGATGCCGGCGGGCAGGTAGCCGCCGACGTTGAGCGCCGCGTTCGCCTCGGCCAGCCGGTCCGGGCGGACGGCGGTGTTCAGCAGCGAGAGCCCGGCGAGCTGGCCCAGGCCCTGGCCGGTGCCGGCCAGCGCGGCCGCGAGCACCAGCAGCGGGATCGAGCCGCCGCGCACGGCCAGCGCCAGCGCCGCCATCGAGGCCGCCGTGGCCGCCGCGCCGGCCAGCAGCACCGTGCGGCGCCGGATCCGGCGGACCGCGAACTGCGCGCCGGTGGCCGCCGCGAACATCACGAAGGCCATCGCCCCGGCCAGCACGCGGCTGCTCGAGTGCAGCAGGGAGGCGAGCAGCGAGGGGCCGAGCGAGAGCACGAAGGAGGTGGCGGTGATGCCCGGGGCGAAGACCGCGATGCCGAGCAGCAGCGGCAGCCGCCCCCCGGCGGGCACGCCCGGCACCCGCAGCCGGCGCCCGCCGGCGCTGTTCCCGCGCTGACGCGGCGGCAGCGGCATCCGCAGGACCGTCAGCACCGCGAGGGCCAGCAGCACCGCCTCGACCAGGAAGACCGTCACCGTCGGCCCGGGGGCGGTCTGCGCCAGCAGGCCGGCCAGCAGCGGGCCGAGGCCGGCGCCGAAGACCATGGCGCAGGAGGCGATCAGCGCGGCGAGCGGGCGGCGCCGCGACCCGGCCACGTCGGTGACGGCGGCCATCCCCGCGCTGACCACCGCGCCGACCGCGATGCCGGTGAGCAGCCGGGCGGCGATCAGGGCCGGCACCGAGGCGGCGGTGGCGAAGACCGCGCAGGCCGCCAGCGCCAGGCCGATCGCCGGCAGCAGCACCACCTTGCGGCCCAGCCGGTCCGAGAGGGTGCCGCTGACCAGCAGCGAGGCCAGCAGCCCGGCGATGTAGCAGGCGAAGACCAGGGTCAGGGTCCCCTTGGAGAAGCCGATCGAGCGCTGCCACAGCACGTAGAGCGGGGTGGCGGCGTTGGAGAGCACGAAGACGGCGGTGACCGGCCAGGCCGCCGCCCAGATCCAGCGGCGCGGTGCTTCACGGCCGGCCACGGGCGCGCCCGTGGTGAGAGTCGCGGACATGGGTGTCCCCCCGGAGGTTGTACGAGTTTTCTCGAACTCAGTACGAGTTTTTTCGAAGATAGCATGCAGTACGATGAAACTCGTACAGCTGATCCCGGATCGGGAGGGACCGCCGATGACCGCCGCCGCACCGGCCTTCGAACCGCCGCCGCCGCGCCCCGGCGCGCCCGAGCCGCTGGCCGAGCCCGGGGTGGCCGAGCTGCGACTGGAGCAGGTGCTAGGTGCGCTCGCCGACCCGCTGCGGCTGGCGATCGTGCGCAAGCTGCTGCTGGAGTCCGAGGAGTACGACCAGCCGTGCGGCTGGTTCGGCATCGACCGGCCGAAGTCCTCGCTGACCCACCACTTCAAGGTGCTGCGCGAGGCCGGGGTCACCCGGCAGCGGCAGTACGGGCTGGAGCGGCGCAGCCAGGTGCGGGTGGCCGACCTGGAGCTGCGGTTCCCGGGCCTGCTGGCGCTGATCGCGGACTGGGAGCCGGCCGAGCCGCGGTGACCGCCGTTCGGCGCACGGCCAGGTTTTCCGAACGGGCAGCTGGGGGTAGTGCTGGCCGTATGAGTACGGAGATTCGTATCCGGCGGATCGAGCCGCTGGGTGACCATGAGTACCTGGTCGAGCTGGGCGACGACAGCGGCCGCGATCCGGTCGCGGCACGGCTGCGGGCCGAACCCGAGGTGGTGGACGAGCTGGGGCTCGCCGACCGGCCCGAGCCGCGTGTGGTCCAGGCCACTGCCGACTTCCTGATCAGCCGTCAAGAGGCGTGGGACCTACCGGATCAGGTCGACCTCTTCGACATCGCGGCCGGTTATCCCGAGCTGGGTGCGGAACTGCGGCGGCGCCTCGACGCGTCCTGAGCAGCGAGCGGTCCTGCCCTCCGGCGCCCTGTCCAGGGACTTTCGGGCGGTTTGACCGCCCGGTAGCGGGGCAAGAGCGGTCGCACGACGCGCACGGGGAGCGCACCGACCGGATCGGAGGCGTACGAGATGAGCGGCGACGAGAACGTGACGGCCGAGGTGGCGGTGGAGCTACTGATCCCCGGCCAGGACGAGCGGATTCCACTCCGCTCCACCTGGGCCTACGACAGCTACGACCCGCTGGCGGTCCGGGTCGACTTCCTGCTCCCGCTCGGCGCCCCCGAGCGCTGGACCTTCGCCCGCGAGCTGCTCGCCAAGGGGCTGGAGGCGCCGGCCGGCACCGGCGACGTGATCCTGGAGCCCGAGGCCGACCTCGACCACGTGCTGATGCTGCTCCGCGGCGCCGACGGCGCGGCCGCCGTGCTGCGCGCCGAGGAGCAGGGGCTGCGCGACTTCCTGGACCGCAGCTACGCCCGGGTGCCCTCCGGCGGCGAGCAGTGTTCGGACGCGCTGGAGTGCTGGCTCGGCGCGGTCCTGGAGAACGAGGCGGACGAGGCGGACGAGGGGCAGGGCTGAGCCGCCCTCAGAGCCGGTAGGCGTGCACCCCGGCCGGCAGCCCGTGACCCGGCAGCCACTGCGCCAGCACCCAGGCCGAGGGCCCGAACATCGGCTCCGGCAGCTCCTCCAGCCGCACCCGCTCCCAGCCCGCGCAGGCGTGCGGCTCGGTCACGAAGGCGGGCGCGTCGCTCGGCGGGGCCAGCACCGCGGCGGTCAGCCGCGGCCGCCCCTCCACGTGGTCCAGCACCACCCCGAGCACCCGCATCCGCTCGGCCGGCAGCACGATCCCGGTCTCCTCGGCCAGCTCGCGCGCGGCGGTCTGCTCGAAGGACTCGCCGGGACCGTCCGCCTTGCCGCCCGGCAGGCTCCAGGTCGGCGGCTCACCGGCGGTGGTGCGGCGGCCGATCAGCACCTCCCGCCCGTCCGTGCTGGGCACGATCACGCCCGCCCCGATCAGGTGCGTCCCGGTCGCAGCGCCCACGGTTCCCCGCCTCTCCCGCCCCACCGGGCGAGTTAGCTCACCAGTTGCTCGGTTCGAAGTCCTTCAGGAAGCAGCCGAACAGGTCCTCGCCCCGCTCGCCGCGGACGATCGGGTCGTAGACCCGGGCCGCCCCGTCCACCAGGTCCAGCGGCGCGTGGAAGCCCTCGTCGGCCAGCCGCATCTTGTCCGGGTGCGGCCGCTCGTCGGTGATCCAGCCGGTGTCCACCGCGGTCATCAGGATGCCGTCGGCCTCCAGCATCTCCCGGGCGCTGGTCCGGGTCAGCATGTTCAGCGCCGCCTTGGCCATGTTGGTGTGCGGGTGGCCCGCGCCCTTGTAGCCGCGGGAGAACTGGCCCTCCATCGCGGAGACGTTCACCACGTACTTGCGCCGGGCCGCGGCCGCGGCCAGCGCCGGACGCAGCCGGCTGACCAGGATGAACGGCGCGGTCGAGTTGCACAGCTGCACTTCCAGCAGCTCGATCGGGTCGACCTCGCTGACCGTCTGCACCCAGCTGTTGGTGTCCACCAGGTCCGGCACCAGGCCGCCCGCGTCGATCGCCGTGCCCGCCGCGATCCGGGCCGGCGAGGCCGAACCGGTGACCAGCGCCAGCTCCGCCACCTGCTGCGCGGAGAGCACCTCGCCGGCGGCCTGCCCCGGCAGCGCCGGGCGGTCCACCGCGCCGCTGCCGAAGGCGCCGATCACCTGGCTCGCGGGCAGCTCGCCCGGCGGCAGCGGCGCCGCCTCGGCGGCCACCAGCTCGGCGTAGGCGGCGGGGGAGCGGCGCACCGTCTGGGCGGCGTTGTTGATCAGGATGTCCAGCGGGCCCTCGGCGGCCACCGAGTCGGCCAGCGCCACCACCTGCGCCGGGTCGCGCAGGTCGACGCCGACGATCTTCAGCCGGTGCAGCCACTCCGCGCTGTCCGGCATCGCCTTGAAGCGGCGGATCGCGTCCTTCGGGAACCGGGTGGTGATGGTGGTGTGCGCGCCGTCGCGCAGCAGCATCAGCGCGATGTACATGCCGATCTTGGCCCGGCCGCCGGTCAGCAGCGCCCGACGGCCCGTCAGGTCGGCCCGCTGGTGGCGGCGGGACCGGTTCAGCTCGGCGCAGTCCGGGCAGAGCTGGTGGTAGAAGGCGTCCACCTCGACGTAGCGCTGCTTGCAGACGTAGCAGGAGCGCGGCCGCTGCAGGATGCCGGCCAGCTCGCGGCCGGCGGACGGCGAGGACAGGCCGAAGACGCCGGCCGTCTCGTCGTCGATCCGGCCCGGCGCGCCGGTGGCCGTGCGCGAGGTCACCTCGCGGTCGTTGGCGGTCTTGGCCGCGCGCACCTCCTGGCGGCGGCGCTGCTTCACGGTGCGGAAGATGTGCGCCACGGCCCGGCGCACGGCGATCGCGTCCGGGTGGTCCACGTCCAGCCCGTCCAGCTCGCCCAGCACCTCCAGGCAGAGCCGCAGCCGCTCGGGGTCGAGACCGGGCCCGTACTCCGCCTCGGCCGTACCCGCGTCCTGCTGCTCCGCTGCCCTGGTCATCCCGCTGCTTCCCTGCTCGCCCTGGTTCTCCGCCCCGATTACTCGATGAATCGTACGGAGTGCGCCGCACCCGGCCAAACGGCGCCGACCCGGGTACTCGGTAGATTGCCCGGCATGATCGCTGCTGCCGCCCCCGTGGTCCTCACGCCCTACCCCGCCGAACAGCTGCCCGGCCTGCCCGCCGGCGGGCTCGAGCTGCACACCTTCGACGGCGACCGGACCGACGGCCGCCCCGGACCGCCGCCCGCCGAGCTGCTGGCGCGGGTCGAGCTGCTGGTCACCCCCTACCTGCGGACCGACACCGTGCTGCCGTTCATCGGATCGATGCCCCGGCTGCGGGCCGTCCAGACCCAGACCGCCGGCACCGACGACATCGCCCCGCACGTGCCGGCCGGGGTGGCGCTCTGCAACGCCCGCGGGGTGCACGACGCCAGCACCGCCGAACTCGCCGTCGCCCTCACCCTGGCCGCGCTGCGCGACCTGCCCGGCTTCGTCCGCGGCCAGGACGCCGAGCAGTGGCGGGCCGGCTTCTACCCGGCGCTGGCCGACAAGAACGTGCTGATCGTCGGCCACGGCTCGGTCGGCAGCGCGATCGAGGACCGGCTGCTGCCCTTCGAGGTGACCGTGGACCGGGTCGCCCGGACCGCCCGGCAGACCGCCCGCGGTCCGGTGCACGCGCTGAGCGAGCTGCCGGAGCTGCTGGGCCGGGCCGATGTGGTGATCCTGGTGGTGCCGCTCACCGAGCAGACCCGCGGACTGGTGGACGCCGGCTTCCTGGCCGCCATGCGGGACGGCGCGCTGCTGGTCAACGTGGCCCGCGGGCCCGTGGTGCGGACCGAGGCGCTGCTCGCCGAGCTGGCCTCGGGCCGGCTGCGGGCCGCGCTGGACGTGACCGACCCGGAGCCGCTGCCCGCCGGGCACCCGCTCTGGCACGCGCCCGGGGTGCTGATCACGCCGCACGTGGGCGGCAGCTCCTCGGCCTTCCTGCCCCGGGCCAAGCGGCTGATCGGCGCCCAGCTGGCCCGCTTCGCCAACGGCGAGCCGCTGGAGCACGTGGTGAACTGACCGCCGGTGGTGAACCGGCCGTCAGACCAGCCGCCCGACCTGCGCCTCGGTCAGCTCGATGCCGAAGTGCTCCCGGTAGGCCTCGCGCAGCTCCGCTCCGCTCAGGGCGCGCTCGGTCTGCCCGGCGTCCTCGCCCAGGATCAGCCGGTCGTTCACCAGGGTGACCCGGCCGCCGGACGGGGTGAGCAGCGAGCAGAGGGTGCGGCCGGTGAACGGGGAGTCCGGCGAGGTGGCCTGGAACCAGCAGCTGGGCACGTAGTCGGCCAGCTGGTAGGGGCGCTGGTCCAGGCGGTAGAGCAGGCCCGACTCGTCGCTGACGTCCAGGTCGGGGAGCGGCCCGCCGGGCACCGGGTGCTCGGTGATCCGGAACCGGCCGGCCGGGTCGGCCTGCTCACCGCGCTCGTCCAGGCACAGCGGCAGCACGCTGAGCCGGCCGAAACCGACGTCCACCAGCCAGGCCTGCCCGTCGATCCGGACCCGCAGTGCCAGGTGGTCGAACGGCAGGCCCCGCCCGCCGCGTGCGAAGACCCGGCCGCTCAGCAGCTCGACCCGGTAGCCGAGGGCGCCGAGCAGTGCGGCGAACGCGCCGTTGAGCTCGTAGCAGAAGCCGCCGCGGCGCCGGTCGAGCAGCTTGGCGGCCAGCGCCTCCTCGGTCAGCTCGATCGGCTCGCCCAGTCGCACGCTCAGGTTCTCGAACGGGAAGACCGTCAGGTGCGCCTGCTGCAGCGCGCGCAGGGCGGACAGGTCGGGGGCGGTGGGCCGGGGCAGGCCGAGCCGGGCCAGGTAGGCGGTCAGACGGGCGTCGTCCATGTCGTTCCTCGATCGTTCCGGTCGGTCGTTCCGCAGGCTACCGGCCCGACAGGACGGTGGCGGTCCGTCAGCCCCGGTGCCAGCGCCAGGGTGGTGGCGAGCGAGGCGGCGGCCAGCAGGGCGATGGCGGTGCCGGGCGAGCCGTGGTCGGCGAGGGCGCCGGCCAGGGCGGCGCAGGCGCCCTGGGCAGTGAGCATGCCGGCGTTGTGCAGCCCGAGCGCCTGGCCGTGCCGCTCGGGCGGGGTGAGCGCGAGCAGGCGCTCCTGCAACGGCAGGGCCGCCGCGTAGCCGATGGCGCCGAGCGCGACCGCGGCGGCGGCCAGCGGCAGCGGCGGGTGCAGCGCGAGCAGCGGGAACGGCGCGGCGAGCAGCAGGCAGAGCGGCACGGCCAGCCGCGAGCGCAGCCGGGCGGGCAGGAACCGGCCGGTCACCGTGTCGCCCAGCAGCATCCCGGCGGCCGCGCAGGCGAGCAGCAGGCCGGCGTGGGCCGGGGAGTAGGGGAGCAGCAGCGACTCGCAGCCGACCACCAGCCCGTTCGGCAGCCAGAGTGCCAGCAGCACGGTGCGGCGCGGACCGTCGGCGAGCAGCCGCAGCGCGGGCCGGGTGCGGCCCGCGCGCTGCCGGGGCGGTCGGCGGGGCAGGCCGAACCGGGCGACCGCGGCGGCGGCCAGGTGGAGCGCGGCGGCGACCAGCAGGGTGGCGCCCGGCGTCAGCAGGGCCGTCAGCAGCCCGCCGAGGGCGAAGCCGGCCACCTGCAGCAGCCCGTCCGCCATGCTGAGCGCGGCCCGGCCCAGTGCGTAGGCGCCGGCCGGCAGCAGCTCGCTGAGCAGTCCGCCGCGCACCCCGCCGGCCAGCGAGCCGGCCGTGCCCAGGCCGAAGAGCACCGCGAAGAGCACCGGGCCGGGCAGGCCGGGGAGCGCCTGCACCGCCGTGCCGGCCGCGAAGAGCAGCGCCGTGCCGGCCAGCGCCCCGCGCGGCGGCACCCGGTCGGCCCAGCGCAGCACCGTCGCCGCCCCCACCGCCCGGGCCAGCGCCGGGCCGAACATCGCCAGCGCGGCCAGCAGGGCGGACCCGGTGCGGTGCAGGACGCCGAGGCCGACGGCCAGTCCGGCGGTGGTCTGGGCGGCGCTCTGCGCGGTGGCGGTGAGCAGCAGCGGGGTGAAGCCGGGGACCCCGGCGAGGGCACGCAGGGTGGTGGGAGCGGGCATGCGGCGACCCTGCCGAGCGGGCGGGGGCGGGCGCCAGAGTTTCGCGCGGGGGCGAAAGGTGCGGGCGGTGCCCCCGCGCCGTGCGGGTGGCGGCGGCGCCGGTACGCTCGCGGCATGCTGCTGGCTGCCATACCGTCGCCCTCCGTGAACGGCTTCTCCATCGGGCCGCTCTTCGTGCACTTCTACGCGCTGATGTACATCGTCGGGATCAGCCTGGCCGTGCTGATCGGCCGCCGGCGGTGGGTGGCGACCGGCGGCGACCCGGAGCTGGTGGACGACGTCGCGCTCTGGTGCGTGCCGGCCGGCATCGTCGGCGGCCGGATCTACTTCGACATCACCACGCCCAAGTACATCCCGCCGCACTGGTGGGGCCCGTTCGCGGTCTGGTCCGGCGGGCTCGGCATCTGGGGCGGGGTCGCGCTGGCCACGCTGGTCGGCGTCTGGCGGGTGCGCAAGGCGGGCGCCGACGTGGCCGCCATGATGGACACCCTGGCGCCCTGCCTGCTGGTGGCCCAGGCGGTCGGGCGGATCGGCAACTACTTCAACCAGGAGCTGTTCGGCGGCCCGACCGGCCTGCCCTGGGGCCTGGAGATCGACCCCGCGTTCCGCCCCGCCGGCTACCTCCAGGACACGACCTTCCACCCGACCTTCCTCTACGAGCTGGTCTGGGACCTGCTGCTCGCCGCCGTGCTGATCCAGCTGGGCAAGCGCGGCCGGCTGCGGCCCGGCAGCCTGATGACGCTCTACGTGGTGGGGTACTCGGCGTTCCGGATCTTCGAGGAGTCGCTGCGGGTGGACGCCTCCGAGCACTTCCTCGGCCTGCGGCTGAACTTCTTCGTCGCCTCGGCCCTGACGGTGGGCGGCCTGGTCTGGACGGCCCTGCTGCAGCGCCGCCCTGCCGTGCGGCCCGTGCAGGCGCAGGAGCCGGAGGAGCCGGAGGCGGTCGAGGTGCCGGCGGCCGACTGAGGCTCCGTCAGCGCAGCGGCAGGGGGGAGGTGACCGGTGGGGTGGTGGCAGCTCGATGCCGACACGCTGGCCGGGAGCAGGTTCGCGGTGTCGCCGCTGGCCGAGACCACGGCGGTGCTGAAAGCGCTGCACCAGGCGCGGGCCGGGCATCCCGGGGAGCGGGAGTGGCTGGCGCAGTGGGTGCCGCGGTACCGCCAGCGGGTGGCGGGGGATCCGGTGGGGGCGGAGCTGGTGCGGGGCGGGTTGGGCGGATCGTGGAACGCCACCTTCCTGACGCCCACGCCGCGGGCCGGGGAAGGGGAGTTCGAGCAGGAGCTGGCGCGGGTCGCGGGCACCGAGGGCGGGCGGGCGCGGGCGGACCTGGCGCGGGCGATGGGCGGGGCGCTGCCGCCGGTGCTGGCGGGGGCCGATCTGCCGGGGCGGGCGGCCGAGCTGCTGGACTGGGTGTGGCGGACGGTGGTGCGGCCCGACTGGGCGCGGCGGCGCCGGGTGGTCGAGGCGGATGTGCTGGCCCGCACCACCCGGCTCGCGCAGGGCGGCTGGGAGGCGGCGCTGGCCGGGCTGCGGCCCGGGATGCGGTGGCTCGGGGACAGCCGGCTGCGGATCACGCTGCGTGACCAGGAGCCGCGGGAGCTGGGCGGGACGGCGCTGCTGCTGGTGCCGGTGACGCCGAGTCAGGGCTGGTTCGCCTGGGACGAGCAGCGGCACGCCATCGTCTACCCGGCGGGCGGGGTGCTGGCCGAGCCGGGCGCGCCCGGGGAGCCGGCGCTGGGCCGGCTGCTGGGCCCGGCGCGGGCCCGGATCCTGGTGCTTCTGGCGGAGCCGCTGAGCACCACGCACCTGGTCGCCCTCACCGGGCAGGGCCTTGGCTCGGTCGGCAACCACCTCAGGGTGCTGCTGGAGGCCGGACTGCTGCGGCGGCGCCGGGCCGGCCGGGTGGTGCTCTACGCCCGGACCGAGCTGGGCGACGCGCTGGTGGCCGGCCCGGCGGCCCGGAGCTGAGCCGCCGCCAGGGCCGCCGCCACGGCCGGCCGGGGGCTGGCGAGCACCGGGAGCGGCAGATCGGCGAGGAGCACGGCGGCGGGGGCCATCGAGGCCTGGGCGAGCACCGCCACGTCCAGACCGGCGGCCGCCGCGCGCACCTCGGCCGCGACCGCCGCCCGGTAGCCCGCCAGGTCGCCCGCCTCGAAGAGCGCCCAGGCCGCCGGGCAGGGCAGCTCCACCACCTCGCAGCCCGCGCCGAGCTCCGCCAGCAGCTCACGGGCGGGTGCCAGGGCGGACTCGAGCGCGTGGACCAGGCCGATCCGGCGGTGGGCCACCGCCTGCTCGATCATCGGCCGGTCGATCCGCAGCACCCCGGGGACCAGCCGCTCGGCCGCGCCCGCGATGGTCGAGCAGGTGCAGACCACCACCTCGGCCCCGCCGCCGGCCAGCTCCGCCAGCCGGGCGGTCAGCCGCTCCTGGTACGGCAGCCCGTCGCGGGCGTTGGCCAGCAGGGTGGCGTCGACCAGGTGCAGGTCGCGGGCGTCCGGCGCGAGCTCGGCGAGCAGGGCGCGGAAGGCGGGGACGTGGATCTCGGCGGTGTGCAGGAAACCGATCACGGGCATGGGCGCCATCATGCCAGCGCCGCCCGCTCGAGCAGGGGCTGCCACCAGGACGGGTGCTCCCGGTACCAGTCCACGGTCGCGGCCAGTCCGGCCTCGAAGCGGACGGTGGGCTCGAAGCCCAGCTCGCGGCGGAGCTTGCCGCCGTCCAGCGCGTACCGCAGGTCGTGGCCCTTGCGGTCCGGCACCCGGCGGACCAGGCTCCAGTCGGTGCCGGTGGCCGCCAGCAGCAGGCCGGTCAGCTCCCGGTTGGAGAGCTCGGTGCCGCCGCCGACGTGGTAGACCTCGCCCGCCCGGCCGCCGTCCAGCACCAGGGCCAGCGCCCGGCAGTGGTCGCTGACGTGCAGCCAGTCGCGGACGTTGCGGCCGTCCCCGTAGAGCGGGACCGGCCGGCCGGCCAGCAGCCGGGTGGTGAAGAGCGGGATCAGCTTCTCCGGGAACTGGTACGGGCCGTAGTTGTTGGAGCAGCGGGTCACCACCACGTCCAGGCCGTGGGTGCGGTGCTGGGCCAGCGCCAGCAGGTCGGCGCCGGCCTTGCTGGCCGCGTAGGGCGAGTTCGGGGCCAGCGGCTGCTCCTCGGTCCAGGCGCCGGCGGCGATCGAGCCGTAGACCTCGTCGGTGGAGACCTGGAGGAAGCGGCCGATCCGGGCCCGCAGCGCGGCGTCCAGCAGCACCTGGGTGCCCGTCAGGTTGGTCCGGACGAAGGCGTCGGCGCCGGTGATCGAGCGGTCCACGTGCGACTCGGCGGCCAGGTGCACCACCGCGTCCTGACCGGCCATCACCTCCGCCACCACCGCCGGGTCGCAGATGTCGCCGCGGACGAAGCGGTAGCCGGGGCGGTCGGCGACCGGGTCCAGATTGGCCGCCACCCCGGAGTAGGCCAGCTTGTCGAGCACGGTGACGCGGACCCCGGGTCGGGTGTCCAGCAGGTGGCGGACGAACCGGGAGCCGATGAAGCCGGCGCCGCCGGTCACGAGGATGCGCGTCATATCGACAAACGTACTGGTCCTACCGCTGCGGCTCCGCCGGCGGGACGGGCGGCTGCGGGTGCCGGGGCGGGCGGCCGAGCTGCCAGACCGACCAGCCGGCGGCCAGCCAGGGCAGCGGCTCCACCACCGTGCGCACGTCCACCAGGATCGGCAGCCGCACCGACGCGGCGGCCGCGGCCGGGAACCGGGGGTCCGTCAGGTACTCGGGCCACTCGGTGCCGAGCACCACCAGGTCGGCCTCGGCCACCGCCTCCAGCGCCGTCTCGCGGACCTGCGCGGGCGGCAGCGCGCGGTGCGCCTCGGCCAGCGCCCGGGGGTCGTGCAGCACCACGACGGCGCCGCGCAGGTGCAGCCGGTCGGCCAGCCGGAGCGCCGGGGAGTCCCGGACGTCGCTGGTCCCGGCCTTGAAGGCGGCGCCCAGGAAACCGATCCTGGCCCCCTCCAGCCGGCCGCCCGCGGCCCGCTCGACCAGGGCCACCGCGGCCTCCAGCCGGCCCCGGTTGACCCCGTCCACCGCCTGCAGCAGCTCGGCGGCGGTGCCCGCGCCCAGCTCGCGCACCCGGTGGGTGAAGGCGGTCGCGTCCTTGGGCAGGCAGCCGCCGCCGTAGCCGATGCCCGGGCGCATGCCCAGTGGGCCGATCCGCGGGTCGATGCCCAGCACCCGGGCCACGTCGGCGACATCGGCGCCGGTGCGCTCGCAGACCTCGGCCATCGCGTTGATGAAGGAGATCTTGGCGGCCAGGAAGGCGTTGGCGGCGGACTTGGCGACCTCGGCGGTGGCCGGGTCGGTGATCACCAGCTCGGTCCCGCCCTGGGCCAGCACCGGGGCGTAGACCGCCTCGATCGCCTTGCGGGCCTCGGGGGAGGTCAGGCCCGCGACGATCCGGTCCGGGCGCAGGGTGTCGGCCACCGCGTGGCCCTCGCGCAGGAACTCCGGGTTCCAGACCAGCTCGATCCCGGGGACGTTGGCCAGCTGGTCGATGATGCCCTGCAGCCGCTCCACGGTGCCCGCGGAGACGGTGGACTTGCCGACGATGGTGCAGGGCTGGTGCAGCAGCGGGACCAGGGTGCGCAGCGCGCCGGTCAGCTGATCGGTCCGGTAGCCCTGGCCCTCCGGGTCGATCGGGGTGCCGACGGCCAGGAAGTGCAGCTCGGCCCAGTCGGCCGCGTCGGCCGGCCGGTCGGTGAACCGCAGCCGGCCGCTCGCGGTGTGCCGGGCCAGCAGCTCGTCCAGGCCCTCCTCGTAGAAGGGCGCCCGGCCGGCCGCCAGGGCCCGGCACTTCTCCTGGTCCTGCTCGACGCCGATCACCTCGTGGCCCAGCTCGGCCATCGCGGCCGCGTGCGAAGTCCCGAGGTGGCCGCAGCCGATCACCGATACGCGCATGGCGTCGAGTCTCCCGGATCGGGGGCCGGCCGGCGGTGCGCCGCGCGGCACACCGCCTGCGGTTGTCCGGGTCAGGCGTTGGCGGCCTCCGCTCCGGCCTCGGCGACCGGCTGGTCCTCGCCGCGGGTGCCGCCGGCCACGCCGATCGCGCCGGCGATCGCCCCGTCGAGCACGATCGGGATGCCGCCGGGCAGCAGGGCGAAGCCCGGCTGGGCGGCCATGGTGGCGAGCAGCACCGGGTCGGCCGCGGCGGCCTTGCCGAAGTCGGCGGTCGGCACGCCGAGGCCGGCCGCGGTGGTCGCCTTGTGGGTGGCCAGGGTGGTGGCCCAGAAGGTCGCGCCGTCGGCCCGGGCGGTGGTCAGCAGGTTGCCGCCGGCGTCCACCACGGACACCGCGACGGCGACGCCGAGCTGCGCGGCCTGGGCCAGCGCGGCGTCCAGGACCTTGCGGGAGAGCGCGGCGTCGAGCACGGGGGCGTTGGACATGGTCGGATGGTCCTCTCGTCAGGGGGTGCGATTGCTTGGAATGATGCCAATGTGCTTGTCAGCTAAGGAAGTTGATGTGCCGTCAGATCTTCTATCACGGTGCCTCAGGAGAGCGCGAAGCGGAACATCGCCTCCGGCAGCGGCGCCGGCGGACCGGTGCCGCAGATCTCCTTGTCGACGATCCGCTTGAGGTAGCCGGCCCCCTCGGTGCCGCCCGAGCCCTTGACCTCGCGCGGCAGGTGGCTGCGCCCGAAGCCGTAGTGCCGGCCGCGCCAGACCAGCAGCGAGCGCTCCACCACCAGCAGCGCCGCGGTCAGCTCCGGATCGCGGGCCGACTCGACGGCCGCCCGCAGCGGCCAGAGGTCGCGCAGCGGCGGCTCGTTCAGCGGCCGCAGGTGCGTCAGGCCGCGGAAGATGCCGGCCTTGCGCGGGTCGTAGCCGTAGACCGCCAGCTCGGCCAGGTGGTAGTTGAGCGACTGCACGGCGCTGGCCGCGCCCGTCTCGGCCCGGAAGCTCAGGAACTGCTCCGGCGAGAGGGTGCGCAGCACCCGCAGGATGCCGCTCAGCAGGTCCGCGCAGCCGGCCGTGCGCCCGAGGTGGGCCAGCGCCGCCGCGCGGTCGCCCGCCGCTATCGCCGCCACCGCCCGGCAGGCGCTCCAGCGGGCCAGGAAGAAGACCACCTCGCAGGCGTGCACCGAGCGCAGGAAGAGGTGCTCGTGGTGGACCTGGGACTGCGGCAGCCCGGTGCAGCGCACCAGCACCTGCAGCCGCCGGGCCAGCCGCTCGTCGGCCGCCCGCCACGGGGTGGCGAGCAGCCCGTCCAGCTCCCCGATCAGCTCCGCCAGCCGCTCGCGCCGCTCCGCCGCCTCCGCCGGGCCGTACCCCGGCAGCGGGTGCGGCGCCTGCTCGCGCGCGGCCAGGTCCAGCAGGGTGGCCCGGATCGCGGCGATCCCGGCCTCCACCGGCTCCTGCCGGTAGAGCGTCAGGAACCAGTCGTAGACGTGCAGGCTGGTGTAGCGGTAGTACTCCGGGATGTCGGTGCGGCGGCTGAACGGACGGGTCAGCAGCGCCACCACCACCTGCTCCTCGCCGGCCGGCGAGGCCGCCGGGCGGGCGGACCCGCGAGCGGCCCCGCGGGTCTCCTCGTACCAGTCGGCCAGCCGCTCGCGCTGGGCCGCGCTGAGCGCCGCCCGCCCCAGCGCGCTCTGCATCCGCGCTATCTCCTCGCCGCGCCCCGGCAGCGGCGCGGTCACCGGCTCGGCCACGGCTCACCACCACCGGCCCGGCGGGTGCAACGCGCTCTCCGAGCGGCGCCCGAGCACCAGGTGCTTCTCCCGGCCGGAGCGGCGCACCGCACAGTCGGTGAAACCGGCCCGGCGCAGCAGGCCCAGGTACTCGGCCGCGGTGCGGTGGCGGCCCTGGGTCTCGGCGTGCATCGCCAGGTTCATCGCCGCGGTGGCCAGCGGGCGGTAGCCGTCCTCGTCGAAGAGCCGCTCCATCACCAGCACCAGCCCGCCCGGGGCGAGCGCCCGGTGTGCCTTGCGCAGCAGCTCCAGGCAGACCTCGTCCGGCCAGTCGGAGAGGATGTAGCCGAAGGCCAGGCAGTCGCCGCGGGGCAGCTCGTCCTGGTGGAAGTCGCCGGGGGCGAAGGCCAGCCGGGCGCCGAGCCGGAACCGCAGCCCCGCCTGCCGCAGCCGGCCGGCCACCTGCGGCAGGTCGAAGACGGTGGCCCGCAGCACCGGCCGGCGCAGCAGCGCGGCCACCGCGAACGGGCCGCCCGCGCCGCCCACGTCCACCAGGTGGTGCACCCGGTCCAGCCCGGCCAGCTCCACCAGCTCGCCGGAGACGTCGAAGCTGAGCTGCCACATCGCGTCCAGGAACCGGTCGGTGGACTCCTCGTCCCGGTAGATCCGGGCGAACGGCTCCGGCAGGGCGGCGTCGGCGGCCGCCTTGCCCCGGGTCAGACAGGCCTCCAGGTGGGCCAGCTGATCGGCGGTGCTCTCCACCAGGTGGCGCAGGAAGCCGCCGAGGAAGCGCGGGTCGGCGCCGTCCAGGTAGGGGCGGGAGTGCGGGGGCACGGTGTAGCGGCCCTCGGCGTCGGCGGTGACCACCTCCAGCGAGCGGAGCAGGGTGAGCAGCCGGCCCAGCGTGTCCCGGTCCAGCCCGAGGGCGGTGGCCAGCTCGCCGTCCCGGCTCGGGCCGTGCTCCGCCAGCTCGCGGAAGACCCCGTGACGCACCGCCAGCTCCAGCGCGCGGGTGGCCAGCAGTCCGTAGACCGCGCCCTCCAGCGGCCGCGGCATCGCCGGGCCCGCGACCTCCGTCGCCGGGCCCGGCGTGCCGCGGGTGTTCGGTGCCATCGCCGCTCCTCCCTCCTCGCTCGGCAGGCCGATCGCTGCGGCCGCCGGCGGGTCCGGCCCGCCGCGGCTGCTGCTCCCAGCATGTCCGCGCCGAGGGGTGGTTCGGATGCGTGCCATCGCAAACCGTTCGAACATGCGGGGTGACCCGCCGTCAGATGGCGCGAACGGGTGAGGAGGAGCGGATCCGGCCGCCGGGAGTCCACCAGAACGGGGGATGCGGACGAAGGCAGACCTTTCGGACAATTGCCAGATGGTCGGAGGATCCAGCCGGCCGCAGCGTTCCGCACGACCGGCCCGGCGCGGTCAGCGCAGTCGGGAGCGGTCGGCCGACCGAAGGGGGAAGGGCATGGCTGCCAAGCGCGTCACCATCATCGGGGCCGGCGTGGCCGGCCTGGTGGCCGCCCACGAGCTGGAGCGGCTCGGCCACCGGGTGGTCGTGCTGGAGGGCCATCCGGGGATCGGCGGCCGGATACGCACCCACCGCTTCCTGCCCGGCCGGCCCGGCCCGCTGGTCGAGCTGGGCGCGATGCGGATCCCCGCCGGGCACCACCGCACCCTGGACTACCTGCGCGCCCTCGGACTGGCCGACAAGCTGCGCGAGTTCACCACGCTCTTCCAGGACGAGGCCGCCTACGTCCGCACCGGGCGCGGCCACCAGCGGATCCGGGAGGCCTCCGCCGCCCTGGTCGAGGAACTGCGCGATCGGCTGCCCGCCGGCGCCCCGGAGCACTACACCCCGCAGATGCTGCTCTTCGGCGCCTGGATGGCGGTGCGGGTCAACGCGCTGGCCCCCGGCGACTTCCGCGACGCGGTCGCCCGCGGCCTGGAGGCCGAGCTGATCGGCCTGGTCGAGGGGATCGACCTCAGCCGCTATGTGCGCCGCCCCGGCGGCGGCGAACTGATCGACCTGCACGGCCTGTTCGCCGACCACCCGCAGATCCGGGCCGGCTGCCGCGGCCGGCTCTACCGGTTCGTCGACGACATCGTCAACGAGACCGGCTCCACCCTGCTGCGGCTGGCCGGCGGCCTGGACCAGTTCGTCCACCGGCTGCGCGAGCGGATCCGCGGCCCGGTGCACTGCGGCAACGAGGTCACCGGCATCGAGCTGGGCGAGCGCGAGGTGCGGCTGCGGATCCGGCACGGTTTCGGCAGCCGCACCCGGTCCTGCGACTACGTGCTCTGCACCATCCCGTTCTCGGTGCTGCGCGGCCTGGAGCTGCGCGGGCTGGACGACCGGAAGGTGGCCGCGATAGCCGACCAGCGGTACTGGAACGCCACCAAGGTCGCGCTGCACTGCCGCGAGCCGTTCTGGGCCCGGGAGGGCATCACCGGCGGCGGCTCCTTCACGGGCGGCCTGATCCGGCAGACCTACTACCCGCCCGTGGAGGGCGACCCCCGGCTCGGCGCCGCGCTGCTCGCCAGCTACACCATCGGCCAGGACGCCGACCGGCTGGCCGAACTCAGCCGCCCCGCCCGGATCGCCGCCGTGCTGGACGAGCTCGCCGCCGTCCACCCCGAGCTGCGCCGGCCGGGCATGGTGCTCTCGGTCGCCGACCAGGTCTGGGGCAGCGAGCCCTCCACCCGGGGTGCGGCCGCCGTCCGCTGGGGCAAGGACGCCGAGGCCTGCGAGGAGGAGCGGGAGCGGATGGCCCGCCCGCAGGGCCGGCTCTTCTTCGCCGGCGAGCACTGCTCCGGCCACCCCGCCTGGATCGAGGGCGCGGTGGAGTCCGCCCAGCAGGCCGTGCGGCAGATCCACCGCTACCCGGCCCCCGCCCTCGACGCCGACGAACCCTGCGAGGTGGGTGCGTGAGCGTCTTCGACCTGCCGCGGCTGCACTTCGCCGGCACCGCCACCACCCAGCTGCCCACCGGGCTGCGCACCGGCCTGCTCGACCTGGGCGGCAACACCGCGCTCACCCCCGACGGCCGCCGCTTCCCGCCGCACCGCCCCGCCGCCGAGTACCACCGCGAGCTGGACCGGCTGGAGCTGCGCACCGGTCCCGGCACGCACTTCGACGCCAACGGCCACTTCACCGTGGACGCCGCCGTGACCGCCGTCGAGCCCGCCCCCGACGGCCCCGAGCCGCTGCTCGGCCGCAGCGTGGACCTCTGGGGCCACTACAACGAGTACTTCGCCACCACCGCCAACCGGGCCCGGGTCTTCGACGTCGACCCCGCCTCCTCCTGGACCACCACCCTGATGGTCGGTCAGCTCTGCTTCGGCCGGCTCGGCCGCTCGCACGACGTCGGCTACCTCTGCACCGGCGAGGTGACGGGCAGTCAGCCGCCCCGCTGGCAGGTCTTCCCGCCCGGCCCGAGCGCCGTCCCCCGGCTGCCGCTGCGCAGCGTGCACCAGTTCACCGTGGCCGCCGCCGCGCTCGGCTGGCCCTCCGCCGAGCCCTCGCCCACCGTCGCCCGGCTGCGCCGGCTGATCGAGCGGGGCGGCGCCGCCGGGCTGGTGGTGCAGCTGGTGCTCAACGCGCTGCCGGGCCCGCTGCCCAGCGGCCGGCCGGTCGGCTGGCGGCTGGACGGCACCATCGCCCCCTGGCGGCCGGGCGAGCTCAGCAGCTACCCGGCCGGGCGGCTGCTCACCGCGGACGGCCGGTGGACCGGCCAGGCGCCCCGGGAGCTGACCGTCGAGATCGGGGAGCGGACCGTCGGCGTCAACCTGATCGCCGCGCCGCCGCCCGTGCCGGAGCGCCCCGGCCGCTGGGAGCTGCGCGCGGAGGGCAGCGGCCGGCTGCTCGCCACCCTGCCCGAGCCGCTGCCGCGCACCGTGCTCACCCTGCCCAGGGCGGAGGGGCGGGACGAGGTGGCGGAGCCGCTGCGGCTGGACCGGGTGGCCGCCGACGGCAGCCGCCGCACGGCGCTGCGCGAGCGCGAGGTCACCGTGCAGACCGACCAGGCCGCCCTCTTCCTGGAGCACACCCGGCACCCGGCTGACGGCGAGTGGGACACCGAGGTGGTGGTCCGCGCCCAGTTGCGCGGGCGGCCCGCCGCCGTCAGCGGGATCGAGGTCCGCCAGTACCCCAACCCGCGGGCCCGCCCGCTCGACCCGCCGGCCGCGGTGGTCCGGCTGCGGGCGGGGGCCGGCGACTGGGGCGAGAGCTGCACCGTGGAGACCGGGCCCGACGGGCTGGGCCGGTTCACCCTGCGCGGCGCCCGGGCCGGCACCGCCCGGCTGCTGCTAGCCCCGCCCGGCAGCCCGCTGCCCGGCGGCGGCCCGTCGCCCGACCGTGGCGCCTCGCCCCAGGGCGCGCCGGAGCGGGCCCATGACGACCAGGACGCGCTCGGCTACTGGTCCGGCGCCGGGCAGCTGGCCCTGCGGGTGCTGCCCGACGACTGGCGGCTGGACGGCCTGCCCGCCGACCGGCTCAGCTTCGACCTGCTCTACCGCGAGGTCTTCGCCCACTACGAACTCACCTCCGGCTTCATGAAGGCCGAGGTGTTCAGCCTGGCCGACCGGGCCCGGGTGGACACCTACGCCCGGCTGATCTGGCAGATGTGCGACCCGCGCAACAAGTCCCGCACCTACTACATGCCGCCCACCCGCGACCTCTCCGAGCCCAAGGCCCGGCTGCTGCTGCGCTACCTGCGCGCGCTGCAGACCCCGGCGGCGCTGCTCACCCTGGCACCCGCGGCCCCCGGAGGCCCGCCGCCCGCCCCGCTCACCACCCGGCCGCAGCTGGTGGCCGCGCTCTGGGAGGCGGTGGCGATCGAACTCGCCGTCACCCTGCAGTACCTCTACGCCGCCTACTCGCTGCCCACCCACGGCGCCGGCCTCGGCTACCTGCGGCCCGGCGGCTGGACGGCCGAGCGGCTGCGGCTGGTCAGCGGAGACGGCGGCGAGACCCTGGAGCACTCCGTCCGCAGCACCCTGCTGCGGATCGCCCGGGAGGAGATGACGCACTTCCTGGTGGTCAACAACCTGCTCACCGCGATCGGCGAGCGGTTCCGGTTCCCCGCGCTCGACTTCGCCACCCTCAACCAGCGGCTGCGGATCCCGCTCGACCTCGCGCTCGAAGGGCTCACCGCGGGCAGCGTGCAGCGGTTCATCGCGCTGGAACAGCCCGACCGCGGCCTGCCCGACCCGCGCTACGGCAACCGGGCCGCGCTCGCGCCCACCGCCTCCGACACGCTCAGCGGGCTCTACGCCGCGATCCGGGACGGGCTGACCAGGCAGCCCGGGCTCTTCGACCGCCGTGGCGAGCGGGCGGGCGGCGAGCACCACGTCTTCCTGCGACGCTCCGTCAACTCCGCGCACCCGGACTACCAGCTGCAGGTGGACGACCTGCCGAGCGCGCTGTTCGCGATCGACTTCGTGACGGAGCAGGGGGAGGGGGGAGGGGCGGCCGCTCCAGAGGGGGAGGACCTGGGCGAGGAGTCGCACCACGCGTCGTTCCGGCGGATCGCCGGGCTGCTGGACGGGCTCGGGCCGGAGCCCGGGCCCGAGGTGCCGCGGCTGGGCTACCCCGTGCTGCGCAACCCCACCCGGTTCAGCCCCGGCGGCAACCAGCAGCAGATCACCGACCCGGCCGCCCGCGGCATCGCCCGGCTCTGCGACGAGGCGTACGGGCTGATGGCCCAGCTGATGGTGCAGCACTTCGGTGAGCCGGCCAGCCCCAGCCTGCGCCGCTCCGCGCTGATGAACGCCGCCATCGACGTGATGAACGGGGTGCTGCGCCCGCTCGCCGAACTGCTGGTCACCCTGCCCTCGGGGGTGCCGGGGCGGACGGCCGGGCCGCCGTTCGCGCTCACCCGGGCGCCCGTGCCGGTGCCCGATCCGGCGCGCGCCCGGGACTTGCTGCGCCGGCGCACCGCGCGGCTGCACCGGGCGGTCCGGGACTGCCCGCTGGTGCCCGAGCAGGTCGGCGGGGTGCTCGCGCACCTGGACGGCGTGCTGCGGGAGGCCCTGCACCCGGCCCCTGGCGGAAGGACGTGAGGGGAAGATGACCGACCATCAGGCGATCGCGGCCGAGACCCAGGTGCTGATCGTCGGCGCCGGGCCGGTGGGGCTGGCCCTGGCGCTGGAACTGCGCTTGCAGGGCGTCGACTTCCTGATCGTGGATCAGGGCGACGGCAGCACCTCCCATCCGCGCACCAGCGCCGTCGGCCCGCGCGCCATGGAGCACTTCCGCCGCTGGGGCCTCGCCGACCGGATCCGGGCCGCCGGCTGGCCCGCCGACCACAGCCTGGACACGGCCTGGGTCACCCGGGTCGGCGGCCATGAGGTGCACCGGCTGCGGGTCGGCACCAGCGAGACCAGGGCGCCGTTCCGCCACACCCCCGAACCGGAGGCGATCTGCCCGCAGCACTGGCTCACCCCGCTGCTCGCCGACGCGCTCAGCGGGCACCCCGACGGGCCGCTGCGGTGGCGCTGCCGGCTGGACGGCCTGCGGCCCGCCGCCGACGGGGTGACCGCGCTGCTGACCGACCTGGACCGCCAACGGCCCGTCAGCGTCCGGGCGGAGTACCTGGTCGGCGCGGACGGGGCCGACTCGGACGTCCGGACCGCCTGCGGCATCCCCGCGCCCGCCCGGCACCCCGCCCAACTGCTGCGGAACATCCTCTTCGAGGCGCCCGGCCTGCGGCAGCGGCTCGGCGGGCGGCACGCGCTCTTCTACTACCTGCTGCTCTCCGACGCGCTGCGGTTCCCGCTGCGGGCGGTGGACGGGCGGGACCTCTTCCGGCTGTCCATCCGCCGCGGCGGCACCCCGGAGGCGGCGCAGCCCGCGCTGGCGCTGCTGCGCCGGGCCGTCGCGTTCGACGACCTGCCGCTGAGGGTGCTCTCCGACCAGCACTGGCAGCTCACCCACCGGGTCGCCACCGACTTCCGGCGCGGGAGGGTGCTGCTGGTGGGGGACGCCGCGCACACCCTGTCGCCCTCGGGCGGGTTCGGCTGCAACGCGGGGATCGCGGCGGCGGCGAACCTGGGGTGGAAGCTGGCCGCCCAACTGGCCGGCTGGGCCGGGCCGGCCTTGCTGGACAGCTACCAGGAGGAGCGGCGGCCGGTCGCCGTCGAAGCCCTGGACGAGGCGCACCGCAACCTGCGCCGCGCCCTGGACCGCGAACTCCCCGCCGACCTGCACCGCGAGGACGCGGCCGGCCGCGCGGCGCGGGCGGCGCTGGCGGAGCACCTGGAGGCGGACGGGGCGCGGCGGGAGTTCGACGCACCGATGATCCACATGGGGTACCGGTACACCTCCCGCATCGTGCTGCCCGCACCGCCGGCCCCCGGCGAGCCGCTGGACCGGCCCAACGCCCTCCCGGGCTCCCGCGCCCCGCACGCCTGGCTCGCGCCGGGCCGCTCGACGCTCGACCTCTTCGGCCGCGACCACCACCTGCTCAGCTTCGGCGCCGACCCCGCTCCGCTCCGCCGCGCCTTCGAGGCGAGGGGCGTGCCGCTGGCGACGACGAGGTGCGAGGACCCGGAGGTGGCGGCGCTGTACCGCGCCCCGCTGGTGGTGGTGCGGCCGGACGGGCACGTGGCGTGGCGGGGGGATGCGGGGGAGGGTGTGGGGCGGGTGGCGAGGGTGGTGAGTGGGTGGTGAGGGTGGCTCGGTGGCGCTTGCTCGACGGTGGGTTCTGGGGCGGCTGGTTGCCGGGTGGGCGGTTCTGGGTGTGTGTGAGGGGGGCGCCTTGGCCGCTGTCGGTGCCTGCCCTTTCGCTGCTGGGGCGGGCCGCCTAGCGCCGCGCAGCGCGAGGCACTGGGGTAGGCGAGGAGTGCGGCGCAGCGGTGAGGGAGCCTTGGCCTCCGCACCCGGTCCATAGCGTCGGCGCTGTGGCGCCCCCGTGTCTCGGGGTGGGTGGGGTGGACGGGGTGCTTGGCATTGAGTGGCCGTCACGGCGGCGGCGGTAGCCAGGGCCCCGGTTGCCCACGCCGATGGTGGGGCACAGCACCGGGCACCCGGACCGGTGACCCGGGTGCGCGAGCGCCGAGCAGCCGACGGCTCGGCTCCGGCGGCAAGCACCGCGGGACGATCGCGACACCCGAGTCCGCCGCCGCTCTCCCCTCCCCCTCCTCAGTTCTCCCGTGCCTTCAGCGCCAGCTCCAGCCTCGAGTGGATCGCCAGCTTGCGGAAGATCTGCCGCAGATGAAACGCCACCGTGTGCGGTGACAAGAACATCCGGCCCGCGATCTGGCGGTTCGTCATTCCCTGCGCCGCATACTCCGCCACCGTGCGTTCGGTGGCCGTCAGGCTGGGCCAGCCGGCCGTGGGGCGGCGTTCGCGGGGGCGGTCGGGGTGGGTGTGGTGGCGTTGGCGCATGCCGAGAGTGCGGAGGTGGCGGCGGGCGCGGGCAGCGTCGCGGTCGGCGCCCAAGCGGCGGTAGGCGTCGAGGGCCTCCTCCAGGGCGCGAACGGCGCGGGGGCGGTTGGAGTCGGCGAGCTGGACGCCCAAGTCCTCCAGGGCGGAGCTGCGGGCCCAGGCGTCGCGGTGGCCGCGGGCGGCGGTCTCCAGGGCGGACGGGTCCTGCTCCAGCAGTCCGCGCACATGGGCGGCGGCCGCGTGCAGTGCGGGCAGTCCGGGGTTGGCCGCCGCCAGGGCGCGGACCGTGGCGCCGAAGGAGGTGGCCCGGTGCCGCTGACCCGTTGCCAGCAGGGCGCGCACCAGCCAGGGGGCGAAGGGTGGTTCGCGGACCAGCAGGGCCGGACCGCCCACCGGCGGCGGGGTCGGCCAGAGCACCCCGAGGGCGTGCCGAAGGCGGTCGGACTCGCCGCCGCCGCGCGGCTCCTCGGCGGCGGCCAGCTGGGCCTCGATCCAGTGGCCGGCCAGCTCGGCCGCGCTGCCCGGATCGGCCCGCCGCAGCACCTGGGCGTGCTCATGCGCCAGCGGGAACTCGCCCTGCTGGACGGCGAGCGAGGCCAGCACCGTGCGCGCCTGCCGCTCGGCCCAGGGCAGGCCGGCGGCCGCCGACTGGTCGAGCGCCGCCGTGGCCTCCGCCGCCGCGGCCGCCGCGCGCCCCTCGGCCATCGCCAGCCGGGCGGCGGCCAGATGACGCAGCAGCGGGCCGGTGAACTCCGGGGTGTCGGGCGCGGTGGCCAGCGCGGCCCGGGCCCTGGAGACCAGGCCGAGCTGGGCCAGCAGCAGGGCGTGGGTCAGCTCCGGCGGATGGTGCCAGGCGGCCAGCGAGCCCCGCAGCCGCAGTGCGGCGGCCTCGGCGGCCAGCTCCAGCGCCCGCCCCGCCCGGCCCTCCCGCCAGACCAGCACCGCCTCGCCGAGCACCGCGGCCGAGCCCAGGTCCAGCCCCTGCCCGCCGGCCAGCCGGCGCAGCTCGGCGATCCGCTCCCGGGCCCCGGCGCCGGCCTCGGCGGCCAGCGCGGCGACCCGGGCGAGCAGCGCGTCCGTCCGCACGGCGGCCGGCACCCGGCCGGTGGTCGGAACCGCCGCCGCGGCCGTCAGCGCGGCCCGGTACTCGCCGCGCAGCAGCAGCGCGGTGGCGAGCGAAGTCCGCAGCCGGGCGAGCACGACAGGATCGGTGTCGGTGTCGGTGTCGGTGTCGGTGTCGCTGTCGCTGTCGCTGTCGCTGTCGCTGTCGGTGTCGGAATCGGTGTCGGTGTCGGAGTCGGTGGCGTCAGCGGCCGAGCCGTCCGGCTCGCCCAGCGCGCCCAGCGCGAGGCTGATCGACTTGGTCAGCGCCCCCGAACGCAGGCAGGCCTCGGCCGCCAGGGCCAGCATCGGGGTGGCCGTGCCCGGCTCGGTGAGCACATCCACCCCGCGCAGGGCCAGCGCGGCCGCCGTGCGCGGGTTCTGCGCCAGCGACTCGGTGGCCGCCACCCGGAGCAGCGCGCCCGTCGCCGGCGCGTCGGGGTGGGCGCCGTGCAGCAGGTGCGGGGCGGCGGCGGTGATCGAGCTGCCCCGGGCCAGCTGGATGCCCAGCGCCTGGCGGTGCAGCGCCGAGCGGATCGCCCGGGGCAGCTCGCCCAGCACCACCTGGCGCAGCAGTTCGTGACGGAAGGTCAGCTCCTCCGAGGCGCTGTCCAGCAGCCCGGTGCCGGTGGCCTCCCGGACGGCGGGCGCCAGGGCGGCGACCGGCCGCTGCAGTATCTGGGCCACGTCCTCCGGCAGGCTGGAGCGGCCCAGCACGGCGGCGGCCTCCAGCAGCTCCCGGGCGGGCGCGGGCGCGGCGGCGATCCGGCGGGTGGCCAGGCCGTGCAGCGAGCGGGTGGGCGCGGTGCGCGGGGCCAGCCGGGCCAGGCCCTCGTCCAGGCGCAGGGCGCGGTCGGCGTCCAGCGCCTCCAGCAGGTCGGCGAGCAGCCCGGGACCGCCCTGCGCCATGCTCAGCAGCTCGGCCAGCTCCGGGTCTGGCGGGGCGCCGAGCAGGTCGGTGGCCATCTGCCGGGCCGCCGACGGGGCGAGCGGCGGCAGCGCCAGCCGCTGCAGGCGCTCGCCGGCGGCCCGGGAGAGCGCCGGAGCGGTCTCGGCGGTGGTGGCGAGCAGCAGCAGCGGGCTTTCGCGGTAGGGCGCGAGGAGCCGGCGCAGCGCCGGCGGCTGGACGGCGGGTTGGTCGCAGCTGATCAGCACCGGGACGGAGCGCAGCTGTTCGGTGAGCAGTGCGTGGGCCCGGCGCAGGGCCTGCTGGGCGGGGCCGTCCTCGGGGTCGGGGGCGCCGCCGGGTCGGGGGTGGCCGAGGCCGAGGGCGGCGGCGAGGGCGCCCGGGAGGGTCTCGACCGGGCCTGGCAGCACCCGGGCCGGCTGGAACCCGCGGCCGGCGGCGAGCAGTTCGGCCTCGCGGAGCAGCCGCGAGCGCCCGCTGCCGGGGCCGCCGCAGACCAGGCCGAGCAGCGCCTGCCGGCTGCCGAGGACCCGGTCGGCCCACTGGCCGAGCAGTTCCAGCTCGTCCTCGCGGCCGCGCAGCGGCGGCAGCGCGTGGCCGGCCGCCGGGGCGGGCCGCTGGACGGGCACCCGCACACCGGTCAGCACGCGACCACCGCCGCCGCTGCCCCGCAGCACCTCGCACCCGCAGCCGCACCCGGACCCGCCCGCATCAGTCCACCGCCGGCGCCGGGCCGCTCCCCGCCCGCGCGGGCAGGCGGCCGCCGGGGAGCAGCAGCGCCAGCCCGGCACAGCAGAGCGCGAGCAGCACCGCCAGGCCGTAGGCATCGGCCAGGCCGGCGGCGAACTGGCCGGCGTAGCCGGGGTGGTCGGGCGGCACGGTGACCCCGCGGACGGCGATCGCGATGAGCACGGCCACGCTGAGCGCCTGGCAGGTGCGCTGGGTGGCCTGGAAGAGCGCGGTGCCGCGGGTGACGGCGGCGGCCGGGATCGCGCTCATCGCGGTGACCTGGGTCAGCGGCGGGACCACCCCCGCGCCGGCGCCGGTGATCACCAGCGGCAGCGCGAGCGCGGCCGGATCGGACTGCGCCGACCTGGCCCGGATCAGCGCGATCCCCACCGCCAGCAGCAGGAACCCCGCCGTCAGCGGCAGCCGCGGCCCCCAGCTGTCGCGGATCCGCCCGCCGAGCAGCCCGGTGACGCCCGCCGAGACGGCCAGCGGCAGCAGCGCCAGCCCCGCGTCCAGCGCGCTGGAGCGGTGCACCACCTGGATGGCCAGCGGCAGCAGGAACTGGGTGCCGAAGAAGGGCACTTGGCCCAGCACGTTGATCGCGCTGCCGATGCCGTAGCTCCGCAGGCGGTAGAGGCCGAAGTCGAACGGGCCCTGACGGCCGGCCCGCTGGCGGATCACCAGCAGCGCCAGCGCCGCCGCACCCACGGCGAAGGCCAGTACGGCGGTGGAGCGCCGGCCGGTGCCGAGCTGGGTGGCGCCGAGCAGCAGCCCGCCGAAGCCCGGGCAGATCGCCGCCAGGCTGATCCAGTCCGGCGGTGGCCGGTCCGGGTCGGGCGGCGGGTCGGGCGCCAGCACCCGGCTGCCGAGCAGCACCCCGAGCACCCCGATCGGCACGTTGACGAAGAAGATCCAGCTGCCCAGCCCCGCGTCCACGAAGGCGCCGCCGACCAGCGGTCCGATCATCGGCGCGAAGACCAGCACCAGCCCGAAGACCCCGAAGGCGACCCCGCGCCGCTCGGGCGGGAAGGCGGTGAAGAGCCGGGCCGAGCCGAGCGGCAGCGCGAAGCCGCCGGCCAGCCCCTGCACCACCCGGGCGGCGACCAACAGCCCCAGGCTGGGCGCCAGCCCGCAGAGCAGCGAGGCGAAGGCGAAGGCGAAGAGCGAGGCCAGGAAGACCCGCTTGGTGCCGAACCGCTCGCCCAGCTCGCCGGCCAGCGGGGTGGCGATGCCGAGCGCCAGCGCGTACCCGCTGACCACCCACTGCACCTCGGCGGTGGGCGCGTCGTAGCGCAACTGCAGGGCGTGCACCGCGACGTTGACCACCGTGGTGTCCAGGATGGTCATGAAGGAGCCGACCGCGACCGCGAGCAGGGTCAGCCAGGGGGAGCCGCCGCCCGGGCGGGCCCGGGCACCGGCGCAGGTGGCGGAGGTGGAGTGCGAGGCCATGGCCGCCCGTCAGCCCGCCAGCGGCGCGGCGGCAGCGGTCGGGAGACCGGGAGCGGGCAGCGTGGAGGAGGCCACCCGGCCGTCCTTCAGCACCAGGCGCAGCGCGTCCAGCGCGCCGAGGTCGGTGGCCGGATCGCCCTCGACCGCGATCAGGTCGGCCGCCAGGCCGGGCGCCAGCACGCCGCGGCGCCCGGCCTGGCCGCAGACGGCGGCCGCGCCCTGGGTGGCGGCCTGGATCACCTGGAGCGGGGAGAGCCCGGCGGCCCGCAGGTAGGCCAGCTCCTGGCGCGGCTGACCGGCCGGGATGCCCGGCAGGCCGACCCAGTCGCTGCCCAGCGCGACCTGCCCGCCGGCCGCGATGAACCGGGCCAGCACGCCGACCATCAGCTGCTCGATCTCCTGCAGCGCCGCGGCGGGCAGCTCGGGCAGGCCGAGCCGGATGCCGGTGAGTTCGTTTCCCACGGTGGGCACCAGCCGGACCCCGGCCTCGACCATCCGGTCGATCCGGCGCTCCAGCTCGGGCAGCGCGTCGGTGCGCAGCCGCCCGGCGCGCTGCAGCTCCAGGTACCCCGTCTCGGGCGGGAGCGGGAAGAGCAGGTGCTCGACGCTGGTGACGCCGGCGTCCAGCGCCACGTCGAGCTGGTCGACGTGGTGGACGTGCGAGCGGACCGGCAGGCCGTGCTCGCGGGCCCGGCGGGCCACGGCGGCGATCAGCGCGGGGGCGAGCACCGGCAGGTGGCCGGGTCTGCGGTAGTCGAAGTCGAAGGACTCCTGGGTCAGTTTGATGAAGTCGACGCCGCGGGCGGCCAGGTCGTCGACGGCGGCGACCGCCTCGGCCCCGGTGCGGACGCCGCGGGCGGCGGAGCCGTCGCCCCGGATAACCGGGTAGCCGCCGGGGGCGGTGATCGCGGGGCCGGCGACGAAGGCGTGGGCCGCGGCCGGATCGCGGCCGGCCCGGTGCAGCGGATCGATCAGCTGGGGGCCGCAGCCGGTGTTGCCGATGCTGGTGACGCCGTCGCGCAGGAAATCGGCGAGCACGGCCGGGATCCGCTGCTCGATGTGGGTGTGCGAATCGATCAGGCCGGGGAGCACGGTGAGGCCCGCGCAGGGGATGCGGGTGGCCTCCGGGGGCAGGCCGAGGGTGCCGGTGGGGCCGATCCGGCGGATCAGCCCGTCGCTGATGAGCAGGTCGTGGTCGGCGAGCGGCGGGGCCCCCGTCCCGTCGATCAGGCGGGCGGAAACCAGCGCCAGGGAGGTGCCGGTGCTCTCCGCGGCGCCCGGGTGAACCGACTTCTCGGGTGAATTCATCGACGTCCCCCTGATTAGTCCGACAAATCGTAAGAAAGCGCAACCAATCGGCTATCCGCAAGATTAGTGCACGAACTGAAATGCCGTCAAGGTTGTTTCGATTCTCCGAAATAGACTGACAATCAGTCGGATTACCCGTGCGTCGGGACCTCCCCGGACCGCCTCACCCCTTGGGGTCCGTCACCTGCCCCAGGAAGAGCGGCTGCCCCGTGGCGGTGTCCCGGATCAGGTAGAGGAACGGCCGGTCCACCGTCAGCTCCCGGACGTCGCGCGGCGGCGCCGCCGCGGTGGCCACCATCCCGCCCCCGCTGCCGGCCGCCGCCGTGGTGCCCGTCTCGTCCACCGTCACCGAGGCCTTCTGCACCACCGCGCCGAGCTGCGGCGACGAGACGCTGCCCGGCGTCACCATCCCGCTGAAGTCCGCGCCCGAGCCGAAGGCGGTGCGCACCCCGAGCCCGGTCAGCACCTGGTTCAGCTGCTCGCCGCTCTGCACCGTGAACCGGGGCAGCGCCAGCGTCACGTCGGAGGGCGCCAGCGAGCCCAGGATCCGGTCCAGCGCCGGGCCGGTCAGCGCCTTGCGGAAGGCGTCGAACCCGCCCTGCGCCGGCACCACCAGGTCCATCGCCAGGCCGTTCCCCACGTACGGCAGTTCCACCGCCTGCCAGGGCTGCCCGGTGATACCGCCGCTGCCCTCGGCGTACCGGAGGGCGGTGGTCTGGTGCATCATCCGGACGGTGTCCGTGCTGCCGTCCAGCCGGTGGAAGTCGGCGTCGGCGGTGTCCTTCGGCTCGAACGGTTGGGCCCAGTCGGCCTTGAGGTAGAGCGCGTCGGTGAGCGCCAGCACGGTGTCGGCGCTCAGCTGGCCGGGCGCGAACAGGTCCTTGACCAGCCCGCCGGTCTGCTGCTCGACCAGTTGGTTGACGGCCTTGCGGGCGCCGTCCGGGTCCTTGGCGAAGTCGGTGGTCCGCACGCCCGTGCGGAAGGCGGCGGAGAGCAGCGCCAGGTAGTCCTGGCCCACCGGGTAGCCGCGCTGGGCCCAGACGGTGTCCGCCTGCTTCAGCGTCACGCCCTTCCCGGTCTTGCGGCCGGCGGCGCCCAGCGCGCCGAGTGCCATCGCGTAGCGGTCGGCCGGCAGCGCGGTGTGCAGCGCCGCGGTCAGCTCCTGCTGGGTGGCGCCGCGCGCGCCGGGCACCAGCATGCCCAGCACGGCCGCCAGACCCGCCGGCGAGAGGGCGAGGTTCTGCTGCTGGGCCAGCGCCAGGTAGAGGTCCACGCCGAACTGCTCGGTGCCGGCCGAGGTGGCGGTCAGCTCGGCGTCGGTCGGTGCCGCCTCCGGGGCGGCGGCCGCCGCCTCCAGCATCCCGGTGCCGGACGTGCCGGTAGTGCCGCACCCCGCCAGCGTCGTCGCCAGCACCGCCGCCAGCAGCCCGGCCCCCGCCGCCAGACCGGTCCGTCGGATCCGCATCCTGCCCACCCCGTTCCGTTCGTGGCGCCCGCTGCGGGCGCCGGTCGCGGCTCTGACGCGGAGGGCGGCGAACGGGTTCCCCGACCGCCGCGACGACCGCCGGCGACGATCACTGAGTGACCGTCAAAGTCCGTCTCGAGTACGACTTCCTCCGAGCCGCGGATGACCCGATCGGACGGGCGGCGGGCCGGTCGCCCCCGCCCGTCCGCCCCGCCCCGCCCAGCTGACGGACCGTCCGCGAAAACCGGTACCGCCCGCCGCACCCACCGCACTACCCTCGCCACCGAGGACGCGCCGCCACCAAGGGCGGGCGCGTGACGACCGAGCCGCCGGAAGGGGGACCAGCCATGCGCGCCATCGCCGCCGTGCCGTCCCCCCGCGCCCGGTTCGAGGTGATCCTGGTGTCCCCGGCCGCCCGGTGCCGGCTGCGCGCCCGGCACCGCAGGGGCTGACCCACGCCCGCGGGCGTCCCCGCCCCACGCATCGCGCCGCCCCCTTCCGGACCACCGCCTGAAAGGCACGGTCGTGCGCAGCACTCCCACCCCCGTCCTCACCGCCGTCCGCAACCTGGGCATCCTGGCCCACGTCGACGCCGGAAAGACCACCGTCACCGAGCGGATCCTCTTCACCACCGGCGCCACCCACAAGCGCGGCGAGGTCCACGACGGCACCACCGTCACCGACTTCGACCCGCAGGAGCGCGACCGCGGCATCACCATCTTCGCCGCCGCGGTCAGCTGCGACTGGGCCGGCCACCGGATCAACCTGATCGACACGCCCGGCCACGTGGACTTCGCCGACGAGGTCGAGCGCTCGCTGCGGGTGCTGGACGGCGCCGTCGCGGTCTTCGACGCCGTGGCCGGGGTCGAACCGCAGAGCGAGAGCGTCTGGCGCCAGGCCGACCGGCACGGCGTGCCGCGGATCGCCTTCGTCAACAAGCTGGACCGGGCCGGCGCCGAGCTGGACCCGGCGGTCGCCTCGATCCGCGAGCGGCTGCACCCGGTCCCGCTGGTGGTCCAGCTGCCGATCGGCCGTGAGGACGGCTTCACCGGCGTGGTCGACCTGCTCGCGATGCGGGCCCTGGTCTGGCCCGGCGGCGAGGCCGGCCTGGTCGAACGGGAGGTCCCCGAAGACCTGCTGACGGAGGCCCGGGAGCGCCGGCGCGGGCTCGCCGAGGCGGTGGCCGAACTGCACCCGGAGGCGCTGGAGGAGTACTGCGCGACCGGCACCCTCGGCGCGGCGACGCTGCGCACCGCCCTGCGCGAGCTCACCCGCACGGGTGCGGGCCTGGTGGTGCTCTGTGGCTCGGCCTACCGCAACCGCGGCATCGAGCCGCTGCTCGACGCGGTGGCCGCCTACCTGCCCGCGCCGGCCGACCTGCCGCCGGTGCGCGGCACGCTGGACGGTGCCGAGCAGCAGCGGCCCGCCGACCCGGCGGCGCCGTTCGCGGGGCTGGTGTTCAAGGTCGGCTCCACCGCCACCGGGCGGCTGACCTACCTGCGGGTCTACTCCGGCACCGTCCGCAAGGGCGAGTCGGTGCTGGACGCGGGCAGCGGGCGGGGCGAGCGGATCAGCCGGATCCTGCGGGTGCAGGCCGACCGCCACGAGGAGGTGGAGCAGGCGGTGGCCGGCGACATCGTCGCGGTGATCGGGGTCAAGGCGGCCCGGGCCGGCAGCACCCTGACCGTCCCGGCGGCGCCGCTGGTGCTCGAACCGGCCGGCCGTGCCGAGCCGGTGGTCTCGGTCGCGGTCGAGGCCGGGCGCGGCACCGACACCGACCGGCTGTCGGCGGCGCTGGCGCGGCTGGTCGAGGAGGACCCGTCGCTGGTGGTCCGCACCGACCCGGAGACCGGGCAGACCCTGCTCTCCGGGATGGGCGAACTGCACCTGGAGGTCGCGGTGGAGAAGGTCCGCCAGGCCCTCGGCAGCGCCGTCGCCACGGGCCGACCGCAGGTGGCGCTGCGCGAAACGGTGGTCGGCGGGGTGACCGGGCTGGTCCACCGCCACGTCAAGCAGGACGGCGGCGCCGGGCAGTTCGCCCACCTGGTGCTGGACGTGCTGCCGATCGAGGAGGTGGAGGGCTTCGAGTTCGCCAGTACGGTGGTCGGCGGACGCGTGCCGCAGGAGTATGTCCGGGCGGTCGAGGCCGGCTGCCGCGACGCGCTGCGGGACGGCGGCCCGCTCGGCGGCCACCTGGTGACCGGCCTGCGGGTGGTGCTCACCGACGGGGCGACCCACCCGAAGGACTCCTCCGAGCTTGCCTTCCGCACGGCCGCGCGGCTGGGCCTGCGGGAGGCGCTGCGGCGCTGCACCATGGCGCTGCTGGAGCCGGTCGTCGAGGTCACCGTCACGGTGCCGCAGGAGGCGGTCGGCGGCGTGCTCGGCGACCTGGCGGCGCGGCGGGGCCGGATCCTCGGCCAGGCCGGGCGCTCCGGCACCGCCGTGGTGACGGCCGTCGTACCGCTGGCGGAGCTCTTCGGCTACGCCTCGCGGCTGCGCGGCCGCACCCAGGGGCGCGGCACCTTCACCAGCCGCCCGGTGGGCTACGCACCGCGCGGCTGACGGTGCGCCAGGCCCCCGCCCCGCTCACGCGGGGCGGGGGCCTGGCGGCTACTCGAAGGAGCGCCCGGTCCACCAGTTGCCGGGCGCGGCCGGGTCGCGGCTGGTCCAGTACTCCAGGATCGCGCCGTGGAACTCGTCGCCGGAGAGCAGCCCGTCGCCGTTGCGGTCCAGCCGCCCGAACGCGGCATCGGCGGCCTCCCGGGTCAGCCCCGGGAAGTGGCCGCGCTGGAAGACGTAGAACTCCTCCGGATCCACCGCGCCGCTCCCGTCCGTGTCGGCGACCGACAGGAACGCCCCGGCCAGCGCCCCCAGCACCTGCCGGGCCGCCACCGGGTCGTCGGCCAGCCCCGCGGTGGACGCCGTGAACTGCTCCCGGGTGATCCCGGTGGTCCCGGCCGGCAGCGCCGCCAGATGCAGCCCGTGCCAGACCGCCAGGTAGGCCGCGATGATCCGCTCGGCCGGCTCCGACCCCAGCGGATGCCCGAGCGAGCGGGCCACCGACTCACCCATCGCGATGTGGTCCCGCTCGGTCAGCAGCCCGTCGCCGTCGGCGTCCAGATGCTCGAAGCCGTGGCCGATCTTGGCGAGCAGCAACTCGTCGGACATCCGCGGTACCCCCTGTGCTCGGCGGCGGCGCCGCCCCTCGACGGCTCGCTCGGCGGCCCACGCTATCGTGCGGCGGCCTGCCGGAGCTGACCTCCGAGCAGTCAAAGTGATTGTCTGATGGATCGCCTAAAGTCTGATCGCATGACGACTGGTCCTGCTCCCATCGAGCCCGGAGACGTTCGCACGCGCGCCGAGATAGCGGCGTTCTTCGGGGGAAGTACGCAAGGCGGAATCTGCCCTGCCGTAGTGAAGAAGAACGTCAATCTCTTCTCCGACCCGTCCGTCGGCAAGAAGGTCGGCTACCACGACGGCTGGCTCGCCGAAGAGGACGACTTGGGTCCGATCTTCGAGTACACGGGTGCAGGACTCCAGGGCGACCAGACCTTCGAGGGAACCGGCAACCGAGCGATCCTCCAGCACGTTCAGCAAGGTCGGACCCTCCGGGTCTTCGAACTGGACGGGCAGCCGCCCAAGCGAGGTCCCAAGCCCCACAAGTACCTCGGACCGTTCACGCTGGACGCTGAGCGGCCCTACGAGTGGCGGGAGGTGCCCGACGCGGCGGGCACCCGGCGGCAGGTCATCATCTTCCGGCTCCGGCCCGATGGCGAGGTGGTCCGCCAGGCAGAAGCACAGGTGCCGGTTGCGGAGCGGACGACGGCGACGCTGGTGCCCATGCAGGGCATGGTCACCACGGAGATGTTCGAGAGCGAGCCGGCGACCAGCGGTGCCCTGGGCCGCCCGAAGCGCCGCGCCAGTAAGAAGAGGACCGGGCGTGCTGTCGACCCGCATCCGGAAACCAGCGGCACCTTCGTTGTGTCGGAAGCCTTCGTGACCAAGATGAGTCACCGGGCCGCGACGGCCGCCAATGTGGTGGTCCGGCGCGAGGCCGAACTGACCCAAGCCTTCCGCGAGCACCTGGAGGCTGCTGGTCGCCGGACCGGTGCCTTCCAGATCAAGGTGGCGGGACAGACCTCCACCCTCCGCACCGACCTCTACGACGCCACGGCCCACGTGCTGTACGAAGCCAAGGGTTCCACCTCGCGCGAGGACATACGGATGGGGCTCGGGCAACTACTGGACTACGGACGCCACGTCAGCACTCCTGAGCACCCTGAAGAGCCTCAGCTGGCGATCCTGCTGCCGGCTGACCCTCATCAGGACCTGAGTGAACTACTGAATCGATACGGAGTGCGCGTAGTTCACCAGCTGCCCGACGGCGGATTCACGGGAGACGGCGTCCCCGACGCACCCTGGCACCGCCCCTGATGCTGCCGCTGCAGTGCCACGAGCGTCAGAAACTCCATTGGTTCTGCAACGCACCCAGGCTGGTGGCCGCCGAATAGGGGAACAGGTCGAGCGGATCCATCCAGGCATCGGAGAAGTGGAGGTTCAGGTGCAGGACCAGCGGGAGCAGGATGTCGTGCCCCGGTAGTGCATCGACCTGCATCAGGGTTGCCCCCGCGGTGGGCGACCGCAGGAGCCTCCTGGCGCGCGGGTCCCACCACTGGAGGTGGCCCTTGCCCAGGACCCAGACGCTGTCCGGCCACTCCTCAGGGTCGCGACCTCGGCACCACTCCATCAGACGAGTGCCGAGTGTCTCCAACTGATTGCCGCCGAAGGCGAAAACGATGCCGGAGGTCGGGAAGTGGTCATACGTCCGACCGTAGGCCTGGGCGGTACGGGGGATGAGGCCGGGGACCGGGCGGTAGGCGGTCTTCCGGAGTTTGCGCACCTTCGCGATCTTCTCGCAGGCATCCACGAGTGCCGCGGAATCCAGCGAGGACTTGACCTCGATGACACCGTAGAGGCATTCGTTGGGAATGATCCGGTACCCCTCGAGCATGGTGAAAGGCGGCGCCCCGCGATCGACGATGACGATGTCGCACTGCGGGGACACGCTCCCGGTGGCCGCGATGATCTCCGCGTTGTGAATCGCCTCGACGTGGGAGGGCAGGTAGCCGGCGAGGAAGTCACGCACCAGAGTCTCGCGCGAGGTGCCCTTCTCGCCATTGTGCTTGAAGTTCTGGGACTGCTCGAAGTCGGCGTGCATCCGCTTGGCCACCGAGCCGAGGATCCTGCCGAGGGTCTCCTGGGTCATGGCTGAATCCTAGGGACCAGCTCGGCCTACTCAGGCGCCGGTGTCAGCCCCGCCGCCTCGGCCAGCAGGCGGTAGGAGGTGAGCAGGGCGGCGCGGTCGTGGCTGTGGGTGGTGACCAGGTACTCGTCGGCGCCGGTGCGGGCGAGCAGGGTGCGGAGGTCGGCGACGACCCGGTCCGGCGGGCCCCAGAGGTGGCCGGTGAGGGCCTGGTCGTAGGCGGTGCGCTCGCGGGGGGTCATCGGGCGGGCGAGGACCTCGGCGGTGGGGGTGAGCGGGGGGAACTCGCCGTGGGTGCGGGCGTAGGCCGTGGACCAGGCCTCGGAGACCAGGAGGTCGTGGGCGGCCTCGGGGGTGGGGGCGACCGCGATGTTGCCGGCCAGCACCACGTACGGGGCGGCGGACTGGGCGGAGGGGCGGAAGCGGCTGCGGTAGCGGTCGACGGCGGCGAGCAGGGCGTCGGGGCCGTGCGGGCCGCCGATCACCAGGGGCAGGCCGGCCTCGGCCGCGAGGTCCGCGCCGGAGCCGGTGGCCAGCACGAAGGCCGGGACCCGCAGGCCCTCGGCCGGGCGGGCGTGCACCTCGGGGCGGGAGTCCGGGGGTGGGGCGAAGTAGCCGAGCAGTTCGGCCAGTTGCTCGGGGAAGTGGTCAGCGGCGTCCTTCTCGCGGCCGAGCGCGCGGCGGACGCCGTCGGTGAAGGCCACCGAGCGGCCCAGGCCCATGTCGATCCGGTCCGGGAAGAGGGAGGCCAGCACGCCGAACTGCTCGGCGACCACCATCGGCTGGTGGTTGGGCAGCATCACGCCGCCGGTGCCGATCCGGATCCGTGTGGTCGCCGCCGCCACGGCGGCGGCGAGCACGGTGGGCGCCGACCCGGCCACGCCCGGAACGCCGTGGTGCTCGGCCACCCAGAAGCGGTGGTAGCCGAGCCGCTCCGCCTCGCGGGCGAAGGCCACCGTGTCGCGCAGCGCCTGGGCCGGCGGCTCCCCCTGGCGGATGCGGGAGCGGTCCAGCACCGAGAGGCGGAGCGCGGGTGTCGCTGTGGTCACGAGGACGTCAACGTCCGGAAGATCCGGGGGCATTCCCCGCGTTCGGGGCGAGCAGGGTGCGCAGCCCGTCGGGGCCGATCAGCGCCACGCCGTGGCCGTCGTGCACGACGACCGCCAACGGTGCGCCCGAGTCCTCGAGTTCGGCCAGTGCGGCGGCCGCGTCCCGGCCGGTGCCGAGGCGCGGCAGCGGCGGGTCGAGGTGGTCGGCGAGCGGGTCCGCCGGGGCGGCCGCGGCCAGCCGGTCGAGGGTGGCGGTCCCGGCCAGCTCCGGCACGGTCGGCTGGCGCCCGGGCGCGACCGGCGCGGGCCCGGCCGGCAGCACCGGCGCGGCCCCGGCCGCGGCCCGCTCGCGCAGTGCCGCCAGCGCCTGCGCGACCGTCGCCCGGTGGTGCAGGTACGGCAGCGGCCGCTCGCGCTCGGCGGCGGGCACCGCGTCGCCGACCCGGGGCGCGGCCGGGTCGCCGTCCAGGAAGCCGTGCTGCAGCATCCACTCGTCGTTGAAGTACTTGGAGAGGTACTGCCGCCCCGAGTCCGGCAGGATCACCACCACCAGCTCCTGCGGGCCCAGCCCCGCCGCCACCCGCAGGGCCGCCGCCACCGCCGTGCCCGAGGAGCCGCCGACCAGCAGCCCCTCCTCGCGGGCCAGCCGGCGGATGGTGTGCAGCGCCTCCCGGTCGGGGACCGGCAGCAGCTGGTCCACCACCTCCTGGTGGTAGGAGTCCGGCCAGACGTCCTCGGCCGTCTCGGGGTGGCGGAACCGGCCGGCCGCCTCGACGAAGTAGGGGCGCCCGTCGCCGCCGGAGTAGACCGAGGCCGTCGGGTCGGCGCCGATCACCCGGACCCGGCCGCCGCTGCTCTCCTTGAGGAAGCGGCCGGTGCCGCTGATCGTGCCGCCGGTGCCCACGCAGGAGACCAGGTGGGTCACCCGCCCGTCGGTCTGCCGCCAGATCTCGGGCCCGGTGGTCAGGTAGTGCGCCTCGGGGTTGGCCGGGTTGCCGTACTGGCCGGCGAACCAGCCGCCGGGCGTCCCGGCGGCGATCCGCTCGGCGACGTTGACCACGTGCTCCGGGTCGTGCTGCGGCAGCCCGCCGGGCCGGACCACCACCTCGGCGCCGTAGGCGCGCAGGGTGGCGATCTTCTCCGCGCTGCTCTTGTCCGGCAGCACCACGACCGCCCGGTAGCCCTTGGCCGCGGCCACCATGGCCAGCCCGGCCCCGGTGTTGCCCGAGGTGGCCTCGACCACGGTGCCGCCGGGCCGCAGCGCGCCGGAGCGCTCGGCCTCCTCGATCATCCGCAGGCCGATCCGGTCCTTCACGCTGCCGCCCGCGCTCAGGTACTCGAGCTTGGCGTAGACGGGGGCACCGTCCCCGCCGCCCGGGGCCCGCAGCCGCACCAGCGGGGTGTTGCCGATGAGTTCGAGCAGGGAGTCATGGGCGTCCATGGCCGCAGACTACCCGCGGGGCCGCCGCCCGATGTCCCGCCGCCCGGCCCCGCGGGGGCACCCTCCTCGCCTCCGACCGCGCCACCCCCGCCCCCCGGCGCCGGCCTCCTTCCGCTCTGGCCGTCGACGGATCTCGGCCGCGCCGGCAGGGGAGCCGGTCCCTCCTGCCGAGACCTGCCGGCGGCCGGGGAGGACCGGCTGAATGCGGGATGGGGCGGATTTACTCCGGTGGGTCCCGTTTCACGCGGCGTGCGGCCGTCGCATTCCACCCGCCGCCCGGAGAATAAACATCGGCCGTCGGGCTCCGCGATGTTGGCGGAATAGCCACTTGCTGAGGCGATCACGCTGGCTAAAGTTGGCTCCGAGCTCGCGTCACAAGAGCCAATCCACCCCTGTCCAGACTCTGGACCAACAGCTCGCGCAGCGCATCCGGATTTTCCCTGCAGCACCGGCCGCACAGACTGGCAGCGCCCGCATGAGCAGCAACTCGGTGAACAGATCAGGTTGATTTCCGATTCGGGAACGACATCTCCTACACGTTTCGGAGCATTGATGGAACACCCGCCGCGAGTCGAGGAGGACGTGCTCGTCACGGCTTCCGCGGAGTCGGCCTACCGCGCCGTGAGCGACGTCCGGCGCATGGGCGAGTGGAGCCCCGAGTGCGTGGCCGTGTGGTCCCGCAGCCGGCGGTTCGAGGCGGGGACGCGGTTCGTCGGGTGGAACCGCAGACGGCTGTGGCTCTGGTTCACCACCTGCACCGTCGTGCGCGCCGAGGAGGCGCGCGAGTTCGCCTTCAGCGTGAGCACCTTCGGCATGCCGGTGGCGCTCTGGGGCTACCGCTTCGAGGACCGGGAGGACGGCTGCCGGGTGACCGAGTACTGGGAGGACCTGCGGTCCGGCCGCAGTGCACCGGTCGCCAAACTGCTCGGCCTGGTCTTCACGGGCACCCCGCCGAAGCGCCGTCCCGCGGCCAACCGGGCGGGCATGCGCGCCACGCTGGCCAGGCTCAAGAACGCACTGGAGCGAGAGTGAGTCCCCGTCCGCGCGCGGCGAAGAGAACAAGCCGCCCTCCTGGAGAAGACGTACCGAATGACTGAATCCGCGTTAGCCGGCGGCAGCTCCGCCGACGAGGCCATCGCCCTGCACCGCGCACACCTGAGCAAGGGCCGCAGTCAACTCGCCGCGATGTTCGGCAGTCTGGTCGAGCAGTCCGCCTCGGGCAGCCTGGTCCGCACCACCGACGGCCGGGAATTCCTCAACTGCGGTGGCTACGGGGTCTTCTTCACCGGAGCCGGGCACCCCCGCATCGTCGCGGCGGTGCGGCGGCAGCTGGAGACGCAGGCCCTCTCCACCCGCCTCTTCCTCGATCCCGCCGTCGGGCTCGCCGCCCGGGCACTGACCTCGGTCGCGCCGGCCGGGCTCGACCGGGTGCACTTCTCCGGCTCCGGCACCGAGGCCACCGAAACGGCCGTCAAACTGGCCCGGGCACACGGCAAGCGCCGGCTGATCTCGATGGAGAACGGCTACCACGGAAAGACCATCGGCGCGCTCTCGCTGACCGCGAAGTCCTTCTACCAGGACCCGTTCCGGCCGCTGCTGCCCGATGTGGCGCACGTCCCGTTCGGTGACACCGTGGCGCTGGCCGCGGCCCTCGGGGCGGCCGGCGGCGAGGCCTGCGTGGTGCTCGAACCGGTGCAGAGCGAGGCCGGCGTCATCCTGCCGCCGCCCGGCTACCTCCAGGGCGTGGCGGCCCTGTGCCGGGCGCACGGCGCCTTCCTGGTGGTCGACGAGGTGATGACCGGACTGGGCCGGCTGGGCGCCTGGTGGGGCTGCGACCTCGAGGAGGTCCGGCCGGACGTCCTGCTGATCGGCAAGGCGCTCTCCGGGGGCGTGGTCCCGGTGTCGGCCGCGCTGGCCACCGAGGAGGCGTTCGCGCCCTTCGACTCCGACCCCTTCCTGCACACCTCCACCTACGCGGGCGCACCGATCGCGATGGCGGCCGCCCAGGCCACCGTCGAGGTGATCCGCGACGAGCAGCTGGTCGACCGGGCCGCCAAGACCGGAGCCCGGCTGCTGGCGGCCCTGCGCGCGATCGCCGCCGACCGGGCCCCGCACCTGGTCCGCGAGGTGCGCGGCGCCGGCCTGCTGATCGGGATCGAGCTCGTCGACGCCAGCCAGGCCGGCGAGCTGCTGCTGGAGCTGATCGACCGCCACCTGGTGGTCAACCACTCGCTCAACGCGCACCCGGTGGTGCGGCTCACCCCGCCCGCCGTGACCACCGCCGACGAGGAGGCCCGGCTGCTGGAAGCAGTGGACGGGGCGCTGTCGGCCATGGCGAAGAAGTTCTGAGACCGTCCTGTCCAGTCGACCCGACAGCATTCGGGGGACCACGCACATGGCTACGTCAAGGAAGTCGGCGAACCCGACGAAGACCGTCCTGCTCACCGGCGGCTCCGGAGTCCTCGGCACCGCGCTGGTACCGCAGTTGCGCCACCACCGGGTCATCGCCCTGGCCCATCGCAAAGCCCCCGCCGACTGCGACGCGGTGGTGTACGGCGACGTCTCCCAGCCCCTGCTCGGGCTGGGCGAAGACGCCTACCGCGAACTCTGCGCCGAGGTGGACGCGGTGATCCACGCCGCGGGCATGGTGAAGTTCAGCAGCACCGCGGAGGAGATGGAGACCCTCAACGTGCGGGGCGCCCAGGGGATGTCGCGGTTCGCCGTCGACGCGGACGCACCCCTGGTCCACGTCAGCACGGCGTACGTCGCCCGGGCGGAGGAGATCCGGGTGGCGGGCGGGGAGCAGGCCGGCCGGGCCGGCAGCAGCCCCTCGCTGTACGTGACCTCCAAGCTGGCCGGCGAGCGGATCGTCCGGGAGAGCGGCGCGCAGGCCGTGATCGTCCGGCCGTCGATCATCATCGGGGACTCGGCCACCGGGGAGATCTCCGAGACGCAGGGCCTGCACACCTTCGCCCACAACGTGCTGCGCAACCGGCTGCCGTTCGTCCCCAGCGACCCCACCGGCTACGTGGACTTCGTCCCGCAGGACCTGGTGGCCAGGGCGATCGTGACGCTGCTCGACCGGGACGTCCGGGAGGGCGAGTACTGGATCAGCAGCGGCCCCCACGCGCTCACCTCGCACCGGCTGACCGAGGTGATCATCGAGGAGGCCGCCGCCCAGGGCATCACCGTCAACCCGCTGCGGGTGCTCGCCCCGGACATCGTGGAGCGGCTGGTCCGCCCCGCGTTCTTCGACGTGGTGCCGACCTGGGCGAAGACCCGGCTCGACCGGCTGCTGGACATGTCCGCCGTGCTCTTCCACGAACACCCGATCCCCAGTTCGCTGACCGAGATCCCCGGCTGCGAGTCCGCGGCGGACGTCCGGGCCACCGAGAACGCCTGGCGGGCCTCCATCCGCCGCATGATCCAGAACCGGTACCACGTCTACGCCGCGGCCTGACCGCCCGAGCATCGGAGGGAAACCATGAGCGCGGAGCAAGCCTTCGGGCACCGGCAGAACTACCGCACCACCCGGGCGGAGTACCTGGGCGCCCTGGTGGTGGCCGCCGTCGCCTTCCTCTGGCACATCGGCGAGGTGCGCTGGGGCCCGGCGATCCTGCTGTTCGCCTACATCGACGTGATCGGCTACCTGCCGGGCCTGATCGCCTACAGCCTCTCCGAGGACGGGCGGATCCACCCGGTCTTCCACCTGCTGTACAACGTCATGCACACCTGGCTGTCGGCCGGCGTGGTGATCCTGCTCTGGGCCTGGCTGGTGGGTCCGGAGTGGGCCCTGCTGGTCGTCCCGCTGCACCTGTTCGGCGACCGCGGCCTGCTGGGCAACTACGCCAAGCCGGTGGACGAGCCCTTCGAGCACTTCGAGACCGGCCGGCAGAAGGCCTTCCGCATCGCGCGGCAGGCGGAGGTGCAAGCCGTATGACGGCCGTTCAGCTCGACGCGCTGGCGAGCATCGCCGCCTACGCCGACCACCCGAGCGGGTTCCTCGCCTACAACGACGGCGTGGAGCACTTCAGCACCCCGTCCGTGCCGGGCGTCATCGCCTACCGGCGGCGCGGGGGCACCGTGTTCACCTTCGGCGGGCCGTTCGCGCCGGCCGAGCACCGGGCCGCGCTGCTGGCCGAGTTCCGGCAGCGGGTGGTCGGCGCCCGGCAGCGCCTGGTGGCCGCCCAGGTCCGGGCCGCGGACCTGGACCTGTTCGCCGGACCGGAGTGGACGGTCAACCAGTTGGGCAGCTCCTACAGCATCGACCTGACCCGGTTCACGCTGAAGGGCAAGCCGCTGGCCAAGATCCGGCAGAACATGGCCAGGGCCGGCCGCGAGGGCGTCACGGTCCGCGAGGTGCCCGCCGCCGACCCGCCGGCGGAACTCGACGAGATCGACCGCAGCTGGCTGCGCGACAAGGGCTGGCACGTCAAGCGGATGACCTTCCTGGTGGGCGAACGCACCGGCCGCGGCATCCCGCACCGGCGGCTGTTCGTGGCCGAGCGGGACGGGGCCGTGATCGGCTACATCTCCTACTCGCCCTCCTACGGCACCCGCCCGGGGTGGCTGTACGACCTGACCAGGCGCACCCCGCAGGCCTCGGTCGGCACCATCGAACTGATCAACCACACCGCCCTGCAGGCGTTCACCGAGGAGGGGGCGGGCTGGCTCCACCTGGGGCTGACCCCGTTCGCCGGGCTCGGCACCGAGCCGGCCAACGCCAGCCCGCTGCTCGCCCGCATGGTGCCGCTGATCGCCGAGCGGGGCAGCTTCGTCTACCCGGCCCGGTCCCAGCAGGCGTTCAAGCTCAAGTGGGCGCCGCAGGTGATCGAGCCCGAGTACGTGGCCTTTTGGGGCGGACCCCGGCCGTCCTCCCTCTGGCAGCTGTTCCGCATCACCAACGCCATCTGACCGACGACCACGAGGACCACAGGATGACGACGCAAGAGCACCCCGCCGGCGCACCCGAGACCGACTGGGACCTCGCCCCCGACGTGCTGGCGGGAGCCCGGGAACTGCGGCTCAGCCCCGAGCGGTGCGACCTCGACTACTGGATCGCCAACGTCGCCCAGGGCACCCTCCGGGGGCTGGTCAACGGCCACCGGCCGGAGGCCGTGACACCCGAGCACATGCGCCGCCCCGGACCGCTGCGCGACGCGCTGCTCTCCGAGTTCTCCTTCCGCTCGATCGCCGAGGACAAGGCCGCCCGGGCCATCACCTCCCTGGTGCAGAACGCCCCCGACGTCAAGTCCATGGAGTTCTACGCCACCCAGCTGATCGACGAGGCCCGGCACGCCCAGGCGTTCCGCGCCCACATGCTGGAGGTCGGCGTCCCCGCGGCGGAACTCGACGACGTGGTCGAGAAGTACGCGGGCGAGCACCGGAGCAACGTGCTGGACCCGCTGGAGGAGTTCGGCCTGGAGGTGATGGACGGGCCGCACCCGTTCGTCTCCGGCGTGGCGGTGCTGACCATCCTGGTCGAGGGCGTCCTGGCGCCCACCGGCGAACTCAGCGAGCACAAGTGGAAGGTCGTCGACCCCGCGGCGGCCAGCGTGGAGCGGGGCGCGGGCATCGACGAGATCCGGCACCTGACCGTCGGCAGCGAGATCGTCAAGCGGCACCTGGAGCGGGACCCCTCGCTGCGGGGCCACCTGGCGGAGGTGCTCCGGCGGGGCAACGAGCTGTGGGCCACGCTGCCGGCTTTCGCCGTGCTGCAGCGCCGGGAGGAGCTGTTCCAGGAGGGCGTCCAGCAGATCGCCGACCTGGTCGGCGACTACGAGATCTGGCCGGGCCGCCGCCTGCTGGACAGCACCGTCGACGAGCGGATCGGCACCGCGCTGGAGTGGTCCGCCCGGACCCAGACCGCCCGCCTGGCCTACATGGGGATCGGCGAGTGAGCGGTCCGCCGGGGCCGGCGGCGGCGGACGGCCCGGCCGAGCGGCTGACGGTGGCACTGCCGGACGGAGCGGAACTGGCGGTGCTCCACTGGCCGGGTCCGGCCGGAGCCCCGCTGGTGGTCCTCTGGCCCGCACTCGGTGTGCCGGCCCGGTTCTACCGGCGCTTCGCCGGGGCGCTGGCCGGGCACGGACTGGGCGTGGCGGCCGTGGACCTGCGCGGGCAGGGCGACAGCCGCCCCCGGCCGGACTCCTCGGCCCGGTACGGCTACCACGAGCTCGCCACCGTCGACTACCCCGCCGTGTTCGACGCCCTGCGCGGGCGCGCGCCGGGCAGCCCGGTGTTCCTGCTGGGCCACAGCATCGGCGGCCAGCTCGGCCTGATGTACGCGGCCGGGAACCCGGCCGGGCTGTCCGGGATCCTGCTGGTCGCCTCGGGTACCCCGCACTTCCGCAGCTACCCGGGGCTGACCGCGCTGATCCCGCTGCTGGGCACCGGAGCGATGGCGGGCGTCGCCCGGCTGCGCGGCTACTGGCCCGGCGACCTGCTGGGCTTCGCCGGGCGGCAGTCCCGGGTGCTGGTCGCGGACTGGGCCCGGATGGCCCGCACCGGCCGGTTCCGCCCGGCCGGCGCCGACACCGACTACGAGCGGGGGATCGCGGACCTGCGGCTGCCCGTGCTGGCGGTGTCGGTCGGCGACGACCGGCTGGCCCCGCCCGGCGCGGTGGACGCCCTGTGCGCGCTGATGCCGCGCGCCGAGGTGTCCCGCCGGCACCACGCCGAACCGCTCGGCCACACCGGCTGGGCCACCCGGCCCGGTCCGGTCGCCGGCGAGATCGGCCGATGGATCGACACCACGCTCGCGGGCAAGCCCCGGCCCGGACCCGAAGGAGGCGGCGATGCGGTTTCTTGAACCCGAGCGCGAGATCCTGGAGACGTTCCTGCCCGGACTGGACGAGCGGCTGGCCGCCCTCCCGCTGAAGGAGCGCGAACGGCCGCAGGGTCCCGCCCTGACCCTCTTCAAGGAGGCGGGCGGCCCCGGCTTGGTGGTGCCCGCGGAGCACCACGGGCTGGGCGCGGGCGCCGTGCAGGCCGTCCGGCTGCAGCGGGCGGTGGCCTCGCGCAGCCCCTCGCTGGCGGTGGCCACCACCATGCACCACTTCTCGGTCGCGGGCCTGATCCAGGCGTACGAGGCGACCAAGGGCCTGGAGTGGATGCTGCTGGAGGCCGTCGCCGACCAGCGGCTGCTGATGGCCTCCGGATTCGCCGAGGGCAGGTCGGGGCAGTCGATCCTGGCCTCCGCCATCACGGCCCGGCAGGACGGCGAGGACGTGGTCCTCAACGGGTCCAAGAAGCCCTGCAGCCTGTCCGCCTCGATGGACCTGCTGACCGCCTCGGTGGCGCTGGACACCGACAGCGGACCGCAGTTGGCCGTGGCGCTGGTCCCGGCCGCCAGCCCCGGCATCTCCGTGCACCCGTTCTGGGGCACCGCCGCGCTCGCCGGCGCCGAGAGCGACGAGGTGCGGCTGGCGGACGTCCGGGTGCCGGCGGCGATGGTGGTCCGCACCGAACTGGGCGAGGACGGCAGCCTGGACCGGATCCAGACCGTGGGCTTCATCTGGTTCGAGCTGATGATGGCGGCCTCCTACCTGGGCATGGCCAGCGCCCTGGCGGAGCGGGTGCTCGCCCGGGAGCGGACGGATGCCGCCGAGCGGGCCCGGATCCTGGTGGAGCTGGAGGCCGCGATGGGCGCCGTGGCCGGCGCCGCCGCGCCGCTGGACGGCGACGGGCCGGTGGGACAGGCGGAGCTGCTGCAGTCCCTGGTGGTCCGCTTCGCGGCGCAGGACACCATCGACCGGGTGGTCCCGCGCTGCCTGGAGGCGCTCGGCGGCATGTCGTACGTCTCCAGCGACGAGACCTCGTACCTGGCCGCCTGCACGGCCGCGTTGAAGTTCCACCCGCCCTCGCGCGCCTGGTCCGGCCAGGCGCTCTGCACGGCCTACGCCGGCGGGCCGCTGGTCCTGGGCTGACCGTGCCGGCCGCCCCCGGCGGACTCTCCGGCACTCGATCTTCTGGCGCCCTCCTGGCGTTCTCTGGCGTTCGACCTTCTGGAAAGGACCCCGCAATGCCTTGCTCGATACGTGTCGAGGGACTGCTCTCAGGCCGGGACGCGGACGAGGTCTTCGACCGCATCCGCGACTTCGAACGGTACGCCGACCACACCGACGCCGTGCGCGAGGTCACGGTGACCGCCGACCGGGCGGGCACGGTCGACTCCGCCTGGGCGGTCAACTTCCGCGGCGGAGTGCTGCGCTGGACCGAACGGGACGTGATCGACGCCGCCGCCCGGACGATCGCCTTCGAACAGCTCACCGGGGACTTCGCCCGGTTCGTGGGCAGCTGGGACGTCCGGCCGACCGGTGACCGGATCGCGGTGCTGTTCTCCTGCGAGTTCGACCTGGGCATCCCCAGCCTGGAGCCGATCATCAACCCGGTCGCCATGCGCGCCCTGATCGACAGCATCGGGCGGATCCTGCGCGGCCTGCTGGGGGAGGGGATCGAGCTCACCAGCAGCCACCAGGACACCGCCGCCGTCGCCTGAGGCCGCTGCCGCGGATCACCCGCTCGGCGTTCCCACCGCCAGGCACTGGTAGTGGCTCCCGAAGTGCACCAGGGGGTCGGCGGTGCCGCGCTGGTCGCACCAGACGGGCTGCCCCAGCACGAGCAGGTGGTCGGCGGCGGCGACGGTGCGCTCCAGCCGGCACACCAGGGCCGCCATCGCCCCGTCGACCACCGGGACCTCCCGGACCAGCCGGTGGCCGACCCCGTCGAACCGCCGGTCGGCGGGTGCGGTGGCGAACCGCTCGGCCAGGTCCCGGTGGTGGCGGCCGAGCAGGTTGATGCCGAAGGCGCCCGCGCCGGTGATCGCGGCCAGGGTGCGGCTGCCGCGGTCCAGCGACACCAGCACCAGCGGCGGGCTGAGCGAGATCGAGGTGAAGGAGCTGGCGGTGCAACCGGTCGGCCGGCCCTGGGCGGTGGCGGTGACCAGGGCGACCCCCGTGGCCCAGCGGCGCAGCACGCTGCGCAGGGCCGGTCCGGTGACGGCGCCAGGGTCCGGCCGGGCCGTCACGACACCCTCACCCCATCCGACTCCGATGCCGCTTCCGGGTCCGCCTTCTCGGCCTCCGCCAGATCGGCCTGATGGGCCGTCGGATCGCCGAGCGCGAGGTGGCATTCGGCCCGCTGCCGCAGCAGGTCGGCCCGGTCGGCGCCGGGCAGCAGCAGCGCTGCGGTGTAGTCGCGGCGCGCCGACTCCCAGTCCCCGGCCTGTTGGTGGACGTAGCCGCGGTTGTAGAGCAGGTCCGGATTGTCGGCCTCCACCGCCAGCGCCCGGGTCAGGTCCGCGACGGCGGTGCGGTGGTCGCCCGCCTCCAGCACCAGGGCCGCCCGGTTGGCCAGCGCGCTCACCAGGTCGGGCTCGGCGGCCAGCGCCAGGTCGAAGTCGCGCAGCGCCTCCGCCTCGGCACCGGCGTCCAGCGCCAGCAGCCCCCGCGCGCACAACAGCCGGGCGTTGCCCGGGTGGTGGCGCAGCCCCTGCTCGATGTGGGCGAGCGAGCCCGCCGCGTCCTCCTGCTCCCGCAGCAGGCTGGCGAGGTTGATCCGGGCGTCCAGCTCCTCGGGTTCCAGCTCGAGCACGTACGCCAGGTCCGCGATCGCGCCCGCCAGGTCGCCGAGTTCCAGCCGCAGGTCGGCCCGGTTGTAGTGCAGCTCCCAGAACGGCGCGGTGAAGGTGATCGCCTCGCTGTAGTCGGCCAGCGCGCCCGGCAGGTCGCCCATCCGGCGTCGCACGTCGGCCCGGTCGAAGTAGTAGTCCGGGTAGTTGGGGTCCAGCTCGATGACAGTGCTGATGTCGGCCAGCGCCTCGTCCAGCCGGCCGAGCGCCGCGTACACCCGGCCGCGGTTGTGCACCAGCACGGAGCGGTGCAACCGGTGCTTCTCGGCGGGGAGTTCGCGGTCGATGTCGGCCAGACCGGTGTCCACCAGGCGCAGCGCCTCGGCCAGGTTGCCGAGGTGCAGCTCCACCAGGGCCAGGCCGTTGCGGTTGAAGACCGTCTGGAAGACCCGCTCGTGGTGGTCCGTCAGCAGGGAGGCGATCGCCAGCACGTTGTTCAGGTGGGCCTTGGCCAGCTGGTGGTCCTTCTGCCCGCTCGGGTAGTAGCGCGTGTAGAGCATGGCGAGGGCGTAGCCGGAGAAGATGTGCAGCATCGGCTGGTGGAACATGGCGCGCAGCTCGATGTAGCGCCGCTCGGCCTGCTCCGGCCGGCCGAGGACCGCCAGCGCCGTGGTGACCTTGGTGCCCAAGACCCAGTACTTGCGGGGCTCCTGGACCGGGTCCACCAGGGCCGTGCCGCGCTCGGCCAGGTCGAGCAGCGCCTCGTAGAAGCCCATCGAGACCAGGTACTCGGCGGCTTCGAGGAAGGCCTCGGCGGCAGCCGCCCGGTCGCTGCCGTGCTCCAGGTGGTACGGGATCGCGCCGAGGCGCAGGCTCCAGTCGCCGCTGCCGCGCAGCTCGGCCGCCCGCCGGTCGTGCAGCCGGGCCCGCTCGGCGGGGTCGGCGCGGTGGTAGGCGGCCTGCGCGGCGGGGTCCCCGGAGGTGCCGTCGGAGTCGACGTAGGCCTGGGCCGTGGACTGGTGCTCCGTCGGATCCGCTTGCTCCTGCGGCTCCTGCGGTTCCTGGACGGCGCAGTGGGCGGCGAGGGCGGTGCCGAGCTCGGGGGCCGGTTCGGCGCCGCCGGCGTGCACGGTGACGGTCACCAGCTCGGGCCGGGTCCGGCGCAGCAGGATGGCAAGGAACTCCTGGTCGGTGTGGTCGGCCTCGTCGACCCGGTCGAAGCAGAGCGCCAGCGGCCGGCCGAGCTCGCGGGCGTGGCCGTGCAGGAACTCGACGATGCCGTGGGCGAGCCGGCGGGTGCGCTTCGCCGGGTAGAGGCGGGTGCGCTCGTTGGGCACGGCCAGCGAGGTGAGGGTCTGCCGCCCGGCGCCGGTCAGCTCCTTGAGCTCCGGAGCGGCGGAGAGGATCTCGACGGCGTGGTGCGCCACCAGCTCCGGGTGCGCCCGGTGGGCGTCCGGCACCAGTGCGCGCAGCAGGGTGCCCACGCCGGTGTACGGTCCGCGCAGCCGCCGGTGGCAGTCGGCTCGGACGTCGTACCGGTCCGCGGGCGCGGTGCCTTCGGGCTGGAGGCGCCAGGTGTGGGAGGTCACGGATCTTCCTTTCGTGAGGGCGCGGGCCGGTCAGGCGGCGGCGCGGCGCTGCCGGCGGCCGACCAGCAGGGGCAGCACGAGGACCTGCACGACGATGACCAGCAGGGCGGTGGCGGCGTCCCAGAGCCGGCCGTCGCCCAGCGAGCGGTGCGCGATGCCGTCGGTGAGGCGGTGGACGAAGGTCACGGCGGGCAGCACGACGGTGAACACGGCGGCGACCAGCAGGACGGCGGTGCCGATCGCGGTCAGCAGGGCGAACCAGGGGGCCAGCGCCCGCTCGCGCGCCGACCAGGGCTCCGCCGCCCAGCCGCCCCGGCCCAGGCGGTGCCGCAGGTAGGCCGAACCCACCTCGTGCAGGTTGGCGCAGCCCAGGGCGGTGGCGAGCACGTAGTAGAGGTCGGTGCGCAGGAAGACCAGGAACTGCCAGGCCAGCCGGGGCAGGATCAGGTAGGCCGCGGCGAGGGCGAACCGCCCCAGCCAGGACGGCCCGGTCGCGAAGTCGGCGGCCGCCGCGAGGGTGAGCATGCCGAAGAGCACGACCTCGCCGAGCATCCCGGCCAGGAAGGGCAGGTAGCGCTGCCCGGGCCGCACGCCGAACAGCGCGTTGAGCCGGGTCTCGAAGACCACGAAGTAGAGCCGCCGCCCGATGCCCAGACCGGTCGGCAGGCCGAGCCTGCGGCCGGCCAGCACGTGCCAGCTCTCGTGCCAGAGCGTCAGCGGCAGCTGCAGCATGGCGAGGGTCAGCTCCACCGCGACCAGGGAGGGGACGAAGAACAGGTTGCGGGCGTGCGGCCGCAGCCGGGGCTCGCCGGTCATCGCCGCGATCGCCAGGGCGGTGATCAGCGCGTAGCAGAGCCAGCCGAGCGGTGAGAACAGGGCGCGCCCCCAGGCCTGGAGGCGCACCGGACGGGGCTCGGCGGCGGCGCCGGCCTCCCGGACGAAGCCGAGGTCGCGCATGGACTCGACGAAGTCGGCCAGGTCGACCGGCTCCCCGTAGGCCGCGTCGTACCAGGCGGCGGCCTCGGCGAGCGGCATGCCGTCGGCCAGGCGCCGCAGCAGCGCCGCGCCGTCCTCCGGCAGCAGCGCGTAGGAGCCGGTGTCGGGCCGGCCCACCAGGGTGCCGTCGCGTTCGGTGACGAAGGTGAGGGGGTGGAACGCGAGGTCGGCGGTCGCCATGGTCTCTCCCTCGGAGCGGTGCGGGCCTCTCGGACGGGTGCGGTGCGGCGGACCGGGCCTGCGCGCTGCGGCGCGCAGGCCCGGGGCGTCACCGGATCAGCAGATGCCGATCACGATGACGTAGAGCGCCGGCGAGGTCAGCTTGATGGCACCGGTCTTGCGCACGGTGATCTTCTTCATGGTTCGACTCCCTGAATGAAGAGGTGAGTTGGCGCCGCTCCACCCCGGTGGTGGATCGGCGGTTCCGACGGTGGCATGCCACCCGCCGGGCGGGCATGGGTAGTCGCTCCCCGTCTTCCCGCCGCCGCCCGGGACGGAAAACGGGGGCCCGCTCCCCATACCGCGGCCCGGCCGGGCTCGGACACCATCCATGCCATGCGAGATGACGCCCTCACCGTGATCGCCTGCGGCTCGGTCGCGGCCAAGGACCTGCCGAACTACCTGGTCTTCCTCCGCCAGGAGGTCGACCTGCCGCTGCGGGTCCTGCTGACCGCGAGCGCCGCGCGCTTCGTCCACCCCCAGGTCGTGGCCTGGCACGCGGACGAGGTGTTCGCGGCCGACGACCCGGCCCTCAACCCCACCGAACTGGCGCACCGCTCGCTCGGCCTGGTGGTGCTGCCCGCCACCGCCCACACGCTGGCCGCGGCGGCGCTCGGGCTGGCCGGCACCCCGGCCCAGACGGCCCTGCTGGCCCACGAGCGGCCCGCGCTCTTCTTCCCGAACATGAACGGCTCGATGTGGCACAAGCCGGTGACCCGACGCCACGTCAGCACGCTGCGCGCCGACGGCCACACCGTGGTCGAACCGGTCGAGCGCGAGATGTTCGTGCTGTGGCAGCGGGAGAACGGCGTCGGGCCCGGCATGCCGATGCCCGACGAGGCCGCCGAGACCATCGTGAAGTGGCTGGAGGACGCCCTCAACGGAGGCGAGGAGTCGGCATAGGGTGCACAGCGGACGGACCGGATCGGGCAGACCGGAGGGGATCACGATGACGGAACCGCGCGCGGACCGGTCCGGTGGACTCGTCGGACGCGAGGACGAACTCGACCTGCTGGGCCGCGCCCTGCACGACGCGCGGCAGTCCCGGGGCGGCACGGTCTGCGTGACCGGAGAGCCGGGGATCGGGAAGACCAGACTGGCCGCCGAGGCGGTCGCACTGGCCCGGGAGACCGGGATGACGGTGCTCAAGGGCCGCTGCGTCGCCACCGGCCCGGCCGTGCCGTACCGGTCGCTCACCGAGGCGCTGCTCTCCCTCACCCGGGCCGGCGGCGCGCCGCCCATCGGCGCGCTCGGCCCGTACCTGCCCGTGCTGGGCCGGCTGGTGCCCGAGTGGGCGACCGGGGACGCCTACGACCGGTCGCCGATCGTGCTGGCCGAGGCCGTGCTCCGGCTGGCCGCCGCCTGCGGCCGGGAGCGCGGCTGCCTGCTCGTCATCGACGACCTGCACGACGCGGACCCCGAGACGCTGGCGGTGCTGGAGTACCTGGCGGCCAACCTGGCCCTGCTGCCGGTCGCCGTCATCGCCACCCTGCGGGACACGCCGGGCGCCGCCCACGAGCTCGCCGACACGCTGGCCCAGCGCGGGGAGGCCGGCCTGCTGCGGCTCGGCCGGCTGGAGGCCGCCCAGGTGCACCTGCTGACGGCGAGCTGCCTCGGCTGCCCGCCGGCCGAACTGCCCGCGGAGGTGTCCGGCCGGGTGCTCGCCGACAGCAGCGGAATCCCCTTCACCGCCGCCGAGTTGATCCGCGGCATGCGCGCCGAGGGCCGGCTGGTCCGGACCGAGGGCCGGTGGCGGCTGGTCGGCACCAGCCGCGCGGTCATCCCGTTCACCCTGGTCCGGGCGGTCGAGCAGCGGGCCGAGCGGCTCGGCGCGCAGACGCTGCGGCTGCTGTCGGCCGCCGCCGTGCTGGGCCGCAGCTTCCCGCTCTCGGTGGCGCGGCGCTGCACCCTGCCGGAGGAGCACGACCTGGCCGGCTCGCTGCGCGCCGCCGTCGTCGACGGCCTGCTGGTGCCGGACGACGAGCGCGGGCCGGACTGGTACGCCTTCGAACACCCGCTGACCCAGGAGGCCTTGCTCGACCGGCTCACCCCGGCCGACCGGGCCGAGCTCGCCGCCCGGGCGGTGGCCGCCATGTACGAGCTCAACCCGGGCCTGCCCGGCACCTGGTGCCTGTTGGCCGCCCGGCTGCACGGGCAGGCGGGGGACCGCCGGGCCGCCGCCCTCGGCTACCTGGAGGTGGCCCGGCGGGCCCTGGCCGGCCACGGGCCCGGCACGGCGATCGCGGTGCTGCACGAGGCCCGCTCGGCCCTGGGGCCCGTCGACGGATCGCCCCTCCTCCCGCCCGACGACGCCGTACCGGCGGGCGTGCGAAGGGAGTTGCTGGAGACCCTGCTGTTCGCCCTGGCGGACGACGGCCGGCTCGACCGGGCCACCGAGGTGGCGCAGCAGCTGCGCCGGGCCGATGTGGAGGCCGATCCGGGACGCCGGGTGGAACTGCACGTGCGGCTCGCCTGGGCGGCGCAGGTGGCCGGGCAGTGGGACGCGGGGCTGGCACAGGTCCGCGCGGCCCGGGCGCTGCTGCCCGAGGGCGCGGGCGCGCGGGAGACCGCGGGGATCGACGTGGTCGAGGCCTACCTGGCGGTGTCGACGGCGGAGCAGGGCCGGATCGCCCGCAGCGAGCAGCTGGCCCGCCGGGCGATCGAGGGCGCGGAACAGCGCGGCGACCACACCCTGGCCTGCCAGGCCTGGTACGCGATGGGTTTCGCGACCCGGGGGCGCTCGCTGGCCGAATCCGACCGGTGCTTCCGCCGCACGCTGCGGCTGGCCGCCGAGAGCCGCCAGGTGAGCTGGCACAACCACGGGTTGATCGGCCTGGGCAGCAACGCCTGGCTGGCCGAGGCCGATCCGGACGGGCTGCAGCACGCCCACCACGAGGCGACGCGCACCGGGTGCGTCAGCCTGGCGCACAACGTCGGGGCGATGCTGGCGCTCGACGCGGTGCTGCGGGCCGACTTCGACCGGGCCACCGCGCTGCTGGACGGCTCGATCGCCGAGACCGAGCGCCTGCAGCTGCACTCGGTGACCCGGTACGCCCTGATGGTGAGCGCGGTGGCCGCCGCCCACCGGGCCCGCCGGCCCCAACTGCGGGCGGCGCTGGCCCGGTTCCGCAGCGGCGGCGGGGAGGAGTCGCGGGAGGCACCGCTGGTGCTCGGCCTCGCCGAGCTGTTCTGCGCACTGCTGGAGGAGGACCACGAGCAGGCGGCGGAGCTGGCCGCGCGGCTGGCCGCCGCCGTCCCGCCGGACGAGGAGAACTACTTCCACCTGGCCGGCAGCCACGGGCTGGTGCTGTTGCTGTCGGCACTCGCCGGGCGGGCCGACCGGGCCGAGGTCGACCGGATCGCCGCCGGCCAGGCCGGCCGGATGCGGTGGAACCGGCAGTTCGTCGGCCTGGCCCGGGCGGTGCTGCTCGGCCGGGACGGCCGAGGGGCCGAGGCGGCGGCCGCGTGCCGCACCGCGCAGGCCGACGCGGCGGTCTTCCCGACGGCCCGTCACCTGGGCCTGCGCCTGGTCGCCGACGCCGCGCTCACCGACGGATGGGGGGAGGCCGGCGACTGGCTGGTCGAGGCCGAGACCTACTTCCACCGGTCGGGTGCCGACGCCGTCGCCGCCGCCTGCCGGTCCCGGCTGCGGTCGCTGGGCGCCCCGGTCGGGCGGCGCCGCACCGGCACGGATCGGATTCCGGCCGAACTCCTCGCGCTCGGCGTCACCTTGCGGGAGTACGACGTGTTCCGGCTGCTGGTCGAACGGGTCGGTAACAAGGCCGTCGCCGCCCGGCTGCAGATCTCGCCCCGGACGGTCGAGAAGCACATCGCCAGTCTGATCGGCAAGACCAATTCCGGTTCCCGCGCGCATCTCTGCGACTTCGTGGCGGAGTTCCTCGCCGCACGATAGGGCCCCGGGGAGTCTGATCCACCACCCTGCCGACGCGGGTGATGGTGTGTCACGATTGTGGAGTGACGGTGCAGACGCCTCGGACGGGTCCGCCGCCCGCGGCGTCCGGCGCCTGGTGGCTGCCCGCACTGTCGCCGGCCGAGCGGGACGCCCTGGCGCCCGGACGGGCGCCGGGCTGGGCCGAGTTGGCGGCCGAGGCGGTGAGCCTCGCCGGGCCGGTGGCCGGCGGGCGGCTCCACTCGCTGCCCGGCGCGGGGCCCGAGGGCCGACTGCTGCATCCGCTCCGGCCGTTCCTTCGGGTCGCCGCCCACCGGTTCGCGGCGGCGAACCCCGCCGGGCCGGAGCGGCGGGTGGTGTGGGCCGGTGCCCGGCGCGGGCTGGCCGACGGCCTGGTGCGGCTGGCCGGGCGCACGCTGGTACGGGAGTTGGGGCAGGCGCGGCGGGCCGGAACGCTGGCCGGGCAGGACGGGCGCGAGCGGTTCGACGCCTTCCTGCGCGCGGCCGCCGCCGGGCCCGCCCTGGGCGAACTGCTGAGCCGGCATCCCGTGCTGGCCCGGCTGCTGGCCGAACGCTGCCTGCACACCGTGGCCGCCGCCACCGAACTGCTGGAGCGGTTCCGTACCGACCGCGAGCAGGTGCAGCGGTTCCAGCAGTTCGCGGGCGGCGGGCCCGGTCGGCTGACCCGGGTCCGCTTCGGGCTGGGGGACCGGCATGCGGCCGGCCGCTCCGTCGCCGTGCTGGAGTTCGAGGGCGGGCGGCGCCTGGTCTACAAGCCGCGCCCGCTCGGCCTGCACGCCCGGTGGAACGAGCTGCTCGCCTGGTTCGGCGGACACCAGCCCCACCTGGCGCCGCGGGCCGTCCGGTTGCTGCCCCGAGCGGGGTACGGCTGGGCCGAGTACATCGCCCCGGTCCGCTGCCGGTCGCGGGCCGCGGTCGGGCGGTTCTACGAGCGGCTCGGCGCCCAACTCGCCCTGCTGTACGCGGTGAACGCGGTCGACATCCACGCCGAGAACCTGATCGCCGCGCGCGACCAGCCGGTCGTGGTCGATGTGGAGACGCTCTTCCATCCGTCTTGGGTGCCCGTCACCGACGGCGGCGCCGACCCGGCTGCCCGGGCGCTCGCCGGGTCCGTGCAGCGGACCATGGTGCTGCCCGATCCGCACGTCGGCGACGGCGGTTCACTCGACCTCTCGGCCCTCGGCGGCCGGCCCGGCCAGTGGACGCCGGACCCGGTGCCCGGCTGGGCGGACCCGGGCACCGACCGGATGCGGCTGGTCCGCCGCCCGGCCCGCTGGCCGGGCGCCGGCAACCGTCCCGTCCCGGCCGGCCGACAGGTCGACCCGGCCCGCCAACTCGACGCGCTGCTGCGCGGGTTCCGCGCCGGCTACCGGACGGTCGCCGCCCACGCCGATGAACTGCTCGCCGAGCAGGGGCTGCTGTCCCGCTTCGCGGGCGAGACGATGCGACTGGTGGTGCGGCCCAGCCAGAGCTACGCGACGCTGCTCGCCGAGGCGACCGAGCCGGAGCTGCTGCGCGACCACGCCGGCCGCGAGCGCGCCTTCGCCGCCCTGCAGGACGAGACCGGCCACCCGCACCTGCACGCACTGGCGCCCCAGGAACGCGCCGACCTGCTCGCCGGCGACCTCCCGCTCTTCACCACGACCCCCGCCGCCCGCACCCCGCGCAGCTGGACCGGCCGTGAACTCCCCTTCCTGCTGGAGCAGTCCGGGCTGGCGGCCGCCACCCGGACGATCCGGGGCATGTCCGAGGCCGACCTCGACCGGCAGAGCTGGCTGATCCGCGCCGCCCTGGCCACCGAACGACCCGCTCCGGCCCGCCCCGCCGCCGAACCCCCGGGCGCCCGCGACGGCGACCCCGCCACCGAGGCGCTGCAACTCGCCCGGGAGATCGGGGAGGACCTGCTCGCCAGGGCCTGCCGGGGCGCGGACCGGGTGAACTGGCTCGGCCTGCAGGAGGTCGGGGCCGGGCAGTGGGCGGTGCTGCCGATGGGCATGGCGCTCGGCGACGGCTACACCGGCCCGGCGCTCTTCCTCGCCGAACTCGGCCGGCTCACGGGGACGGCCCGCTACCAGGAGGCCGCCGCCCAGGCCGTCCAAGCCCTCCCACGGCTGCTCTCCCTCCTGGCCGACCACCCCGAACTCGCCCGCGCCGTGGGCCCTGGCGGCTTCTCCGGACTCGGCGGCATCAGCTACGCCACCGCCCGGCTCGCCGCCCTGCTGGACTCCCCGGAGCTCGCCGCCGCCCTGCCCGCCGGCCTCGCCGCCCTCCGCACGGCCGCCGTCGACCCGGCCGCCCCCGCGGACCTCGCCGACGGCCTGGCCGGCGCCCTGCTCGCGGCCGAGGCCGTGCACGCGCAGACCCGGCTGCCCGCGGCCGCCGAACTCGCCCGCACCGTCCGGGCCCTGGCGGACCGCCGACCCCGCCCCGAGCGGCCCGGCTTCCTGCACGGTCACCAGGGCGTCGCGTGGGCACTGGGGGAGCGGGCGGTGCCGGAGCAGTACCTCGAGCTCCGGATGGCGCCCACCCCCGCCGAGGCCGCCCGACTGCTGCGGTCCGCCGACCGGCACGCCCCCCGCTGCGCCACCCCCGGCGAGGTGCCCACCCCCGGCCTGCTGACCGGCCTGGCCGGCATCGGCTACGGCCTGCTGCGGCTCGGCCTCGGCCCCAGGATCCCCTCGGTGCTGCTGCTGCGACCGGCGGCAGCAGCACCGAGGCCCGTCGAAGGAGAGGAAAGGCATCACCATGCTGGACGGCGAACTGCTCGACCCTGCGGACAACGAGCCGCAGGAGACCGACGAGCCCCGCACGGCGGCTGACCACGCGGCCCGCCAGGCCCGGCTGCGGGTGGCGATCCTCGCCGGCCTGACCGTCGGCTCGGCCGCGGTGGCCGCACTGAGCCAGGGGGCGCCGACCACCGTGGTGAGCGTGGTGCTCTGAGGCCCGCCGGGGTGGGCAGCCAGGTGCGGGGCCGCCGCCGCTCGGAGCGCTCGCCGCGCTGCCCACCGGAAGGCCACCCTCGATCAGCCGCGCCGACCACCCCGGCAGGAGGCGCCTCAGCCCGGCGATTCAGCCGACCGGGCGGCGGAGGCGGGGCGGTCCACCATGCTGAGCGGAGCGGCCAGGGACTCCAGGCTGCGCCGCTCGGCCCGCACGCCGATCGCGGCCTCGACCAGTCCGGCCAGCGTCATCAGCGCGGCGCCGATGCAGAAGGCGAGCGTGGTGTCGGACACCTTGCCGCTGCTCACCAGGCTGTTGAAGAGCAGCGGCCCGGTGATGCCGCCGATCGCGGTGCCGACCGCGTAGAAGAACGCGATGCACAGCGCCCGGGTCTCCAGCGGGAAGATCTCGCTGACCGTCAGATAGGCCGCGCTGGCGCCGGCCGAGGCGAGGAAGAGCACCGCCGTCCAGCAGGCCGTCATGGTCGCCGCCGACAGCTCGCCGTGCTGGAAGAGGAACGCCGTGCCGAAGAGCAGCACGCCCGAGCCGATGTAGGTCCCGGCGATCATCGGCTTGCGGCCCACGGTGTCGAACAGCCGGCCCAGCAGCAGCGGCCCGAGGAAGTTGCCGACCGCGATCACCGCGAAGTAGTAGCCGGTGTTCCCGGCGGGCACCTTGAAGAAGGTGGTGAGGATGACCGCGTAGCCGAAGGTGACCGAGTTGTAGAGGAACGCCTGGCCGACGAAGAGGGCCAGTCCGAGCACGGTCCGGCGCGGGTACCGGCGGGTCACCGTGCGGGCGATGGTCAGGAAGCCGATCGAGGCGCGGGGACGGATGGCGATGGGCTCGCCCTCGGGCGCGGGCAGCGCCTCGCCGGTCTCCTCCTCGACCTCCCGCTCCGCCTCGCGCACCACTGCCTCGGCCTCGTCGGCCCGGCCGCGGGTGAAGAGCCAGCGCGGGCTCTCCGGCACGTGCCGCCGCACCAGCAGGATCACCAGGCCGAGCGCCACCCCGATGCCGAAGGCCAGCCGCCAGCCGAGGTCGGTGGCGAACAGCGCGGTGTTCAGCAGCGCGATCGAGGCGAACGCGCCGATCGCCGCGCCGACCCAGAAGCTGCCGTTGATGACCAGGTCGACCCGGCCGCGGACCCGGGCCGGGATCAGCTCGTCGATCGCCGAGTTGATCGCCGCGTACTCGCCGCCGATGCCGAAGCCGGTGAAGAACCGGCAGAGGAAGAAGAACCAGGCCGTCCAGGACAGGGCGGTGACGGCGGTGGCCGCCAGGTAGACCGCCAGGGTCACCATGAAGAGCCGCTTCCTGCCCAGCCGGTCGGTCAGCCACCCGAAGAACAGCGCCCCGCTGCAGGCACCGGCCACGTACAGCGCCGCCGCCACCGTGGTCACCTGCGAGGTGCTGATTGCGATGCCGCTGCCGTGCTCGGCGAGCCGGCTCGCCATGTTGCCGACGATGGTGACCTCGAGGCCGTCCAGGATCCAGACCGTCCCCAGGCCGATCACGATCCGCCAGTGCCAGCGGGACCACGGCAGCCGGTCCAGCCTGGCCGGCACATCGGTCCTGATCACTGTGGATTCCGGCTGTGTGGTCGTCATAGGCCACCCTCCCGCTCACTCGTCTGCGCGCACGGCGCACCGCCGCCGGCCCAGCCCCCGAGCCGCCGTCCATCGGCCCGGCGTCTGCCCCGACCGTCGCGACGGAAACCGCCTCCGGGGCCGGTGGGGGCAGGTCAGGCTGTCCGGAGCCCACAGCCGATCGGGGCGCGCCCGACACGCCGACCCGGCCCTGAGGAATGCGGATCCGCGAGGGCCACGGCGGCGGAGACCCCCACCCGGAGACCCCCACCCCGAGACCCCCAGCCGGAGGCTCAGAGCAGGATGCGTTCGAGCACCTCGTCGACATCGATGTGCTGGGACTCGGCGCCGGCCGGCACCAGCGCGTAGGTGTCCGCGAGGAAGGCCGTCACGTCCTCGGTGGGGGCCGCGATCACCGCCTCCTTCCCCCAGGCACGCAAGGTGATCATGGTCCGTCCCGCGTCGCCGGGGGCGACCCGGACGTCCCCGCACCCGCTGGGCACGAGGCGTCCCTCGTTGAGCAGGTCCCGCCCGAAGTACCAGCGCACCGGGTTCCCGGCCGGAGTGAAGGTGATGCACACCCCGTACGGCAGCGAAGTGTCGTACTCCAGCTGGGCCGGGATCCGGACCATGGGGAGCTCGCTGTACGGCAGGGCGACGATGATGGTGCGCTCCGTGGAACCGGGCATTCGGCACGACCTTCGCTGGCGATTCGGGTGCGGGACGGGGCAGAGCACCTGCTCGGCTACCCGCCCTCGCCGTTCTCATCCCTAGCCGCCCCGCGCGGGCCCGAGGCGTCCACCTGCGCTACTCCGCCGGGCCAGCCGCTCCAGCCGGGACTGGAACTCCCGGGGCGTCGGTCACCCCGCTGCGGCCGGAGCCCTGGTGGACCAGGGCTCCGGCGGGCTGGCTGGCCACCGGCTGTGCACGTACGCGGAGTTGGTCGCCCGGCCCTGGGGCAGCCGGCGCGCGGGCGAGGCCGTCGCGGAGGGCATCGAGGCGGCGGAGGCAGTCGTCCAGGGCGGCGATGGCCGGGTCGGTCTCGCTGCGTACTCGGCGGCGGACCCGGTCGAGCTGCTGCCGGATCCGCTGCCAGCGCTCTTCGGCGGTGTCAGGCGCGTCGTTGGTCACTGTCCTGGCGGAGTTGGTCGGTGTGGTTGGCGAGGGCGTCCAGCCGGCCCGTCAGATCGGGGTGGCCGGCGGCGAGGTGGGGGCGGATCTCGTCCAGCGGTGGGAGCAGGGCGGCCGGGTCGGCGTCGCCGAGAGCGGTGGTGAGGGCGGCCTGGGCGGCGCGGCCCCGGGGCGGCAGGCCGGTGAGGGCGATGGCCTGGGCAGCGAGGACGCGCAGGTCGGCGGCGTTGGCGCGTGCCCAGACGTCGACGGTGCGGTCCGCGGCCCGGCGGTCGCGCACGGCCTTGACCCGCTCGGCGCCGGTGCTCTTCTCCCGCTCGGCGCCGGTGCCGGCGGGGCGCAGGCGCAGGTAGCGGTTCTCGGCCGCCTGGCGGCTGGCGACGCCCATGGGCCGGGCGAGGTCGGCCCAGGTGGCGCCGGTGGCGCGCGCGGTTTCCACCAGGGTCGCCTCCCAACCGGCGAGTCGGCCGCGCAGCTCGCGCAGCAGCAGGACGGCGGCCAGGGCGTCCTGCGGGTGGGGCTGCGGTTCGTCCGCCGGCCGCACCGCCGTCTCGGCGGTGCCCAGGGCGTCGGCCACCTCGGCCAGGGCGGCGGCCGCGGCGAGGAAGGAGCTGGGGCCGTCCTCGCCCCCGGGTCCGGTGGGCGGCCGTGCGGGCGTCTCGCGCATCAGTGTCACTCTCCTGGCGACTCGGGAAGTTGTCATCCGATGGATGACATGTTAGAACGGATTCCAGGTGAAGCGCACTGGCACCCATCAAGTCCTGGAGGTGTTTCGCAATGCTGATGCGCACTGACCCGTTCCGCGAACTGGACCGCCTGACCCAGCAGTTCCTGGGCACGAACGGCACCTGGTCCCGTCCGGCGCCGATGCCGCTGGACGCCTACCGCGTCGGCGACGAGTACGTGGTCTGCTTCGACCTGCCCGGGGTGGACCCCGAGGCGATCGACATCGACGTCGAGCGGAACATGCTGACCGTCAAGGCCGAGCGCCGTCCCCGCCACCAGGGCGAGGACGTGAAGTGGGAGCTGTCCGAGCGCCCGCTCGGCGTCTTCTCCCGGCAGGTCATGCTGTCCGACACCCTCGAGCCGGAGGGGATCAGCGCCGAGTACGACGCCGGCGTGCTGACCCTGAGGATTCCGGTCGCCGAGAAGGCCAAGCCCCGGAAGATCGCGATCAGCCACCGCAGCGACCGCAGGCAGATCCAGGCCTGACGGCCCCCGCCGGACCGCCCCGCGCGGCTTCCCTCCCCCGTTGCCGCGCGCGGCGGTCCGGCCCACCGCAGACAGGCCGCGTTCGCGCCGGCCGGCACAGCGGACCACTGAGGCAGGCGAAGTGCCATGACGGACCGGAACCCCGCGGTCGCCGTGGTCACCGCTGACGGCGACCTCGACCTCGACTCCGCGCCCGCTCTGTCCCGCGAGCTCAGCGCAGCGATCCGCACCCACCGGCAGGTCGTGCTCGACCTGTCCGGCGTGCACTTCATGGACTGCTCGGGCCTGAAGGCCCTCGTCCACGCGCAGAACCAGGCCGACCGCCTGGGCGTCGCCCTGGCGGTGCGCGGCGTCGGCCCCGCCGTCCGGCGGCTGCTGGAACTCACCGGCTTCGGCACGCGGGTGACCGTCCGGCCCTGAGCGGGCAGCGGTCGCCCGCGCATCCCGAAGGGAGGCACGAGGTGACAGTTCGATGGGAAGCCTTCCTGGAGCAGGTCCGGGAACGCGGCGAGTACGCCACCCCGGAGGAGGCGGAGCGGGCGGCGCGCGTGGTGCTCGCGCTGCTCGGCGCCCACCTCCTCGGGCAGGTCCGCGCCGACCTCGCGGCCCGGCTGCCCGAAACCCTGGCCCTGATCCTCCTCAACCCGCTGCCCGCCGCCGAACCGCTCAGCCCCGAGCGGTTCGTGCGCGCCACCGCGGCCTGGATCGAGGGCGCCACCGAGGCCACCGCCCTCTGGGACGTCGGCGCCGTCCTGTCCACCGCCGCCGACGCAGCCGGCGACGAACTGATGCAGCGCATCCTGCTCCAACTCCCGCCCGGCTACGACATCCTCGTCGGCCGCCCCGAGCCCGGCCGGCGCCCCTGACCCTCCCGAGCCGCGTCCGCGGCCCCGATCACCGAAGGCCCTCATGACCTGGCAGCAACTCCTCCACAGCGTCCGCGTCGCCGGCCAGTACGCCACCGACGAGGAAGCCCGACAGGCCCTCGAGGCCGTCCTGGGCATCCTCGGCTCCCAGCTCGCCGGCGAGGAGCGCTGCGCCCTCGCCGCGGCCCTGCCCGACCGCGCCCGGGCCACCTTCGTCGCACCGATCCCGCTCACCCGGCCGGTCACCGCCCCGGCATTCGTCGAGGCCGTCGCACGCAATCTCAACATCCCGCTGGGCCAGGCACGTTGGCACGCCTCCTCGGTCCTGGCCGGGCTGGCCGAGCTGACCGGCAGCGACCTGGTCGACAGCCTCCTCGCCGCGCTGCCGCGCGGTTACGCCCTGCTGTTCGGCCGCGCCGACCTGCTGGCCCAGGCCGCCTGAACCGCCCACTGCCCACCGCCCGGCCGGGCCTTCGCCCCTGCAGGCCTTCGCCCCAGCGGGCCGGCCCGGCCGGGACCGCGTCCGATGAGGGGACCTGAGGACCGTGAGACCCGAACGCTTCGAGCGCCTGCTCCTCGAGGCCGCCAACTGCGTCCCCGGCATCACGGCGCGGACCCTCGCCGCCGCCGGGCACACCGCGCACCCCTACGGCATCGCGGCCGAGGCGGCCGGCCGCACCACGCGGTGGCAGGTCGTGGCCGTCACCCCGGGCGACGACTACTCCCGTCCGGAGCCCGCCCCGACCCTGGGCGAGCGGCTGCCCGAGCAGCCGCTGCCGGCCGTCGGCTCCGACCCGGCGACCGTCGAAGGGGCCCTGGTGGCCGCCGTGTTGCGCGCGGACCCGGGCGAGATCCGCGCGGTGGACCGGTACTCGCAGCGGCCGAACCCGCCGGCCGTGGGCCGCGGGGCCACCTTCGAGCTGTACTCGGGAGCCCGGATCCACCTCAACGCGATCCCGTGACGCCGCCGTCGACCCCTCCGCGGGCCGCCGCCCGGAGCCGTCCGAAGTCCCGTACCAGCAAGGGAAGTTACGGGGAGCCGGCAGGCAGCGAATCCGTTCCGAGGCCGAGGCGCGGCCCAGCCGGACGCGCCCGCCGCACCTCCGTACCGGGGCCGTCCGGCACCGTGCCGCTGCCGGCCGCCGCGCCAGTGCTTCCTTTGGATGTTCCTACAGCGCGGTGAGCCGATCCGACGATCTTCGTTGTGTGGATCTTCAACGTTCGCGTGTGAACTGGCTTTCGATCCGGGTAGGAGTCAGACTCGACGGTTGGGTGCTGGGCGCCCGAGAACGCCTGGTCGGCCGGCCCCCTACTGCACCAGAGGTCTACCCTCCCGACGTCAGAGAGTCCGATCACATGCGTTTCCTGAACCCCCAGACCGGCACGATCGACAACCGCTACTCGGGACCGTACGACCTGACGTACGACGACGTCTTCATGGTCCCCAGTCGATCCGCCGTGGGGTCGCGGCAGGGGGTGGACCTCGCGTCGAACGACGGGACGGGGACGACGATCCCGCTGGTGGTGGCGAACATGACCGCCATCGCGGGGCGGCGGATGGCGGAGACGGTGGCCCGGCGGGGCGGGCTGGTGGCGATTCCGCAGGACCTGCCGACCGAGGTGATCGCCGAGGTGATCGGGTGGGTCAAGGGGCGGCACCTGGTGTTCGACACGCCGGTGACGCTGACTCCCGGGGCGACCGTGGCGGATGCGCTGGCGCTGCTGCCGAAGCGGGCGCACGGGGCGCTGGTGGTGGTCGAGGACGGCAGGCCCGTCGGGGTGGTGACCGAGGGTGACTGCCAGGGGGTGGACCGGTTCACCAGCCTGTCGCAGGTGATGTCGCGGGACCTGCTGCTGCTGGAGGAGGGCGTGGACCCGCGGGCCGCCTTCGAGCGGCTGAGCGAGGGGCACCGCAAGCTGGCGCCGGTGGTGGACGCGGACGGCAAGCTGGTCGGCATCCTGACCCGCAAGGGCGCGCTGCGGGCCACCCTGTACACGCCCGCCGTGGACGGCGCGGGCAAGCTGCGGATCGCGGCGACCGTGGGGATCAACGGCGACGTGGCCGGCAAGGCCAAGGCGCTGATCGAGGCCGGGGCCGACGTGCTGGTGGTGGACACCGCGCACGGGCACCAGGAGAGCATGATCAGCGCGCTGCGCGCGGTGCGCGGTCTGGACCCGCAGATCCCGATCGTGGCGGGCAACGTGGTCTCCGCCGCCGGGGTGCGCGACCTGGTGGAGGCCGGCGCGGACATCCTCAAGGTCGGGGTCGGCCCGGGCGCGATGTGCACCACCCGGATGATGACCGGCGTCGGCCGGCCGCAGTTCTCCGCCGTGCTGGAGTGCGCCGCCGAGGCGCGCCGGCTGGGCAAGCACGTCTGGGCCGACGGCGGGGTGCGGCACCCGCGGGACGTGGCGATGGCGCTGGCCGCCGGTGCGTCCAACGTGATGATCGGCTCCTGGTTCGCCGGCACCTACGAGTCGCCCGGCGACCTGCAGACCGCGCCCGACGGGCGGCAGTACAAGGAGAGCTTCGGCATGGCCTCGGCCCGCGCGGTGCGCAACCGGACCGCCGAGGAGTCGGCCTACGACCGGGCCCGCAAGGCGCTGTTCGAGGAGGGCATCTCCACCTCCCGGATGTTCATCGACCCGGCCCGCCCGGGTGTGGAGGACCTGATCGACTCGATCATCGCGGGCGTGCGCAGCTCCTGCACCTACGCGGGCGCCAACACCCTGGAGGAGTTCCACCAGAAGGCGATCGTCGGCGTGCAGAGCGCGGCCGGGTACGCGGAGGGCAAGCCGCTGCACTCCAGCTGGTAGGGGAGAAGGGCTGAGCCCCCGGCCGCGTGGCGGCCGGGGGCTCAGTCGTGTGACGGGGCGTCAGCCCGTGTAGCCGGCCCACATCTTGGAGAACTGGTACGGGGTCTGGCTGATGTTGGTGCACTTGAAGAGCGCACCGGTGCAGGCGTTGCCGTCCCGGGTGACCTCCCAGAAGGAGAGCTCGCCGAGGTGGTTCTGCTGGGCGAAGGCGAGCAGCTGCTGGGCGTCGGAGATGCCGAACACCTCGCTGGCGTTGTCGTTCTGGCCCAGCATCGGGGTGACGCCGACCATCGCCCAGGTCTGCGCGGTGGTCAGGCTGGTCCAGACCGAGGCGATCTGCGCCCGGGTGGACTGCGCCGACTGGATCGCGTAGGCGCCCATCCTGCCGGACGGGTTGGGGGCCTCGGTGTCGCCGAAGTCCATCGCCATCACGTTGACCGCGTCGACGCCGACGCCGGCCGCCTTGGCCGACTGCAGCACGTAGACGCCGTCGGTGGTCAGGCCGCTGGGCAGCACCGGCAGGGTCAGGGTGACCTTGAGGTCGCGGCCCTTGGCCCGCTGGGCGGCCTGGACGGCGGCGATCGCGGCCGAGCGGCGGTCGATCGAGGCGTGGTCGGAGACCGCGGAGCCCTCGATGTCGAAGTCGATCCGGTCCAGGTTGTAGGCGTCGACGACCTTCTGGTACTGCGCGGTCAGGCTCGGCACGTCGGTGCAGGACTGGGCCAGCTCGGTGCCGTTGGCGCCGCCGAAGGACGGGCGGATGTCGCCGCCGGTGGCCCGGAAGGCGTCGAAGTCGGCCTTGTTCCAGGCGGTGCCCGGGTCGTAGGCGTTGAACCAGCTGGCGGTGCAGGCGGTGGTGCCGTTGACGATGAAGCCGAGCGAGAACTGCTTCAGCCCGGTCGCGGCGGCGATCTGGGTCAGGCTCGGGGTCGGGTAGGCGCCCAGGTCCACGAAGGGCGCGGCCACCCCGGCGGTGCCGCCGCTGCCGGCCACGCCGGTCACGGCGGCGGACTTGGCGGACTCGTTGCCCGCGTCGTCGTAGGCGGTCACGGTGAAGGTGTGGCTGCTGCCCGCGAGCAGGCCGTAGACGGTGGCCGAGGTGCCCGTGGTGGTCGAGGCGACCACGGTGCCGCCCTCGTAGACCCGGTAACCGGTCACCCCGACGTTGTCGGTGGAGGCGTTCCAGCGCAGCGAGACGGCGTCCGGGCCGGTGCCGGAGACGGCCACGCCGGCCGGCACGGTGGGCGCGCTGGTGTCCACCGGGGCGCCGGCACAGGACTTGTTGTTGATCAGGCAGTTGACCGGCAGGCCCTGCGGGCCGGTGGTGCTGACGTCGAAGCCGACCACCGGGGCCGAGGCGCCGGGGGCCAGCGGCGCGGCCCAGCTCGGCGAGGTGATGGTGTAGTGGCCGTTGTTCACGGTCATGGTGCCGTTCCAGGCGCTGCCGGCGGTCTCGCCGGCCGGCAGGTCGAAGGTGATCGACCAGGAGTTCACGGTGGCGTTGGTGTGGTTGGTGACCGTGTAGTCGACCTCGAAGCCGGTGGACCAGCTCTGCGGCGAGGTGGCGATGGCGACCAGCCCGGAGACGCCGGCGTCGGCCTGGGCGGCGGCCGGCAGGCCGAGCGGCAGGACGGCGCCCGCCAGCAGGGCGGTGGTCACGAAGGCGGGCAGGGTGACGCGCCTCATGGGCGGGTCCTCCTTGGCATGGGGCGGCGCGCGGGGGCACGCTGCCAGGGACAGTGTGGGGGTGTGCCGCGGCATCACCACATTGGTAGAGACCAATGTGGTGCGTCAATACACCGACCCTTAAGCGGACCTGATTTCCGGTCATCACAAGGGCGGCACAAGGGTCGGCGGGCCGCAGCGCGGCAGGTCAGCTGGGGTGCGGCGGCCCCGGGCAGGGGGCCGCCGCACCGCCGGCCGGGCCCCTCACAGCGCGCCGGCGTCCAGCGCGGTCCACACCGAGGGGTAGAGCGGCCGCCAGCCCAGCTCGGCCCGGAGCCGGGCGGTGGAGACCACGCCCTCCCACGGGTCGCCGGCCGGCTGCTCCGCCGCGTCCACCGGCTGCGGCACCCCGTGCAGCTCGTGCAGCTCATGGGCGGAGACCGGCGCGTCGTCCATCACGTTGTAGCTGCGCCCGGCCGCCGCCGGGTGGGCCAGCGCCAGCCGCAGGGCGAGGCCCGCGTCCGCGTGGTGCACCACCGGCAGCCGCCGGTGGGCCGGCCAGTGCCCGGCCCAGTGCAGCGACTCCCGCAGGTGGCTGTCGCCCTCGCCGTAGACGAAGGCGAGCCGCACCACCGTCAGGCCCAGCGCCGGAGCCAGTTCGCGCAGGGCCAGTTCGGCCTCGGCCTTGGACCGGGCGTAGGCGCCCCAGGCCGGGGCCGGCGCCAGCTCGTCCTCCTCCACGGCCGGCCGGCCGAGGCCGCCGGCGTAGACCAGGTTGGTGCTGGTCTGCACGAACCGCCGCACCCCGGCCGCCAGCGCGTCCCGGGCCAGCTCCACTGCCGCGTCCCGGTTGACGGCGAAGGCCTCCTCGTCCGTCACCCCGCGCAGCGCGGCCGCCACGTTCACCACCGAGTCCACGCCCGCCAGCGCCTTGGCCCGGTCGCCCGCGTCCCGCAGGTCGCCCGCCACCACCTCGACGCCCAGCCGGGCCAGCGGCTCGGCCCGCTCCGGGTCCCGCACCAGCACCCGCACCGCCCCGGCCCCCGCCCACTGCGCCAGCCGCGGCACGAACCGCCGGCCGACCCGACCCGTCGCCCCGGTCACCAGAATGCCCGCCATGATCGCTCTCCCGTCCGCTCCCCGGCGCTCCCCGCCGGGCACGGCCACCAGCCTGCCGGGGCCGGCACGGCGGCGGGAGAGACCCGCTGAGCAGCGGCTCCGCCAACCAGGGACTGGCGATCCCCGGATAAACCGGCCCTGGATCGGGGCTTCCCGACTGGGCATGCTGGGCGCATGACCGACCGCACGGAACTCGCCGACTTCCTCTGCCGCTGCCGCGCCCGCCTGGTCCCGGCCGACGTCGGCCTGCAGCCCGGCGCCCGGCGCCGCACCCCGGGGCTGCGCCGCGAGGAGGTGGCCCAGCTGGCCGGCCTGTCGATGGACTACTACGCCCGGCTCGAGCAGGGCCGCGGGCCGCAGCCCTCGCCGCAGCTGCTGGTCTCGCTGGCCCGCGCGTTGCGGCTCGGCGAGGACGAGCGCGACCACCTCTTCCACCTGGCCGGCCACGAACCGCCGCGCACCCGGCGGACCCTGACCCACCTGCGCCCCTCGCTGCTGCTGATCCTGGACCGGCTGCACGACACCCCGGCCCAGGTGGTCTCCCGGCTCGGCGACGTGCTGGCGCAGAACCGGATGGCCATCGCACTGCTCGGCGACCGCACCCAACTGCCGCCGCGCGAGCGGAACGTGGTCTGGACCTGGTTCACCGACCCGGCCTCCCGGGCGCGGTTCCCCGAGGCCGAGCACGAGCAGCTGGCCCGGGCCCAGGTGGCCAACCTGCGGGCGATCCGCGCCGCCGACCCGCAGGACGCCGAGGCCGCCGAGCTGGTCGCCGAACTGCTCGCCGCCAGTCAGGAGTTCGCCGAGCTCTGGAGCCGGCACGACGTGGCGGTGCGGCGCTCCGGGCAGAAGACCGTGCTGCACCCGGTGGTCGGCCCGGTCGAGCTGGACTGCGAGGTGCTGACCAGCACGCAGGACGGCCAGCTGCTGCTGGTCTACACGGCCCGCCCCGGCAGCGAGTCGGCCGGCCGGCTGGAGCTGCTGCGGGTGATCGGCTCGCAGCAGATGACCGGTGTGACCTCCTGACGCGTCCTCAGGAGCCGGTGCGCCGCGCGGCCAGCCGGGAGAGCTCGACCCGGGAGAGCTTGCCGGTGCTGCCCAGCGGCAGTACCGCCAGCGAGACCAACTGCTCGGGCAGCTTGCGGCGTTCCAGGCCGCGCTGCTCGGCCAGGAAGAGGTTCAGCTCGGCCAGGCTCGGCGCCGCCGCGCCCTGGTGCGGGACCACGCAGACGCAGAGCCGTTCGCCCAGCTCCGGATCCGGCACCGCCACGCAGACCGCCTCGGCCAGCGCCGGATGCGCGCCGGCGTGCCGCTCCACCTCGGCCGGGCTGATGGTGTAACCGCCGCGCTTGATCACCGCGCTGTTGCGGCGCAGCAGCCGCAGCCGCCCCGCGCCGTCGAGCACCCCGTGGTCGCCGGTCCGCACCCAGCCCCCCGGGTCGCGCCGGGCGGCGTCCAACTCCGGTGCGCCGACGTAGCAGTGCGGGGTCATCGGGCCGCGCGCCCAGAGCTCGCCGGGGGCGCCGTCGGGCAGCGGGCGGCCCCGGTCGTCGCGCACCTCGAAGTCGCAGACCGCCAGGTCGGGCCGGGCCAGGGTGGTGGTCTCGGCTCCGGCGGCCGCGTACTCGCCACGGCAGTTGACGCCGTCGGAGGAGCCGTAGAGGTTGCTGATCGGACAGCCGAACCGCTCCAGGGCGGCGGCCAGCACCTCGGGCGGCAGTCCGTCGCAGCTCGCGATCACCGCCCGCAGACTGCTCAAGTCCTCCGCCGGTAGCGGCCGGTGGGCAGTCATCCGGCGCAGGATGGTGGCCACGCCGAACAGGTGGGTGATCCGGTGCTCGGCGACGGCGGCCAGCGCGGCGGCCGGGTCGAAGCGGTCGAGCAGCACCAGGGTGGCGCCGTGCCGCTGCAGCGAGACCGTGCCCAGCGAGCCGTAGGAGGCGGAGAGCGGCACCAGCACCAGGGCGCGCGGCGCGTCCTGGCCCGCGTAGATGGCGCGCAGGTAGTTGCCGCGCCCGCCGCCCATCGCGTTGTGCGAGTAGGCGATCATCTTCGGCTCGGACTCGGAGCCGGAGGAGACCAGGATCCGGGCCGGCGCGTCGGGCTCGGCGGCCGGGGCGGGGGCGGCCGGGAGGCGGCCGGCCAGCAGCCGGTCGGTCGTCAGGACGGCCCGGAGGAAGGGGAGGCCGGCCGGATCGAACGGGCGGTCGCTGATCAGCGCGGTGGCCCGGGAGCGCAGCAGCAGCGAGCGGGCCTCGCTGCTGCCGGGGCCGTCGGGGAAGGTCAGCGCGACCGAGCCGAGCAGCGCCACCGCGAGTTCGGCCGCCACCGCCGGCCAGCCGTTGGGCAGCCGGATCGCCACGATCTCCCGGTCGCGCACCCCGGCGGCCCGCAGCACGCCGGCGAACCGGCGGACGCCGGAGTCCAGTTCGGCGTAGCTGACGGAGGCCGTCGGGTCGATCACGGCCGGCCGGTCGGGGTGGGCGAGCACCCGCTGGCGGAACAGCCGGTAGAGGTCCACGTCGAGGTAGTGCCCCTCGGCGGCCCAGGCCCGGCGCTGCTCGGCGCCGACGCGGTCGGGGAGGTCGAGGCCCTGGCGGGAGGTCCAGGTCATGGCGGCGGCTCCAGCGGTGGGTGGGGTGGATCGGGTGTCAGGCCGAGGGGTCGAACTGCCAGGGGCTGCGCGGCAGCACGCAGCCGTCCCGCAGCAGGGCGCCCGCGAACCGCGGGTCGCGGGCGATCTCGGCGGGGGTGCGGGCCGGGAACCGGGCGGGCGGGGTGTCCGGCGGGAGGGCGGTGTCCAGCAGCGTCACAGCGGCCGTCCAGAGCGAGGACTCCACCCGCTGCCCAGGCCCGCCCGCCGCCCGGGCCACCAGCGCGGCCAGCACGCCGGTCGCGGCGGTCAGGCCGCCGAAGATGTCGGTCACCGTCATCAGGGTCGGCGCGACCGGCTGCCCGGGCGGGGTGACCAGGGCGGCCAGCCCGCTGCGCGCCTGCACCAGGTAGTCGGTGCCGACCGGCCTCGGCCCGGCGCCCCGGTCCTCCCAGCCGCCCGCCCAGGCGTGCACCAACCCGGGCCGGAGATTCAGCAGTTCGGCGGCGCCCAGACCGAACTGCTCGGCCTTGCCGGGGGCCAGGTTGTGCAGGAACACCCCGGAGGCGGCGACCAGCCGCCGGACCGCCAGCCGGCCCTCGGCGGAGCGCGGGTCGGCCTCCAGCACCCGCTTGCCGCGGTTCAGCGCGTGGAACCGGGCGGAGACCGCCCCCGCCATCGGCGGCACCCCGCGCAGCGGGTCGCCGCCGAGCGGTTCGACCCGGGTCACCTCGGCGCCCAGCAGCGCCAACAGGTGCCCGGCCAGCGGGCCTTGCAGCCGCCGGGTCATCTCGGCCACCCGCAGCCCGGCCAGCGGCGGGCCCCCGGGAACGGCCGGCGGCTCCGGGGCGCCGGCCCGGCCCAACGGGCTGATCCGCCACGGCAGGCCGGCGGGGCCGGCCTGCGCGCTCGGCGAGGTGCGCACGGGGAGGATGCTGACCTCGGCGGCCGCGGCGGCGGAGCAGAGCTGACGATACGTCAGATCTATTGTCGCCGCCTCGAGTTCGGCCGGCAGTACGCAGCACCCCGTGGCGAAGCGCAGCCGGAACGGCGGCCAGCCCCGGCCCACCACCCGGCGGTCCACGCCGAGCGCCGTCCAGAACGCCAGCCACTGGCCGGGCTCCAGCGCCTCGATCTCGAACCGCACCCCGTCCGCGCTGGTGAACGGCGGCGCACCGGCGCCGGCCGCCAGCGGCTCGGCCTCCTCGTCCGCCGTGGCCGCCGCCAGGTACTGCCCGACCACGAGCAGCGCCGCCTCCGCCACCGAGGTTCGCACCCGCCGCGGCCCGGCAGCGCCGCGCAGCACCGCGTAGCGCGCCGCGAGCAGGCCCTGCACCGCCAACACCCCTGCTGCGGCACCCGCGCAGCCGATGCCGAGCCGCCGCGGCGCCCCGTGTCGGCGCCCGTGCACGGCGGCGATCCCGCAGGCCGCCTGCACATCGGCCTCGGTGGCCAGCGGCAACTCGACCCGGCCGGACCAGTCCAGCTCGCACTCCACCGCCTCGGCGCCCCGGCCCAGCCGCAGCAGGGCCGGCCCGTGCTGCTGGTAGGCCGTCAGCTGAGCTCCCAGGTGGGTGAGTTGGCGGACCGCGAGGTCGACCGCCGGTCCCTGCCCGGCCACCGCCAGTGGCACCCCGGCAAGCGGGGCGGTGGTGGCGGCCGGCGGTGCGGCGGGGCGCGGCAGGGTGGACTCGCGCATCGGTGTTCGGCCCCCTCGGGTCCGCGGTGTGCATAGCGGCGTGCGCAGCGTGAAACTCCCGTGGCGCACGGGGCAATAGGGGCCCGTGTGCGCTGTGTGACGAGGCTATCACGGCCGGTGATGCACCCCGGGGCGACGCCCCGCTCCCGATCGCTGCGCCCCCGCCCGCGGGCTAAGGTCGAGGTATGGGAGAGCGACAGGTCGCGCCCACCGCGCCGCAGCTGGTCCTGCAGACCGCCGGCGACTCGCTGGTCCTCAACCCGAGCCGCACGTACCGCCTCGGCCGCGATCCGGACTGCGAGATCGTGCTCGACGACACCCGGGTCTCCCGCCACCACGCGCTGCTGCACGTTTACGACGGCCACTGGGAGCTGGACGACCTGCAGAGCACCAACGGCACCTACCTGGGCGGACACCGGGTCTCCCACCTGGACCTCGGACCGGACAGCCGGCTCCGGTTCGGCAGCCCCGGCGACGGCCCCGAGGTGGAACTCACCCTGGCCCCGGCCGCCGCCCCGCAGGCCGCCCGCCCCACCGCGCTGACCGCGATCACCGGCTCCTACCGCCCGCCCACCAACGTCTACCCGCTGCCCGAGCGGGCCCGCACCGTGCGGATCGGCCGCTCGCACGACAACGACCTGGTGGTCGACGACCTCGCCGTCTCCCGCCACCACGCCGAACTGGCCACCGGCCCCGACGGCACGCAGCAGATCACCGACCTGGAGAGCCACAACGGCACCTACCTCAACGGCCGCGCCGTGCGCAGCGCCTCGATGGGCCCCGGCGACCTGCTCGGCATCGGCCACTCGGTCTTCTGCCTGGTCGAGGGCGAACTCCAGGAGTACGCGGACACCGGCGACATCACCCTGGACGTGCACGACCTGGTGGTCACCGTCGCCGAACAGCGCCGGCTGCTGGACGGCATCAGCTTCCCGGTCGGCGAGCGCTGCCTGCTGGCCGTCGCCGGCCCCAGCGGCTCCGGCAAGTCCACCCTGCTCAACGCGCTCACCGGCCTGCGCCCCGCCGACCAGGGCAGCGTGCGCTACGACGGCCGCGACCTCTACCGCGACTACGCCGAACTGCGCCGCCGGATCGGCCTGGTGCCGCAGGACGACATCCTGCACACCCAGCTCACCGTGCGCCGCGCCCTCGGCTACGCGGCCGAACTGCGGTTCCCCGGCGACACCGCGCCCGCCGAGCGCGAGGCCCGGGTCAGCGAGGTGATCGGCGAACTCGGCCTGGAGAAGCGGGCCGACCTGGTGGTCGCCAGCCTCTCCGGCGGCCAGCGCAAGCGGGTCAGCGTCGCACTGGAACTGCTCACCAAGCCCTCGCTGCTCTTCCTCGACGAGCCCACCTCCGGCCTGGACCCCGGCATGGACCGCTCGGTGATGCAGATGCTGCGCGCGCTCGCCGACGACGGCCGCACCGTGGTCGTGGTCACCCACAGCGTGCTCAGCCTCGACCTCTGCGACCGGCTGCTGCTGCTCGCCCCGGGCGGCCGCACCGCCTACTACGGACCGCCCGGCGACGCCCTGGAGTTCCTCGGCTGCCCGCAGTGGCCCGAGGCCTTCGAGCAGTTCGAGACCGCCGAGGACCGCGACTGGGCCGGGGAGTTCCGCTCCTCGCCCGAGTACCGCCGGTACGCCGCGCCCGTGGCGGCGGCCCCGGCCGGCGACCTCGCCAAGCCACCGCCACCGCTCAACCAGCCCACCCCGCAGCGCTGGCACCGCCAGCTCGGCACCCTGGTCCGCCGCTACACCACGGCGCTCACCGCCGACCGCACCTTCGTGGCGATCATGATCGCGTTGCCGTTCGTGATGGGCGCGATGACCCGGGCGCTGGCCGGCGGCACGCTCACCCAGAGCAGCGCCCTCAACGCGCTGCTGCTGCTCTGCGTCGGCGGCGTGCTCACCGGCGCGGCCAACGCGGTGCGCGAGCTGGTCAAGGAGCGGGTGATCTACCGGCGGGAGCGGGCGGTCGGGCTCTCCCGGTCCGCCTACCTCTGCTCCAAGGTGGTGGTGCTCGGCACGGTGACGGTGCTCCAGTCGGTGGTGCTGACCATGATCGGGCTGGCCGGGGTCAGACTCGGACCACAGGGCGGCGGCGGGGTGTTCCTGCCCCCGCTGGCCGAGATCACGCTGGCCGTGGCGCTGCTCTCGTTCACCGCGATGATGCTCGGGCTGATGGTCTCCGCGCTGGTCGGCAAGGAGGAGGTCACCATGCCGCTGCTGGTGCTGCTGGCCATCGTGCAGGTGGTCTTCTGCGGCGCGCTGCTGCGGCTGAACGGGGTGCCCGGGCTGAACCAGCTCTCCTGGCTGGTGCCGTCCCGCTGGGCGCTGGCCGCGATGGCCGCCACCGTGGACCTGCACACCATCGTGCCCGGCACGCTCACCGCCGACCCGCTGTTCCGGCACGCCGGGCACATCTGGCTGCTGGACATGGGGATGCTGGTGGTGCTCGGCCTGCTCTTCGGACTGATCACCGCCCGGCTGCTGCGCCGGGTCGAGCCCGCCGTGATGCGGCGGCGGTGAGCGAGCGGGGAGCGGGGCGGTGACGGACTTCGAGCCCACCCACGTGGTGCCGCCGGGCGGACTGCCCAGCTGGGCGGCGCCGGACCCGGGCCGCCCGGCCGCCCGGCTGGACCCGCTGCTGCCGGTACGGCTCACCGAACTGCGCGGCGACTGGGCCAGGGTGGCCTGCGCCAACGGCTGGCAGACCTGGCTGGACGGGCGGCTGCTGCTCGGCCTGCCGCACCCGCCGGAGGGCGGCGAGCTGACCGCCGGCGAGGACCCGCGACCACTGCTGGCCCGGCTGCAGGCGGCGCTCGCCGAGTACCGGGCGCTGCTGGACGAGCTGGCTGAGGGCCGGCTGACCGCCGCCGCCTTCGCCGAGCGGACCGCCGGGCTGCGGCTCGGCGCCGTGCTGGACGGCACCGACGCCTGGCTGCTGGACCTCGCCGAGCGGCGCTGGACCTACTGCGACGGGCGGCGGCTGGTGCCGTACGCGGACGCCGGGCAGGCCGGGGACGGGGCCGCCGGGCACGCGGCCGACCCGGCCGCCGGGCGGGACGGCGCGGACCGGTGAGCGGCGTCCCGTCGGACCTGACCGGCCGTCGGATCGCCGGCTACCGGCTGGAGCGGGAGATCGGCCGGGGCGGCATGGCGGTGGTCTTCCGGGCCGAGGACCTGCGGCTCGGGCGGACGGTGGCGGTCAAGGTGCTGGCACCCGACCTGGCCCGCAACGACGTCTTCCGCAAGCGCTTCGAGCACGAGTCCCGGATCGCCGCCTCGATCGACCACCCGCACATCGTGCCGATCTTCGAGGCGGGCGAGGCGGAGGGCGTGCTCTACCTGGCGATGCGGTACGTGCGGGGGCGCGACCTGCGGGCGCTGCTGGACCGCGAGGGGCCGCTGCCGCTGGAGCGGGCGGCCCGGATCGCCGTCCAGGTCGCCTCCGCGCTGGACGCCGCGCACGCCCACGACCTGGTGCACCGGGACGTCAAGCCCGGCAACATCCTGGTCGCCGAGGGCACCGACCCGGACCACCCCGAGCACATCTACCTGACCGACTTCGGGCTGACCAAGAAGTCGCTCTCGCTCACCGGGTTCACCACCGTCGGCCAGTTCGTCGGCACGCTGGACTACGTGGCGCCCGAGCAGATCGCCGGCAAGCCGGTGGACGGGCGCTGCGACGTCTACAGCCTGGCCGCCGTGCTGCAGGAGATGCTGACCGGGCGGCCGCCGTTCGTCCGGGACACCGACATGGCGCTGATCTGGGCGCACCTGCACGACGAGCCGCCGGCCGCCGGGCTGGGCACCCGGGTCGACGGGGTGCTGGCGCGGGCGCTGGCCAAGGAGCCGGAGCGGCGGTACGCCAGCTGCGCGCAGCTGGCGGCGGCGCTGCGCGGGGCGGGGGAGGCGGTGCGGGTGGCGGCGGTGCCGTCGGTGGCGCCGCCGGAGCCACCGGGCTGGGCGGCGCCGGTCTTCCGCAGGCGCTGAGGCGCCGTTGCCCCGTTCACCGCAGCAGCGGTTGCGGGGGTGACGGAGCGTACGCGGAGAATGGGGCGTGAGCGCTGAGAACCCGTCAGACCAGCCAACCGAGCAGTCGGCCTCGGGTCCGCCGTCCGGACCGTTGGCGGGCGGGTCGGGCGCCGGTGACGCGCCGTCCGGTCCGCCGTCCGGGCCGGCCTCGGAGCCCGGGGAGGCCGGGCCCACGGAGGTGGTGGCGCAGCCGCCGACCTCGGAGTCGGCGTCGGTGCCCTCCGGTGCTTCGGGCGGCTCGGGCGCGCCGCCCCCGCCCCCGCCGCCGGCCCGGACGCTGGTCGGTGCGGGCGGCAGCGGCGGCGGCCCGGGCAAGCCCTGGTGGCGGCGGACCCGCACGCTGGTGGTCGCGGGCGTCGCCGTGGCGGTGGTCGCCGGGCTCTCGGTGCTGCTGGTCGAGCGCCAGCCCTCGGGCAGCCACAGCACCGTGGCGGCGGCGCAGGTCACCGGGCAGGCGGTCGGCTCACCCGGGCGCGATCCGTACACGGGGTCGGTCGCCGTGGCGGCGTCCACCAGCGGCGGTGGTGCCGGTGCCTCGCCGAGTGCGAGCGTGGGTGCGAGCCCGAGCGCGAACGGGAGCGGGACCGTCGACGGCGGCACGGTCGGCCTCTACGGCGGCACCGAGCACGCCGCCAGCTGCGATGTGCAGCAACTCTCCGACTTCCTCACCAGCCACGCCGACAAGGGCAAGGCCTGGGCAGGTGTGGAGGGTATCGAGCCGAGCGCGATCCCCCAGTACCTGCACGCCCTCACCCCCGTGGTGCTGCGGTTCGACACCCGGGTGACCAACCACGGCTTCGTCGACGGGCAGGCCACGGCGTTCCAGTCCGTGCTGCAGGCGGGCAGCGCCGTGCTGGTGGACGACCACGGCGTGCCGCGCGCCCGCTGCGCCTGCGGCAACCCGCTGACCCCGCCGACCGCCGACACCGCGCCGCCGCAGTTCGGCGGGGACAGCTGGCCGGGCTTCCACGCCGGCCAGGTGGTCACGGTCAGCCCCGCGCCCTCGGCGGTGCCGTCGCTGGTGCTGGTGGACCAGCAGACGGGCGGCTGGTTCGTCCGGCCGGTGGGCGGCTCCGGGACGGGGGACCAGCGGACCAGCTCCCCGACCGCCACGACGACGGGAACGGGCACGGGCACGGGGTCGGGGACGGCGACGGGAACCGGGACCGGGACGCACTCGGCCGCGACCTCGGGCTCCGCCTCGGCCTCCGCCTCCGGTGCGAGCAGCGGCTCCTCGCACAGCACCGCCGGCTCGCCCGCTCCGGGCGGCGGCGGCAGCAGTGGCGGTGGTGGTGCCGGTGTGACCAGCGCGCCGGGCACCGGCCCCGGCGGCGCGGGAAGCACCGGTGGGGCGGGCAGCGCCTCGCCGTGAGCCGTCGTTGACGAACCATCGGGTTTAGTGGAGTGGAATTCCTGAAATACTGTCAGCGATTCCACCGTGTCCGAACATTCTGGAGGGTGGCGCGATGCGTGCTGGCCGTCAGGTGACCGTGATCGGTGCCGGAATGGCAGGGCTCGTGACCGCCGCCGAGCTGGAGCGGAGCGGCTACCGGGTCACCGTGGTCGAGGCCGACGGGCGCATCGGCGGCCGCATTCTGACGCACCGTTTCGGCACCGATCCGGGCGCGCCCTCGGTGGAACTCGGCGCGATGCGGATTCCCGCGCACCATCGGCGCACGCTCCGCTGGATCGACCGGCTGGGCCTCGGCGACCGGCTCACCGAATTCCGTCCGCTGCTCTCCGAGCCCCACGCCTTCGTCTCCACCGGGCGCGGACACGTCCGGATCGGCGAGGCCACCGATCCGCTCCGGGCCGAACTGCGCGGCCGGCTCGGGGCACCCGCCGACCACTACCGGCCGGACACCCTGGCGTTCGGCGCCTGGTTCACGGCCGTCGTCGGGGCGAGCGCGCCGCCGGAGCTGCGCGAAGCCCTCGCCACCGACCTGCGCTGCCACCTGCTCGGCCTGGTCGACCGGCTGGAGCGGGTGCCGCGCGGCGACGACGGGCGGATCGACCTGCACGCCCTCTTCCGTGACCACCCCGGCATCCGGGCCGGCTGCAGCGCCCGGCTGAACGGATTCCTGGACGACATCCTGCTGGAGACCAGCACCGGACTGCACCGGCTGGCCGGCGGGCTCGACCAACTGCCGCACCGGCTGGCCCGCGCACTGCAGGGGCCGATCCGCTGCGGGCACCGGGTGGAGCGGATCGACGTGCGGGCGGGGGAGGTGGTGCTGCACGTCCGGCACGGCGGGCGGACGTACCTGAGGCCGAGCGACTTCGTGGTCTGCACCGCGCCGTTCCCGACCGTCCGGCGGATGCGGCTGACGGGGGTGGACGCCGAGAAGCTCGCGGTGCTGCGGGAGGTGGACTACTGCGCGGCGACCAAGGTGGCGCTGCACTGCCGGGAGCCGTTCTGGCAGCGGGCGGGGATCACCGGCGGCGCCTCGTTCACCGGGGGGCGGCTGCGCCAGACCTACTACCCGCCCGTCGAGGGCGCCCCCGGCCGCGGCGCGGCACTGCTCGCCTCCTACACCATCGGCGCGGAGGCGGACGGCCTGGGCCTGCTACCACCGCGGCTGCGGCACCGCCAGGTGGTGCGCGAACTGGCCTCGGTCCACCCCGAACTGCTGCGGCCGGGCATGGTGCTGGGCTCCGCCACGGCCGCCTGGGGGCAGTCCCCGCTCAGCGGCGGCTGCGCCACCCGGTGGGGGCTCGACCCGCAGCGCGCGGTGCAGCAGTCGCAGCGCGCGGCGCGCCCGGTCCACCGGCTGTTCTTCGCGGGCGAGCACTGCTCGAGCACGCCGGCGTGGATCGAGGGCGCGATCGAGTCGGCGGAGCAGGCGGTGGCCGCGGTGGGCGACTTCGCCGAGCCACGACGGCGCGGGGCGGGGGTGGCGGGGTGAGGGGGGCTCGCCTCCTGCCCGGGGTTCCGGGCGATCGGTGGGCGCCGGCATGAGCGTCTTCGATCTGCCGCGGCTGCACTTCGCGGGCGTTGCCGTCACCCGGCTTCCGACCGGCCTCCGCAGTGGCTTTGTCGACTTCACCACCCACACCGTTCGCGCCTCCCCGCCCGCTCCCGCCACCCCCCAGCACGGCTGGAACTACGGTGGCAACGGCCACTTCTGGTTCGACGCCGAGGTCACCACCGTCGAGCTCACCCCCGGTGCCCCCGACCACCGCGATCCCGTCGTCGGCAGTGCCGTCGATGTCTGGGGCCACTACAACCCCTACCTCCGCACCACCGTCAACCGCGCGCGCGTCTTCGACGTCGACCCGGCGAGTGCGTGGACCATGACCGTCCAGGTCGGGCGGTTCGCCTTCGGGCGGCGCGGCCGGTCGCACGACGCGGGGTACGCCGCCAGCGGTGTCGTCCACGGGCTGCAGCCGCCGCGGTGGGTGGACTTCCGGCGGATCGTGCGGGCCGAGGCGCCGTTCCGGTACGCCGCCGTGCACCAGTTCGCCGTGGCCACCGAGGACGGGCTCGACTGGCTGCCCGCCGCCGACACATCGCCCGCCGTCGCGGCGCTGCGCGAGGCCGCCCGGCGGGCCGACGGGCTGGTGGTGCAGTTCGCGCTCGACGCCATGGCCACCCCCACCGCCCCCGATGCGCCGAACCGCTGGCGGCTGCGCGGCACCATCGCGCCTTGGCGGGCCGGCGAGCTCCGCAGCTACCCCGCCGGGCGACTGCTGCAGCCGACCGCCGCGACGCCGACGCCCCACCACCTCACCGTCCAAGTCGCGGACGGCCTCGCCCAGTTCAACCTCATCACCGCCATCCCCCCGACCACCCGCGCCGCCGGGCCAGGGCCGGACGGGCTGCACCCGCTCGGCCCGCTCGCCGACTTCGGCGACCTCGAACTGCGCACCGCCTCCGGCCGCCTGATCGCCCGCCTGCCCGCCGCCGCCTACCGCGATGACACGACCACCTCCGGCATCGTCACCGTGCCCGCCGAACCGGGGTGGCAGGCCGCCGCGGAGGAACCGCTCCGGCTCAACGGGCTCACCGAACGCGAACTCGTCCTGCAGAGCGACGAAGCCCTCCTCCTGCTCGACCCCGCCGACCAGGGCACCACCGACCTCCCCGTGCGCGGCTACTGGCGCGGTGCACCGGCCACCGCCCGCACCGTGCAGGTCCGCCAGTGCGCCAACCCCCGCAGCGGCGGGCAGCCGCACCCCCACCCCCACCCCCTCGCCCTCGGCCCCGCAGCAGCCGCCGCCTGCGCCCTCGCCCTGGACGACCGCGGCCACGCCACCCTCCAGCTGCGCGGCGCGCACCCCGGCGGCTGCCGCCTGCTGCTCGACGCCCGCCCCGGCGACCCGGAGGACTTCGACGAGCAGGACGCCCACCGCTTCTGGGCGGGCGCCGGCCTGGTGGCTGCCCGGGTGCTGCCGGACGACCGCCGGCTCGACGCGGTCCCGGACGGCGAGGTGGACTTCGGCCTCCTGCACCGCGAGGTGTTCGCCTTCTACGAGCAGACCTCCTCCTTCATGTCCGCCGAGGTGTTCAGCCTCGCCGACGAGTGCAAGGTGGCCACCTACGCCGAGCTGATCTGGCAGATGTGCGACCCGCGCAACCGCCGTCTGACCTACGCCATGCCCCCCGGTCGCGACCTCACCGCCCCCAAGTCCCGCCTGCTGCTGGCCTACCTGCGCAACGTCCAGCGCGCCCGCAGCACCCCGCACCCCCCGTCGGCCGCCCCCGCCGCGGAGCCGATCCGCACCCGTGGCCGCCTGCTCGCCGCCCTCCAGCAGGCCGCCGCCCTGGAGTTGGCGGTGATGCTGCAGTACCTCTACGCCGCCTTCTCCCTGCCCACCCACGCCACCGCCCGCGAGCTGCTGCGCCGCGGCGCGTGGACGGAGCGCCAACTCGCCCTGGTCTGCGGCGGAGGAGGTGCGGACACCGAGGACGGCATCCGCGGTGCGCTCTTCGGGGTGGCCCGCGAGGAGATGATCCACTTCCTGCTGGTGAACAACATCATCACCGCCATGGGCGAGCCGTTCCACCTGCCCGCGATCGACTTCGCCACCATCGGCGCCCGGCTCCCGGTGCCGCTGGACTTCGCCCTCGAAGGGCTGCACATCGGCAGCGTGCAGCGCTTCATCGCCGTCGAGCGGCCCGACCCGGGCGCGAACCCCACCGGCTGGGGCTCGATCAGCGCGCTCTACGCGGCGATCCGGGACGGGCTGCAGCGGGTGCCGGAGCTCTTCCTGGTGGAGCCGGGCCGGGGCGGCGGGGAGCACCACCTCTTCCTCCGCGAGTCGGTCGACTCGGCCCACCCGGACTACCAGTTGGAGGTGGACGACCTGCCCAGCGCGCTCACCGCCGTCGACCTGATCACCGAACAGGGCGAGGGCCGGGGCAGCAGTGCCACCGACGGCCCGGAGGTCTCCCACCACCGCACCTTCTGCCGGATCGCCGACACCCTGACCACCGAGCGGGTGCCGGGCCCGGCCGGCCTGCTGCTGCCCTGGGAGCCCGCCCACCCGGTGCTGCGCAACCCCACCCTGGACGGGCCGGACGGCGCGCTGGCCCGGGTCACCGACCCGGCGGCCCGCGAGGTGCTGACCCTCTTCAACCGCAGCTACCTGCTGATGTGCCAGCTGATGGTGCAGCACTTCGGCGAGGCGCCGGACGGCAGCCTGCGCCGCTCCAAGCTGATGAACGCCGCCATCGACGTGATGGCCGGGCTGCTCCGCCCGCTGGGGGAGCGGCTGGTGACGATGGAATCCGGCCGGCCCGGGCGCACCGCAGGGCCGTCCTTCGAACTCGAGTCGGTGCCGGGCTTCGTGCCCCGCCCGGACGTGGCCCGGCGCGCGCTGGCGCTGCGCTTCGAGCACCTGGCGGCGGCCGCCCGGCGGTGCGCGGCCGCGCCGCCGCAGGTGCCCGAGCTGATGGGCTGGTACGCCGAGAGCTTCAGGAAGCAAGCAGAGACTCCCTGATCGGTAGGTGATGTGATGAGCAGTCAGAAACAAGTCCCGGAGCACCAGGAGACCGAGGTGCTGATCGTCGGTGGCGGCCCGGTCGGCCTGGCCCTGGCCCTCGACCTCGGCTACCGGGGTGTCAGGTGCCTGGTGCTGGACGCCGCCGACGGCACCGTCAGCCACCCCAAGGTCGGCACCGTGGGCCCCCGTTCGATGGAGCTGATGCGCCGCTGGGGGCTGGCCGGCCGGGTCCGGGCGGCCGGCTGGCCGGGCGACCACCCGCTGGACATCGCCTGGGTGACGGCGCTCGGCGGCCACGAGATCCACCGGATCGACTTCGGCACCGCCGACACCCGGACCCCCCCGCCGTACACCCCCGAGCCCGAACAGGTCTGCCCGCAGCACTGGTTGATGCCGCTGCTGGCCGATGCGGTGGGCCGCCACCCGGACGGGCCGCTGCGCCGCCGGGTCCGGCTGGACTCCTTCGCCGAGCGGGACGGCCTGGTCCTGGCCCGGGCCACCGACCTCTCCGACGGCACCCCGCTGGCCATCACCGCCCGCTACCTGGTCGGCAGCGACGGTGCCGCCTCCACCGTGCGCAAGCAGCTCGGGGTGGAGTCCCCGCAGTACTTCGAGACCCGGGTCTTCCGCAACATCCTGTTCCGCGCCCCCCGGCTGCGCGAACAGCTGGGCGAGCGCTCGGCGCTGGTCTTCTTCCTCACCCAGCCGCCCGGCCTGCGCTACCCGCTGCGCTCGATGGACGGCCGCGAGCTGTACCGGCTCACGGTGGCCGAGGACAGCCTGGCCGACGGCCTGAGCCTGGTCCGCTCGGCGATCGCCCTGGACACCCCGCTGGAACTGCTCTCCGAGAACGTCTGGCACCTCACCCACCGGGTGGCCGCCCGGTTCCGGCACGGCAGGGTGCTGCTGCTCGGCGACGCCGCGCACACCCTCTCGCCCTCCGGCGGCTTCGGCATGAACACCGGCCTGGCGGACGCCGCCGACCTCGGCTGGAAGCTGGCCGGCGAACTCGCCGGCTGGGCCGGGCCCGGACTGCTGGACAGCTACGACACCGAACGCCGCCCGGTCGCCGAGCGCAGCCTCACCGAGGCCAACCGCAACCTGCGCCGCACCCTGGGCCGGGAGCTGCCCATGGAGCTGCTGCTGGACTCCCCGGCCGGCGAGCAGGCCCGCGCCACCCTGGCCGAGGGCCTGCGCCGCAGCGAGGTACGCGGCGAATTCGACGCCCCCGACGTGCACTTCGGCTACCGCTACCGCTCCCCGCTGATCGTCCCCGACCCGGCCGAGCGGCCGGACGCGGACTGGCGCAGCACCCCGCTGCCAGGCGCCCGCGCCCCGCACGCCTGGCTGCCGGACGGCGCCTCGGTGCTCGACCACTACGGCCGGGACTACCGCCTGGTCACCCCGAGCAGCGAACTCGACGGCGTGGCAAGGGCCTTCGGCGAGCGGAAGATCCCGTTCCAGACCACCCGGGCGGCGGTCTACCCGGACCGCTACGTGCTGGTCCGCCCGGACGGCCATGTCGCTTGGCGGGCCCAGGAATTGCCCGCCGATCCCGGCGCGCTGGCGGACACCGTGCGCGGCGGCGCCCGATGAGCGCACCCACCGAGGACCCCGCCGTCCCGGCCGCCGGCTTCCGCCCCGCCGAGGTGCCGATCGCCGACCCCTACCCGCACTACCGCCGCTACCGCGAGGCCGAGCCCGTGCACCTCGCCCCCGACGGCAGCTGGTACGTCTTCGGCCACGCCGAGGTGTCCCAGGTCCTCTCCGGCCGCCGCGAGTACCTGCGCGGCCCGGCCCCCGCCCGGATCCCGCCGGACTGCCCGCACCTGCGCCGCACCGTGGCCAACTGGATGGTCTTCATGGACCCGCCCGCGCACACCCGGGCCCGCGCCCTGGTGGCCCGCAGCTTCACCCCGCGCACCGTGCAGGTGCTCCGCCCGCGGATCCGGCGGATCGCCACCCGGCTGGCCGAGGAGCTGGCCGTGCGGATCCGCGAGGAGGGCGAGGCCGACCTGGTGGCCGGATTCGCCGCCCCGCTGCCGGTGCTGGTGATCAGCGAACTGCTCGGCGTCCCCGAACAGGACCGCGACTGGTTCCGGGCCCGGGCGCTCGACCTGGAGCAGGCCACCAGCGCCCGCACCGGCCGCCGGGCCGACGGCTTCGCGGTCGCCGAGGCCGCCGCCGGCGAGCTGGACGCCTACTTCCGCGCCGAACTGCGCCGCCCCGGCCGGGCCGAGCGCGGCGACCTGATCGGCCTGATGCTCCGCTACGGCACCGACCTGCCCGAGGACACCCTGGTCGGCACCTGCGTGCACCTGCTGACGGCCGGCCACGAGACCACCACCAACCTGCTCGCCAAGGGCCTGCTCGCCCTGCTCGCCCACCCCGGGCAGCTGGCCGCGCTGCGCTCCCGCCCGCTGGTCGCCGCGGCCGCCGTGGAGGAGCTGATCCGCTACGACCCGCCGGTGCAGATGATCACCCGGCACGCCGCCCGGGCCGACGTGCTGGGCGGGCGGACCGTGCCGGCCGGCAGCAAGGTGGTGCTGGTGCTCGGCTCCGCCAACCGCGACCCGGCCCACTTCCCGCACCCCGACCGGCTCGACCTGGCCCGCGACACCCACCGGCACTGCGGCTTCGGCACCGGCATCCACTACTGCGTGGGCGCCCCGCTGGCCCGCGCCGAGGCCGAGATCGGCCTGGCCGCGCTGCTCGGCCGGCTGCCCGTCCCCGCCCTCTCCACCCGCACCGCCGAACCGGTCCGGTACGCCCGGGACCTGGTCTTCCACGGACCGTCCCGCCTGCTGCTGCAGAGGAGCTGACGCTGTGTCGGAGAACGCCCACGACGTGGTGGTGATCGGCGCCGGCCCGACCGGCCTGGCGCTGGCGATCGGCCTGCGGCAGTACGGGCTCGACGTGGCGGTGCTGGAGAAGGAGGACCGGTCCAAGCGGCAGGCCCGGGCCGGCGTGGTCTGGCAGCGGGCCCTGGAGGTGCTGGCCGACCTGGGCTGCGCCGAGCGGTTCGTGGCCCACGGCATCCCGCTGCACAGCTCGGAGCTGGTGGTCCGCGGCCGCCCGCTCGGCGTGCTCTCGATGGCCGCGCCCGGCACCCGCTACCCGCGCCCGCTCTCGATCGAGCAGGACGCCATGGAACGGCTGCTCGGCGAACGGCTGCGGGAGGTCGGCGGGGCGGTCGACTGGTCCACCGAGGCGGTCGGCGTCGAGGTCGGGCCGGACGGCGCCGAGGTGGCCGCCCGCGGCCCGGACGGCATGGTGCGCACCCTGCGCTGCGGCTGGGTGGTGGGCTGCGAGGGCGCGCACAGCCTGGTCCGCCGGACCCTCGGGCTGCCGTTCGACGGCGGGCCGCGGGCCAACCTCCGGGTGGTGCAGTTCAACGCGCTCGCCGACTGGCGCTACCCGTACCTCCCCGGCCACACCTACATGTTCCTGGAGCACGGGATGTCGGCGGGCGCGGCGCCCCGGCCCGGCGGCGGCTACCGGTTCTACGGCTTCACCGGCGACCCGGACCGGCGCCCGCTCACCCCGCCCACCCTGGAGGAGATGCGCGACTACCTGGCCCGGGTCACCCACGACCCGGACCTGCGGCTGCGGCCGACCGACCCGCCGTGGACCAACCGGGCCCGGTTCCAGGACCGGTTCGCCCGCACCCTGCGCAGCGGCCGGGCGCTGCTGGCCGGCGACAGCGCCCACCTGTGGGCGCCGGTGGCCGCGCACGGACTCAACACCGGCCTGCGCGGCGCGCACAACCTGGCCTGGAAGCTGGCCAGCGTGCAGCGCGGCTGGGCCCGGCCCGAGCTGCTGGACACGTATTCCAGCGAGCAGCGGCTGACCGCACTGCGGGTGATGCGCAAGACCTCGCGGGACCGGATGGAGCTGCCCGCCGGCCGGCTCACCCTGCTCGGCATGCGGCTGCTCGGCCCGCACCTGGTGCGCAGCCGGCGGGCCGCCGCGGGGATCCGCAGCCGGCTGAGCGACCTGGAGATGCACCACCGGGAGAGCCCGCTCTCGGTGGGCAGCGGGGCGGGGGAGCGGCTGCCCGACCTGCCGGTCTGGTCCGAGGGCGGCTGGCGGCGGCTGCACGCGCTGCTGGACTACCAGCACTGGACGCTGCTGCGGGTGACCACCGGGCCGGCCGACCCGCAGCTGGCCCGGCTGCTGGCCGGCTACCCGGTGCCGGTCCGCACCCGGGCCGTCACGCCCTCCCAGGGGCACGGCCGGCTGCTGCCGCCCGAGTCGCTGGTGCTGGTGCGCCCGGACGGCCACCTGGCGCTCGGCGCGAGCCGTCCGGAGGAGGTGGCGGCCTACCTGGGCCGGTGGTTCGTGCGCCGCTGAGGCCGGGGCGTGCGGCGAGGGCGGCCGGGCGCACCCGCATTCCCGCCGCCGGAGTGAAAGAGAGCACAGCCGGGCCCCCTCCCGCGCCAGTTGCGGATCATGGCATGATGAGTCCACTGCACTAAGCAGTGACGTTCAGCGCACTCCGGGGTCGGTGTAATTCCGAACCGGCGGTTACAGTCCGCGACCCGTCCGCAGCCAGCGGCCGGTTGACCAGGTGAAACTCCTGGACCGACGGTTAAAGTCCGGATGGGAGGCGTGCGCGACGGGTTCGACAGGCACGACGGCAGCAGGCGCGTCTTCCCCCGGGGAGCCGTGTCCGGAACCGAGGGCTGGGCCACGCCCAACCCGCCTTCCCCGCTTGCCCCTTGTCCGCACCCGTAGTCGCCTTCCCATTGCCACACCCCGGAACCGCGCTCCAAGCGCGAGGAGAACCCGGGTGTTCACCGGCATCATCGAAGAGCTCGGCGAGGTCGTCTCCATCGAGGAGTACGGGGATTCCTCGCGCATCCGCCTGCGCGGCCCGCTGGTCTCCACCGGTGCCCGGCACGGCGACTCCATCGCGGTCAACGGCGTCTGCCTCACGGTGGTCGACAGCCCGGACGAACTGGCCGAGGAGAACGGCGAGTTCAGCGCCGATGTGATGGCCGAGACGCTGCTGCGGTCCAGCCTGGGCGCGCTCGGGCCCGGCTCCCCGGTCAACCTGGAGCGGGCCATGGCGCTCGGCGCCCGGCTCGGCGGCCACCTGGTCCAGGGCCATGTCGACGCCACCGGCGAACTGCTCTCCCGCGCCCCGGGCGAACTCGACACCGAGGGCCGCCCGCGCTGGGAGGTGCTGCGCTTCTCGCTACCCTCGAGCATCGCCCGCTACCTGGTCGACAAGGGCTCGATCACGGTGGACGGCATCAGCCTCACCGTCGTCCAGGCGGGCGAGGACTGGTTCTCCGTCAGCCTGATCCCCGCCACCCTGGCGCTCACCACGCTCGGCGCCAAGCAGGTCGGCGAGCCGGTCAACCTCGAGGTGGACGTGCTCGCCAAGTACGTCGAGCGGCTGCTCGGCGACCGCGCCCAGGACACCCGCGCTCAGGACACCCGCGTCCAGACCGCCCGGGACGCCTCGTGAACTGGCTGAACGACAACGCCTTCGCCGTACTCGGCCAGCAGTTCAAGTGGAACGACGTGCTGGGCAACCTGCTCGGCCTGGCCGCCCTGGCGCTCGGCTGGCGCCGCTCGGTGCTCAGCTGGCCGGTCCAGCTGCTCTCCGGCCTGGTGCTGATCAGCGCCAACCTCTCCGCCCACCTGGCCGGCGGCACCGGCAAGCAGGTCGTGGTGATCGCCGCCTCGATCTGGGGCTGGACCCGCTGGCAGCGCGGCCTGCGCCAGGACGGCGACATCCGGATCCGGTTCGCCGGCTGGACCGAGCGCGGCCTGCTGGTGCTCGGCACCGCCGTCGCCACCACCGTCGTGGCGCTGGTCTTCCAGCACTGGAACCTCTCCTGGTCCCCCTGGGCCGACGCCTACATCTTCGTCGGCACGATGGCCGCCATGGTGGCCCAGGCCCGCGGCTGGGTGGAGTTCTGGTTCGCCTGGATCGCGGTCGACGTGGTCGGCGTGCCGCTCGCCTTCAACAGCGGCCTGCCGTTCTCCGGGACCGTCTACCTCGTCTACTTCGTCCTGGTGCTGCTGGGCCTGCGGTCCTGGTGGCTGCGCACCCGGATCGCCACCCCCACCACCCCCACGCTGCAGGGAGCCCCGGTATGAGCGCCACGGTGCACGACCTCGACCTCACCCTGGACCCGGTCGAGCGGGCCATCGCCGACATCGCGGCCGGCCGCGCCGTGGTCGTGGTGGACGACGAGGACCGCGAGAACGAGGGCGACCTGATCTTCGCGGCCACCGCCGCCACCCCCGAACTGCTCGCCTTCACCATCCGCTACTCCTCCGGCGTGATCTGCGTGCCGGTCACCCAGGACGACGCCGACCGGCTCGGCCTGCCCCCGATGGTCCGGGTCAACCAGGACCGCAAGGGCACCGCCTACACCGTCTCGGTCGACGCCCGCGAGGTGGAGTCCACCGGCATCTCCGCCGTGGACCGCGCGCTCACCATCCGGCTGCTCGGCGAACCCGCCTCCACCGCCGAGGACTTCACCCGACCAGGCCACGTCTTCCCGCTGCGCGCGATGGACGGCGGGGTGCTGGTCCGCCCCGGCCACACCGAGGCCGGCGTGGACCTGGCCCGGCTGGCCGGCCTGCCGCCGGCGGCCGCGATCTGCGAGGTGGTCAACGACGACGGCACCATGGCCCGGCTGCCCGAGCTGGTCCGGTTCGCCCGCGAGCACGGCCTGGCGATCATCTCCATCGAGGACCTGATCGCCTACCGCCGCCGCACCGAGATGCAGGTGGAGCGGGTGGCCGTCACCTCGCTGCCCACGGTGCACGGCGACTTCACCGCGGTCGGCTACCGCGACCTGCTGGACGGCACCGAGCACGTCGCCCTGGTGGCCGGCGGGCTGGACGCCGACGGCCGGCTGCCGGACGGCGAGGACGTGCTGGTCCGGGTGCACTCCGAGTGCCTGACCGGCGACGTGCTGGGCTCGCTGCGCTGCGACTGCGGCCCGCAGCTCACCGCGGCGCTGGAGCAGGTGGCCGCCGCCGGCCGCGGGGTGGTGGTCTACCTGCGCGGCCACGAGGGCCGGGGCATCGGCCTGGGCCACAAGCTGCGCGCCTACCAGCTGCAGGAGCGCGGCCGGGACACCGTGGACGCCAACCTGGAGCTCGGCCTGCCCGCCGACGCCCGGGACTACAGCACCGGCGCCCAGATCCTCGGCGACCTCGGGGTGCACTCGCTCACCCTGCTCACCAACAACCCGGACAAGCAGGCCGCGCTCACCGAGCACGGCCTCAAGGTCAAGGCCCGCGAGCCGATCCCGGTGCAGGCCGGCCGGTACAACCTGGCCTACCTGCTCACCAAGCGCGACCGGATGGGCCACGACCTGCCGTGGCTCGTCGGCTGACGCCCGCAAGCCCACCACACCAAGGAGAACGAGAGACATGGCTGGTCACGGCGCCCCGGTGCTGACTGTCGACACCGTCGAGAACACCGCCGGACTGCGGGTCGCGGTGGTCGCGGCCCAGTGGCACACCCAGGTGATGGACGGCCTGCTGAACGGCGCCGAGCGCGCCCTCAAGGAACTCGGCATCGAGGAGCCGACCGTGCTGCGGGTCCCCGGCACCTTCGAGCTGCCGGTGGCCGCCGCCCGGCTCGCCGGGGCCGGCTTCGATGCCGTGGTCGCCCTCGGCGTGGTGATCCGCGGCGGCACCCCGCACTTCGACTACGTCTGCCAGGCCGCCACCGTGGGCCTCACCGAGGTCTCGGTGCGCACCGGCGTGCCGGTCGGCTTCGGCGTGCTGACCTGCGACAACGAGGAGCAGGCGATCGACCGGGCGGGCCTGCCCGGCTCCGCCGAGGACAAGGGCCACGAGGCGGTCACCGCCGCCGTCGCGACCGCCGCCGCGCTCCGCACACTGGCGTGATCCCCCCGGGGGGGGGGGGGGGGGGGGGGGGGGGGGGGGCGGCGCGCGGGGGGGGGGGGGCGGGCCCCGCGGGGGGGGGCCCGGCGGGGGCGGGGGGGGGCGCGGGGGCGCGGGGGGGGGGGCGGGCGGGGCGCGGGCCGCGCCTGGGCAGCGGGGGCGGCCCCGGCGGCGGGGGCGCCCGCGCCCGCGGCCCCCACGGGGGGGGGGCCCCCCCGGGGGGGGCCCGGGGGGGGGGGCGGGGCCCCCCGGCCGGTACCGTTCAGGCGATACGGCCGGCGCCGGACGTCCACCCCGGTGTCCACTGTCCGGGACGTCGGCCGATCCGTCCGGCCGGACCCCGTAAGGTGTGACCCATCATGGCTTCGAAGACATTCGAGGAGCTCTTCGCCGAGCTCCAGCAGAAGGCCGCCACCGGCGACCCCGCGACCTCCCGCACCGCCCAGCTCGTCGAGCAGGGCGTCCATGCGATCGGCAAGAAGGTGGTCGAGGAGGCCGCCGAGGTCTGGATGGCCGCCGAGTTCCAGACCAAGGAGCAGACCGCCGAGGAGATCTCGCAGCTGCTCTACCACCTCCAGGTGATGATGGTCGCGCGCGGGCTGACGCTCGACGACGTCTACGCCTACCTCTGATCCCACCGGCCCGACCCACCCGCCAACGCCCGTACCGGCACCCAACGAAGGATCTTCCTCCCATGCTGCGCATCGCCCTCCCCAACAAGGGTTCGCTCTCGGGTCCCGCGGCGGAGATGCTCCATGAGGCCGGCTACCGCCAGCGCAAGGACCCCAAGGAACTGGTCCTGGTCGACCCGGAGAACCAGGTCGAGTTCTTCTTCCTGCGCCCGCGCGACATCGCGGTCTACGTCGGCTCCGGCCGCCTGGACATCGGCATCACCGGCCGCGACCTGCTGCTGGACTCCAACGCCGACGCCGACGAGGTGCTGGCGCTCGGCTTCGCCGGCTCCACCTTCCGGTTCGCCGGCCCGGCCGGCTCGCCGAAGGACGTCCAGGGCCTGCAGGGCCTGCGGATCGCCACCTCCTACACCGGCCTGGTCACCCAGCACCTGGCCGAGCACGGCGTGCAGGCCACCGTCACCAAGCTCGACGGCGCGGTGGAGACCGCGGTGCAGCTCGGCGTCGCCGACGTGATCGCCGACGTGGTGGAGACCGGCACCAGCCTGCGCAACGCCGGCCTGGAGGTCTTCGGCGAGCCGATCCTGGTCTCCGACGCCGTGGTGATCCGGCCCAAGGGCGCCGGAGACGACATCGCCGTCGAGCAGTTCCTGCGCCGGCTGCAGGGCGTGCTGGTGGCCCGCCGCTACGTGCTGATGGACTACGACATCCGCGCCGAGAAGGTCTCCGAGGCGGTCAACCTGACCCCCGGACTGGAGTCGCCGACCGTCTCCCCGCTGCACACCGAGGGCTGGGTCGCGGTCCGCTCGATGGTGCTCCGCAAGGAGGCCCAGCGGATCATGGACGACCTCTGGGCGATCGGCGCCCGCGGCGTCCTGGTCACCAACATCCACGCCTGCCGTCTCTGACCGATCCGCCAGGAGCACCAGCACCATGACCGGCCCCGTCCCGTCGACCCCGCCCGCCCTGCCCGTCACCTGGCTGCCCCGCCGCAGCCGCGCGGTGCTGCTGACGGCCAGTGCGGTGCTGGCGGCGGTCTTCGTCGGGATGGCGCTGGTGCTCCCGCCCAGCTGGCAGCTGAACGACCGGGTGATGCTGGTCATGCTCGGCCTGTGCTTCTCCGCCGTCGGCCTGATGCTGGCCCGCCCCCGGGTGGTGGCCAGCGCCGAAGGCGTGCTGGTGGTCAACCACCTGCGCTCCCGGCAGCTCGCCTGGGCGGAGATCCTGCGGGTGAACCTGCGCCAGGGCGACCCCTGGGCCACCCTCGACCTGGCCGACGGCACCTCGCTCGCCGCCATGGGCATCCAGCCCGGCGGCGGCCGCGAGCAGGCCATCCGGGCCGCCGTCCAGCTGCGCGACCTGGTGGAGCTGCACGGCGCGGCCGGCGAACCGGCGCACGCCTGACCCGTCCTGAGCATTCGAACAGGTATCGTCTACGCTGGTAAAGCCGGGGCAAAAAGCCCTGCGCGCCTCCCGCCCGCGACCTGAGGAGTGACTCCCTCCCTCGATGGACGATCCGTCCGGTAGTAGCCACGCCGCCGTGCCCCACCACACGATCACCGGGCAGGCGGCGCTGTGATCACCGCACTGCTGCTCCTGCTCGCGGCCCTGCTGCTCATCCTCGCCAACGGCCTCTTCGTGGCCGCCGAGTTCTCCTTCGTCACCGTGGACCGGGGCGAGGTCGAGCGGGCGGCGAAGGCCGGCGACCGGCGGGCCCAGGGCCTGTCCCGCTCGCTGCGCTCGCTCTCCTTCGAGCTCTCCGGCGCCCAGCTGGGCATCACCATCACCTCGCTGGTGGTCGGCATGCTCGCCGAACCGGCGCTCTCGGTGCTGCTCTCCCCGCTGCTCACCGACCTGGGACTCTCCGCCGGCACGGCCCGCGCGGTCTCCGCGGTGGCCGGCATGCTGCTGGCCACCGTGCTGCAGATGGTGATCGGCGAGCTGGTGCCGAAGAACTGGGCGATCTCCCGCCCGCTCCAGGTGGCCAGGGCGGTCGCCGCCCCGCAGCGGATCTTCAGCGCCGCCTGCCGCCCGCTGATCCGCGCCCTCAACGGCGCCGCCAACCGGCTGGTCCGGGCGCTCGGCATCGAGCCCGCCGAGGAGCTGGAGCACGCCCGCACCCCCGACGAACTCGCCTTCCTGGCACGGCACTCGGCCCAGGCGGGGGCGCTGGAGGCGGACGCGGCGCTGCTCTTCGTGCGCACCCTCAACCTCGGCGAGCTGACCGCCGAGTCGGTGATGACCCCGCGGGTGGACGTGGCCGCGCTGCAGCACGGCGCCACCGCCGCCGACGTGATCAACCTGACCCGGGCCACCGGCTTCTCCCGGTTCCCGGTCTACGGGGAGGGCCTGGACGACATCACCGGCACAGTCACCCTCAAGGACGCCCTCGGGGTCAGCGCCGACCGGCGCACCGAGGTGACCGTGGGCGGGCTGGCCGCCGCGCCGCTGCTGGTGCCCGAGACGCTGCCCGCCGAGCAGCTGCTGGAGCAGCTGAGGCGCCGTCAGCCGATGGCGATCGTGATCGACGAGTACGGCGGCACGGCCGGGGTGGCCACCCTGGAGGACATCGTCGAGGAGATCGTCGGCGAGGTGCGCGACGAGCACGACCCGGGGGAGAACCCGGAGCTGCTGGCCGCCCCGCCGGTCGGCGGCCACCCGGCCTGGCTGGCCGACGGCCGGGCCCGGCTCGACCAGCTGGCCGTGATCGGCCTGCACGCCCCGCACGGGCCCTACGAGACGCTGGCCGGCCTGCTCGCCGACCTGCTCGGCCGGATCCCGGAGCGCGGCGACACCGCCGCGCTGCCCGGCTGGGAGCTGACCGTCCAGGCCGTCGACCGGCACCGCACCACCAGCGTCCGGCTGGTCCACCAGGGGGAGACGGCGTGATCGCCTTCCAGCTCTTCGCCGCGCTGCTCCTGCTGCTCGGCAACGCCTGCTTCGTCGGCGCCGAGTTCGCCGTGATCTCGGTCCGCCGCAGCCAGCTGGAGCCGCTGGCCGAGGCCGGCAACCGCCGGGCCCGCAGCGTGCTGGGCGCGCTCTCCGACGTGTCGGCGATGCTGGCCGCCGCCCAGCTGGGCATCACGGTCTGCTCGCTGCTGCTCGGCGCGCTGGCCGAGCCGACCATCGCCGAGCTGCTCTCCGGGCCGTTCCACGCGCTCGGGATGCCGGACTCGGTGGAGCACCTGGTCTCCTACCTGCTGGCGCTGGCCCTGGTGGTCTTCCTGCACATGGTGATCGGCGAGATGGTGCCGAAGAACATGGCGCTCGCCGCCCCGGACAAGGCCGCGCTCTGGCTGGGCCCGCCGCTGGCCCGGCTGGCCCGGCTGCTCGGTCCGGTGATCCGGTTCCTGAACGCCTTCGCCAACCTGGTGCTGCGGCTCTTCAAGGTGGCGCCGAAGTCCGAGGTGGAGTCGGTGGTCACGGACGAGCAGCTGCTCTGGATCCTGGCCGAGTCGCGGGCCGCCGGCCTGCTCGCCGAGGCCGAGCAGGAGCGCCTGGAGGACGCCCTGGAGCTGGGCCAGCGGCCGGTGCGCGAGGTGCTGATGCCGCTGGACGGCCTGGTCACGGTGGACTCCGCGGTGACCGCCCGGCAGGTCGAGGAGCGGGCGCTGGCCACCGGCTTCTCCCGGTTCCCGGTGGTCGGCCCGGACGGCGCGATCCTCGGCTACCTGCACCTCAAGGACGTGCTGGAGGCCGAGGACCCGGACGCGCCGCTGCCGGTGCGGCTGTGGCGCCCGGTCACCGCGGTGCCCGAGTCGCTGCCGCTGGACGACGCGCTGACCGCGATGCGGCGGGCGGCCGCCCACCTGGCGGCGGTCACCGACCCGGCCGGGCACACCCTCGGCGTGGTGACGCTGGAGGACGTGCTGGAGGAGCTGGTCGGCGAGATGCACGACCCGGACCACGTGCGCCGGGCCGCCTGAGGGCGCGCCGGCCGGCCCCCGCCACCTGCGGCGGAGGGTCAGCCGGCGCCGTCGATCAGCTCGCCGTAGGCCTGCACCAGGTCGGGCAGCCGCAGGGTGGCCAGGTCGTCCCGGCTCGGCAGCTCGCGGGACTGGGAGAGCCGCAGGTCGCGGTAGGCGCAGGACTTCTCGTAGAGGGTGCGGATGAACCGCCCGTTGCCCAGCTCGTCGATCCAGCCCTCGGCGACCACGTGGGCGCAGATGCTGGCCAGCTCGTCCGCGGCGTCCTCGTCCCAGGTGTCGCCGTCCCGGGCGGCCAGCGCGCTGCCGATCGCGGTCAGCTCGGCGGGGCGGTAGCTGGGGAAGTCCACCCGGGTGGTGAAGCGGGAGTTGAGGCCCGGGTTGGTGGCCAGCAGCCGGTTCATCCCCTCCGGGTAGCCGGCCAGGATCACCACCAGCCGGTCCCGGTTGTCCTCGGCCCGCTTGAGCAGCACCTGCAGTGCCTCGTCGCCGTAGGCGTCGCCCTTGCTGTAGCCGGAGTTGGCCAGGCTGTAGGCCTCGTCGATGAAGAGCACGCCGTCCAGCGCGGAGTCGATCAGCTCATTCGCCTTGACGGCGGTCTGGCCCAGGAACTCGCCGACCAGATCGGACCGTTGGGCCTCCACCAGGTGGTCGCCGGAGAGCAGGCCGAGGGCGTGGAAGACCTGGCCGAGGATCCGGGCCACCGTGGTCTTGCCGGTGCCGGAGGGGCCGGAGAAGACGAAGTGCCGCTTCGGCGGCTGCACCGGCAGGCCCTGCTCGGCGCGCAGCCCGGCCATCCGCAACTGCGCGGAGAGCGCCCGGACCTGGCGCTTGACCGGGTCCAGGCCGACCATCTGCTCCAGCGACTCCAGTGCCGCGTCCAGCCGCTGCTGGTCGCCGGCCGGCACGGCCGGGGGAGCGGCGGGGACGGGCCCGCCGTCCTCCTGACGGGTGGCCAGCACCGGCGCCGGCGGGGCGGCCGGCTCGGCGGCGGGCCCCCTGGGCGGCTCGCCCTCGCGCGGGCCCTGGCCGGAGCGCTCGGCCAGCGGCAGCGGCCCGTCGGCCGGCCCCGCACTCTCGGCCACCGGGGCCGGGCCCAGGCCGGTGATCAGGTCCAGCGCCATGGTGTCGGCGGACTCGGCCGGCCCGGCGCCGAGATCCAGCAGCGGGGGCAGCTCGTCCAGCAGCCCGAGGCCGTCCTCGGCGGCGATCGCGGCCAGCCGGGCGGCGGTGTCCATGAAGGCCGGATCCGCGCGGTGCACCGAGCGGTAGAGCGGCAGGGCGGCGGCGCTGCGGCCGGCCCCCTCGTAGGCGCGGGCCAGCCAGTAGCGCAGCTCCTTGCGCTGCGGCTGCTCGGAGCGGCAGCGGGCCAGCGAGGCGGCGAGCGGGCGCTGGGCCTGGGCGCACATGTCCAGCCGGACCCGGGCCATGCCGCCGAACAGGCCGGCCTCGATGCCCAGCAGCGGATCGTCCAGCAGCTGGTCGGTGTCCCGGATCAGCTGCTCCCAGTCCTTGACCAGGTAGGAGCGGCAGGCGTGCAGGAAGCGCACCGAGGGGTCCTGGTCGACCGGCGGGCAGTGCGCCATCGCCCGGTCCAGCTCGGTCAGGTGGCGGCCGTCCAGCCAGTGCGAGGCGTGCGCCAGCGCGAGGTCGCGGTCGTCCTCCAGCACCGGCTGCACCCACCAGCCGAGCCAGTACCAGGAGCTGAGCGGGCGGGAGTGGATGCGGCGCTGCTCGCCGAAACGTTTCTTGTTGCGGTGCATCGCGAGCAGCGCGCCGGAGGTGTCGCAGCGCAGTGCGTGCAGCCCGAGCCAGGCGTCCGCCATGCCGGGGTCGAGCCGCACGGCCGTGCGGAACTCCTCCTCGGCCCGTGCGTAGGACCCGGCCGTGTACGCGTCCATGGCACGCAGCCATGCCCGGTCGGCCGGTCCTTGCGGTCCGGTGCCCAAGTTGTCACCGATGATCACTCACGCCCCCCGTGGTGTGCACCGAGGCCCGGTCGTCGGCAGCCTCAGCGCCGTGCACCCGGGACGCTGTTGCGCCTGTTCGGAATCGTACCCGGGCCGGACAGATCCGGTAGCGGTCGGTCACGGCCAAATCGCCCTGGCCGGATGACCGTTGGTGTACTGACGGACGGTCAGTGCCGAAATCCGGCCGAAAAGGGGAACGACACCTCCGGCTCACGGGGGAACAAGCCGGAGGTGCCGCGTCTAGTTGCGGGCTCAACTACTCCCGCTGAGAGGAAAACCTAGTTCTTCTTCGGCATCCCGGTCAAGCGACCGCTTAGTGTGCGGTCGGACGATCGGCGTCCCCGTTCGGCCGTCCACCAGCAGGTCCGCGAACGGACGGCTCGGGTCGGCCGCGAAGTGCGCCGCCTCGGCCGCCGTCCAGCGCTCCCAGAAGGCGGACAGCTGCGGGCCGTCCCGGCGCAGTCCGCGCTCCCGGGCCTCGGCGGCCGGCAGTTCCATCCAGGCCAGCGCGGCCAGTACCGGCCGCACCGCCCGGCGCCCCGCGCCGACGCCCTCCAGGAGCACCACCGGCGCAGGAGTGATCTCGCGCGCCCCCTGGAAGCTCCGAGCCACCCAGTCGTATGCCTCGAAGGTGGCCGGTTCGCCCCGTTCGAGCGGATCGAGCACCAGGGTGCGCAGCCGTCCGGTCCACGCGAAGTACTCCTCGTGGGTGGCCAGGTCGTCCAGGTGTACGACCGGCGCGCCGCCGAGCGCGGCCGCCAGCCGGGTGGCGAAGGTGGTCTTGCCCGAGCCGGCGTGGCCGTCCACCGCCACCAGCCGCACCGGGCCGAGCGAGGGCGGCAGGGCGCGGAGCCGGCCGGCCAGGGGAGCAAGATCGACAGAAGGGTTCCGTGCGGACACGAGGCGGTACGTTACGCGCCCGCTGACCTGCTGATGTTCGTGGTCGTGACGAACGGCGCGGCATGCGGCATACTCGCTTCGCTACCCCCATGTGAACGCCCGTTCACCGCGATCCGGCCGCGGGTGTTCTCCCTACCGTGCCGCACCGGTCACCCCGGGGCCCGTCCGAGGAGGCGACCACCCTCATGAACGCCGCACCCGTCAAGCCTGTGGAGCGCCGGCTGCCGTCCGAGGAGGCGCACGCCCTGCTCGGCCTCACCCGCGAGCTGGTCGAGCGCGAACTGCTCCCGCGCGCGGCCGAGTTCGAGGCTGCCGGGCGGTTCCCCCGGGAGGTGTTCGGGATCCTCGGCGAGGCCGGCCTGCTCTCGCTGCCCTACGCCGAGCAGTACGGCGGCGGCGAGCAGCCCTACGAGGTCTACCTCCAGGTGCTGGAGGAGCTGGCCGCGGGCTGGCTGGCCGTCGGCCTCGGGGTCAGCGTGCACACCCTCTCCTGCCACGCGCTGGCCGGATTCGGCACCGACGGGCAGCGGGCGGCCTGGCTGCCCGGCATGCTCTCCGGCGAGCAGCTCGGCGCCTACTGCCTCTCCGAGCCGCAGTCCGGCTCGGACGCGGCGGCGCTGCGCACCCGGGCCGAGCTGTCCGGTGACCAGTACGTGGTCAACGGCACCAAGGCCTGGATCACCCACGGCGGCCGCGCCGACTTCTACAGCGCGATCGTGCGCACCGGCGAGGAGGGCCCGCGCGGCATAAGCTGCCTGCTCATCCCCGGCGACGCCGACCACCTCTCGGCCGCCCCGCCGGAGCACAAGATGGGGATGAACAGCTCGCCCACCGCCCAGCTGCACTTCGACGGCGTCCGGGTGGACCGCGAGCGCCTGGTCGGCGAGCCCGGCCAGGGCTTCCAGATCGCGCTGGCCGCGCTGGACTCCGGCCGGCTGGGCATCGCCGCCTGCGCGATCGGCGTGGCCCAGGCCGCGCTGGACCAGGCCGTGGAGTACGCAGGCACCCGCCGGCAGTTCGGCCGCCCGATCGCCGACTTCCAGGGCCTGTCCTTCATGCTGGCCGACATGGCCACCCAGATCGAGGCCGGCCGCGCGCTCTACCTCTCCGCCGCCCGGCTGCGGGACGCCGGCCTGCCGTTCACCAAGGAGGCGGCGATGGCCAAGCTGTTCTGCACCGACACGGCGATGAAGGTGACCACCGACGCGGTGCAGGTGCTCGGCGGCTACGGCTACACCCAGGACTTCCCGGCCGAGCGGTACATGCGCGAGGCCAAGGTGCTGCAGATCGTCGAAGGCACCAACCAGATCCAGCGGCTGGTCATCGGCCGCCACCTGACCCGGGTCTGAGCCCCGGACCGACGGAGGGCCGGCCGCCGCGGCCGGCCCTCCGTTCGCACGTCCACGGCCCCGCGGCCTCAGGCCGCGCGCACCGTCTGCGAGTGCGAGAACGGCTGGGTGCGCCAGTCGAGTCCGGCCGGCAGCGTGAGCAGGGCGGCCAGCGCGTCGGCCGGCTTGCCGGCCTCCGGCTCGACCAGCGCCAGCTCCTCGGTCGGCACCCCGGAGCCCGGGCAGAGCGCCGGGGAGAACGGGTGCCAGGCCTGCCGCAGCACCGCGTGCTGGGGCAACTGCTCCTCGTCGCCCACCAGGGCGATGGCACGGTGGCACTCGGGACAGTCCACCCGGACGAGGTCCCAGGTCTCCGTCTCGCCGGGTTCGACCCCGGCGGCACTGTCGGGACCCGGGACGAGATCGTCGCCCTCGGCGTCCTCGAAGTCTGCTGCGCGCCGTGTGCGCGGCTCAGTGGAAGGCATAGTGATCCCCCTATGGATCGGGCCGGGCCAACTCGGCCGGGGCCACCACCAGCACTTCCCGCTGACGGACCCTCATAACCCTGCAGGTCGCCGCAGGGTGATGCGCTCCGGTGTGGCCTTCGCCACATTCCGTCGGCATGTGCCGCCGGCGGCCTCCGGGCACCGTGACGGGCACCGGGAGTCCGGGTGTCGGGTAGGTTTACACCTCGTGGAGGATCTCGACCAGCGCATCGTTCAGCTGCTCGTCCAGGACGGCCGGATGAGCTACACCGACCTGGGCAAGGCCACCGGCCTGTCCACCTCGGCCGTCCACCAGCGGGTCCGGCGGCTGGAGCAGCGCGGGGTGATCCGCGGCTACTCGGCGATCATCGACCCGGACGCCGTCAACCTGGCGCTGACGGCCTTCATCTCGGTGAAGCCCTTCGACCCGAGCGCCCCCGACGACGTGCCCGAGCGGCTGGCCCCGCTGCCCGAGATCGAGGCCTGCCACAGCGTGGCCGGCGACGAGAACTACATCCTCAAGGTCCGGGTCGGCGCCCCCGGCGACCTGGAGGACCTGCTCGCCCGCATCCGCAGCGCGGCCGGCGTCTCCACCCGCACCACCGTCGTCCTCTCCACCCCGTACGAGGCGCGACCGCCCAAGCTGTAGGGGGCGCGTCCCATACCGGGACAAGCTCGACCTAAGCTCCAGTCATGACCGAACGCACCCCCCGCACCGTGCTGCTGCGCGGCGGCAACGTCTACAGCCCGGCCGACCCCTTCGCCACCGCGATGCTGATCGAGGGCGGGCAGATCGCCTGGGTCGGCAGCGAGGGCGCCGCGGACGCCTACGCGGCCGTCGCCGACGAGGTGGTCGAGCTGGACGGTGCGCTGGTCACCCCCGCCTTCGTGGACGCCCACGTGCACGCCACCGCCACCGGCCTGGCGCTCACCGGGCTGGACCTCACCGGCTGCCCCTCGCTGGCCGAGGCGCTGCGCCGGGTCACCGACTTCACCGCCGGCCGCACCGAGGTGCTGATCGGCCACGGCTGGGACGAGACCGGCTGGCCCGAGGGCCGCCCGCCGACCCTGGCCGAGCTCGACGCGGCCGCCGGCGGGGCCCCGCTCTACCTCTCCCGCACCGACGTGCACTCCGCCCTCGCCTCCAGCGCGCTGCGCGAGCGCACCCCGGGCCTGGCCGGGCTGCCCGGCCACCACCCCGACGGCCCGCTCACCCGGGACGCCCACCACGCCGTGCGCCGGGCCGCGCTCGCCCGGCTCACCGACGAGCAGCGCCGCACCGCCCAGCTCGCCACCCTGCGGCACGCCGCGAGCCTCGGCATCGCCGCGCTGCACGAGTGCGCCGGGCCGGAGATCTCCTCCGCCCGCGACCTGACCGCCCTGCTGGCGCTGGCCGCCGAGACCGACGGCCCCGAGGTGTACGGCTACTGGGGCGAGCTCGGCGGCGTCGACCCCGCCCGCGAGCTCGGCGCGGCCGGCGCGGGCGGCGACCTCTTCGCCGACGGGGCGCTCGGCTCGCACACCGCCTGCCTGCACACCCCGTACCAGGACGCCGACCACACGGGGACGGCCTACCTGACGGCCGAGCAGATCGCCGACCATGTCACCGCCTGCACCGAGGCCGGCCTGCAGGCGGGTTTCCACGCGATCGGCGACGCCGCCCTGTCCGCCGTGCTGGCGGGCGTGCGGGCCGCCGCCGACAAGCTCGGCCTGCCCGCCGTCAAGGCGCTGCGGCACCGGGTCGAGCACGCCGAGGCGCTGGACGAGGCGGCCGTCGCCGCCTTCGCCGAACTGGGCCTGACGGCCTCCGTGCAGCCCGCCTTCGATGCCGCCTGGGGCGGACCGGACGGCATGTACGCGGCCCGGCTGGGCGCCGAGCGGGCGGCCGGACTCAACCCGTTCGCCGCGCTGCTGCGGGCCGGCGTGCCGCTGGCCTTCGGCTCCGACTCGCCGGTGACCCCGCTGGACCCGTGGGGCACCGTGCGGGCCGCCGCCTTCCACCGCACGCCCGAGCACCGGATCTCGGTCCGGGCCGCCTTCGCCGCCCACACCCGCGGCGGCTGGCGGGCCCTGGGCCGCGACCAGGAGGGCGTGCTGGTGCCCGGCGCACCCGCCAGCTACGCGGTCTGGCGCACCGGCGAGCTGGTGGTCCAGGCCCCCGACTCCCGGGTGGCCGGCTGGTCCACCGACCCGCGCTCCGGCACCCCCGGCCTGCCTGACCTCACCCCCGGCACCGAACTGCCGGTCTGCCTGCGCACCGTGGTCCGCGGCCGCACCGTGCACGAGGCGCGCGCCACCGGCTGAGCCGCCGCTTTCCCACCTGGCATTTCTCACCAGGGGCCGCTACCGCGAGCCCCCGGCGGGGAGGTACCTTCGTCCAACACCTGCCATCGGCAGGACCGATCCGCCACAGAGAGATGGGTGTCCAGGTGGCAGTGCCCGTCGACGCGGCCCCGCAGGCCGTCGACCCGAAGCCGGCCCGCCCGGAGCGCGCCGAGGGCCGGCTGAGCCGAATGCGCGGCAAGGTCCGCGCCGGCTGGAAGCGCAGCGCCCTCGCCGCGGCCGCCGGGCTGGCGCTGGCCGCCGCCTTCCCGCCCTACGGCGTCTGGCCGCTCTCGCTGCTGGCCGTCGCCGCGCTGGCGCTGCTCACCCGGGGCCGGACGGTCCGTCAGGGCCTGTGGACCGGGTTCGCCTTCGGGCTGCCGTTCTTCCTCTGGCTGCTGGACTGGATCCGGGTGATCGGCTGGGACGCCTGGTTCGGGCTCTCGCTCGCCGAGGCGCTCTTCGTCTGCGCGCTCGGCGGCGGCCTGGCGCTCACCTCCCGGCTGCGCGGCTGGCCGCTCTGGGGCGCCTGCCTCTGGGTGGCCGAGGAGCTGGTGCGCGACCGGCAGCCGCTCGGCGGCTTCCCCTGGGGCCGGCTGGCCTTCGCCAACACCGCCAGCCCCTACACCCCGCTGGCCGCGCTCGGCGGCGCGCCGCTGGTCACCTTCGCGGTGGCGCTGACCGGCTCGTTGCTGGCCTTCCTGGTGCTGCGGGCCGTCCGGCTCCGCGCGGCCGCCGGCACCGGCGCCGGCGCCGGCTCGCCGGGCTGGCTCAAGCCGGCCGCCGCGGTGCTCTGCGCCGCGATGGCCACCGGCGGCGGCGCGCTGGTGCCGATCCCGACCGGCGGCGACACCGCCGGCGGCCCCGCCTCCTTCAAGGTCGCGCTGATCCAGGGCAACGTCCAGCAGCCCGGGATGGACTTCCTCGGCCGGCCGATGCAGGTGCTGAACAACCACGCGGCCGAGACCGAGCGGCTGGCCGCCGCGATCAAGGCCGGCCAGGTGCCCGCGCCGGACGCGGTGATCTGGCCGGAGAACTCCTCCGACCTGGACCCCTACAGCGACTCGGCGGCCTACAGCCGGATCACCGAGGCCGTGCGGACCATCGGCCTGCCCACCCTGGTCGGCGCCCTGGTCAACGGCCCGGACGCGCAGCACGTGCAGAACGAGGGCATCGTCTGGGACCCGGTCAGCGGCCCCGGCGCGCACTACACCAAGCAGCACCCGGTGCCGTTCGGCGAGTACGTGCCGTTCCGCTCGGTGCTGATGAAGGTGATCACCCGGCTGCAGCGGGTCGCCCACGACTTCTACCCCGGCAAGGGCATCGGCGTGATGCAGCTCGGCCCGGCGAAGATCGGCGACGTGATCTGCTTCGAGGTCGCCTACGACGAGATCGTCCGCGGCACCGTCAACGGCGGCGGCCGGGTGCTGGTGGTGCAGACCAACAACGCCACCTACGCCGAGAGCGGCCAGCCCGACCAGCAGCTGGCGATGTCCCGGCTGCGCGCCGTCGAGCACGGCCGGGCGGTGCTGATCGCCGCCACCAGCGGGATCAGCGCGGTGATCCGGCCCGACGGCACGATCGAGAGCCGCACCAGCGAGCTCACCGCTGCTGAGCTGAACGCCACCGTCCCGCTGCGGGACGGCAAGACGCTGGCCGACCGGCTCGGCGAGGCCCCCGAGTGGGCGATCTCGGTGATCGGCCTGCTGGCCTGCGCCGCCGCCGTGGCGCTGACCCGGCGCCGGGCCGCGGCGGCGAAGGCGGACGCGCAGGCCTGACCCGGAGTCCGCCCGTCGGCCCTGACCAGGGGCGACGGGCGGAACACCCGGCCCGCTCGAACCGTTGGACCCGTTGGCACCCAGACCGCGCGGGACCAGCCCGAACGGCGCGAAACGGTGCCGCGATGGAGTGGATTCCTACCGTGACCCCGCACGTTGACCTGACCCGCGCCCCCCGGCGCAGCCGGCTGCGCCGGGTGCTGCCGCTGCTGCTGGTCGCCTGGATGCTGCTGGAGATCTGGCTGATGATCCAGGTGGCCGACGCCACCAACGGCCTGCTGGTGGTCCTGCTGCTGGTGCTCGGCGCGGTGCTGGGCTCCCGGCTGATCAAGCGGGCCGGCCTGCGGGCGCTGCGCAGCGCCTCGGCCGCCTTCGAACAGGGCCGGCTGCCGGAGTCCGGCGCGGCCGAGACCGGGACCAGCCTGACCGTGCTGGCCGGGCTGCTGCTGATCCTGCCCGGCTTCCTCTCCGACGCGCTGGCGCTCACCCTGCTCTTCCCGCCGACCCGGGCGCTCTGGCGGGTGGCCGGCCGGAGCACCGCCCGCAAGCTGGTGCGCGCCGCCCCGATGGGCGATCCGTTGGCGGACGCGCTGCGGATGCAGCAGCAGTTCCGGATGCACCGCCCCGACGGCAAGGTGGTCCAGGGCGAGGTGGTCGACCCGGCCGAGCCGCAGCCCCGCACGGACGGCGACGACCCCCGGCCCCCGCTCAGCCGCTGATCGCAGACGCGAGAAAGGCTTACGAGAAAGGCCCTGGGCCCGATCCTCGGATCGGGCCCAGGGCCTTGACTCGTTCTCGCCTCCCGCAGACCCCGGGCGCTGCGGGGCCGGTGCGGTCAGGCGCTCTTGCGGGTGTCCCGCGGGTGGACCGCGAGGTTCATCCCGCCGGAGCGGAGCACGGCCAGCCGCTCGGCCAGCACCTCCTCCAGCTCCTCACGGGTCCGCCGCTCCATCAGCATGTCCCAATGGGTGCGGGTCGGCTTGATCTTCTTCTCTTCCGGCTCGTCGCCGTCGAGCAGGACGGCCTCGGTGCCGCAGAACCGGCACTCCCACACCGAGGGGATCTCCGCCTCGACGGAGAAGGGCACCTCGAACCGGTGTCCGTTCTGACATGCGTACTCGACGGTCTGGCGCGGGGCCAGGTCAATGCCACGGTCGGTCTCGTAGCTAGTGGCGCCGAGTCGCGTGCCTCGGAGAGCTCGCTCGCTCATGAATCGTGCCTCCAGGGCTTATGGCCCACAGGACTAGTTGGGGTCGCTGTCTTCGTCGTTCGGTCAACGCCTGGCCGTCGACGAAGATTCCCGTCCGGGCGTCAGTCGTCTGTCGTGCCGCCCCTGTTTGTACCCATCTCCGTCCGATTTGTCACATCTGGAGTGGGATATCACCCTGAGTGGCCTGGAATTAGCGCCCTGTGACGGGTCGTTTTCCTTATTGCCCATTTGTCCGGGCAGTGGCCGCGTGTTCACCTCAATGGCGTCGGCCGGGCCGCCGTCCCCTTGTCCAGGACCACCCGGGCGGCCGGCTCCTCGGCCGCGGGCGGTACCTGGGGCTGCTGCTCGGGGTGGGGCGGGGCGGCGGCCTCGATCCGGGTGCCGCGGTGCGGCAGCAGGGCGATCACCGCGTCCCGCAGCCGGGCCGGGGCCTCCTCGTCCAGCGGGTCCACGGTGGCCGGCACCTGCAGCCGGGCGACCGGGCCGGTGCCGATCCGGGCGTAGCCGCGGCCGGGCGGGATGTGCGCGGCCGGGGTGAGGTCCAGGGCGGTGCCGAGCGCGGCGGCCAGCTCGGGCGCCGGGTGGTCGCCGAGCACCACCCGGGCCCGGACGGCGCCGCGCAGCGCGGGGGAGAGCCGGTCGGCCGCCGCCAGCGACTCGGCCACCACCACCGTCACCCGGGCGGCCCGGCCGTGCCGCAGCGGCACCTCCAGCAGCTCCTGCGGGTCGGGGCGGCCCTCGGCCTGGGCCAGCTCGGAGAGCTCGGTGGGGTGGTCGATCAGCAGCCAGAGCGGGCGGGTGACGTCGGCCGGCGCCGGCTCCCCGGCGTAGCGGGCGGCGTTGAGCGCGGCGAGCCGGCGCTCGGTCTCCCGGGCGGCCCACTCCAGGGCGGCCAGCGCCCCGTGCAGGCTGGTCTCCACGGTGAGCACGCCGGGCCGGTTGACCAGGCAGGCGTGCTCGCCGGTGCCGGCGCCGTCGATCACCAGCAGGTCGCCGTGGGCCAGCGCCTGCAGGGCCACGGTGCGCAGCAGGGTGGAGGTGCCGGAGCCGGTGCCGCCCAGGGCGAGCAGGTGCGGCTCGGCGGAGCGCGGGCCGGTGCGCCAGATCACCGGCGGCTGGTGGCCCGGGCCGCCGTCGTGGGCGACCGGGATGCGGCGCTGGGTGGCCGCCTGGTCGGTGAAGCCGAGCAGGACCTCGCCGGGCGCGGTGACCCAGGGCTGGGCGGGCACGTCCTGCGGCAGCGGGGCGAGCGCGGTGACCTGCAGCCGGTTGCACTCCAGGTCCCAGTCGAAGCGGTACTCCCGGGCGCGGCCGGCCTTGCCCTGCACCACCTGCTCGATCCGGGAGCGGGCGGCGGGCTCGGTGTCGGTGAACCAGGCCGGGTAGCCGATCTCCAGCGCGGCCAGCCGCCCGTCCGGGTCGAAGGCCCAGTCGGCGAAGGCGTCCTGGTAGCCGCCGTCCGGGCGGTAGAGCGGGCACGGCTCGTCGGGGCCGGCCAGGTAGGGGGTGAGCGCGGCGTAGAGCGCGGGCAGTTTCACGTCGGCGGGGTCGGGCTCGGGGGCCGGGGCCGACTTGGGCTGCCGTCCGGTCCAGGCGGCGCTGCCGAGCACGGCGGCCACCGCCAGCAGCGGGCCGTGCGGCAGCAGCACGACGCCGACGACCGCGGCGACGGCGAGCAGCGCGGTGGGTCCGCGCTTCTCCTTGGGGGTGGCCTGCCAGCGGGCCCGGGCCCAGCCGGCGTGCCGCCGCAGGCCCCGGCCGATCAGGGTGAGCGGCGCGAACATGTCGGCGGCGTGGTCCCCGGCGGTGCGGGCGAAGTCGCGACCGCGGGTCAGGTGGCGGGTGAGGGACATGGTCTCCTGAGCCTTCGGCGGTGGGGGAGGCCCGGGCCGCCGGGCCCGGGCCGTGGCGGGACGGTCAGAACTTGATGCCGCCGAGCAGGTTGGCCAGGCTCGCGCCGCCGGCCTGGATGCTCGGGGCGATCGCGGTGCCCGCCAGGTAGAAGCCGAAGAGCGCGCAGGTCAAGGCGTGGGAGACCTTGAGTCCGTCCCGTCGGAAGAAGAGGAAGGCGATGGTGCCGAACAGGACGATGCCGGAGATGGACAGGATCACGGGTCTGCTCCTCGGTGAGGCGGGGGACAGGTGGTCACTGTGGGGACAGTGTCACGGAATGTTCCATCATCGTGACAAAAAGTAATAGATGATGGAACGGGGCAAACGGGTGGATTGACTCCCAAGACCTCCCTCTGTCGCCCGCTCGGGTGCAAAATGCGCCCACTCGGCTCCCCGGATGGCCGCCGGGCGGCGTCGGGTACGGTTCCGGTGGCCGACCACCGCAGGCTGCGGAACCGAGAGAGGGCGTGCGATGTCCGAGACCCACCAGAACCCCGACCCGCTGACCGAGGCCGAGCTGATCGAGCTGGGCACCCGGATCTTCGGCGCCGCCCGTTCCGGGGAGGTGCCCGCCCTGGAGTCCTACCTGGCGGCCGGCGTCTCGGTGGACCTGGCGAACGAGGGCGGCGACACCCTGCTGATGCTCGCCGCCTACCACGGCCACGCGGAGGCGGTCCGGCTGCTGCTGGCGCGCGGCGCCGACCCGGACCGGACCAACGACCGCGGGCAGACCCCGCTGGCCGGGGCCGTCTTCAAGGGGCACGAGGCGGTGCTGGAGGCGCTGCTGGCGGCCGGGGCCGACCCGCGGGCCGGGCAGCCGTCCGCGCTGATGACGGCGCAGATGTTCCAGAAGGAGGAGCTGGTCGCCCGGTTCACCGCCTGAGGTCCGCGGAGGTCGGATGCTGGAATCGTCCGATGATCGGGCCGCCGTATGCTTGGCGGCCATGGAACTGCGCATCACCGGCTACGACCACCCCGACGCCGTCACGCTCACCGAGGCGGTGCAGCAGGAGTACGTGCGCCGCTACGGCGGCATCGACACCACCGAGATGCGGCCCGAGCACTTCGCCGCGCCGCACGGCGTCTTCGTGGTCGGCTACCTGGACGGCGAGCCGGTGGCCTGCGGCGGCTGGCGGGCCAAGGACGGCAGTTACCCGTACCTGCGGGACGGCGACGCCGAGCTGAAGCGCATGTTCGTGATCCCCGGCGCCCGCGGCCGGGGGCTCTCCCGGGTGCTGCTGCGGCACCTGGAGACGGCCGCCGCCGAGGCCGGCCGGCGCCGGGTGGTGCTGGAGACCGGCACCGAGCAGCCCGAGGCGGTGGCGCTCTACACCTCCGAGGGATACGCCCCGATCACCAAGTTCGGCGTCTACCGGGACGCCCCCGAGAGCATTTGCCTGGGCAAGGAACTCGCGGCCGGCTGACCGGGCGGGGCCAATTCCCGGGAGTGCCGCCGTTCGGCTGGTTACTTGACTGATGTCGGTGAATTATCCGTACTCCGGACGTGGGGAAGTACCCCAGCTCGGCGGAGAACCGGTGAATTGGGCGGGCGGGCTGGGTTAGCGTCGGGCTCGCTGCGTCTCGCGGCGGCACCCGGCATTCGGGTGCCGCCGTCCCTGCCCACCGCTATTTCCCCGGGAGAACCCGTGCACGACAATTGCCAGCCGGAAAGCAGTGCGGTCGCCGCCGACAGTCTGCGGCTCGCGGTCAACGCGCTCGCCGAATTCCCCGTCCGGGCCGGAGCGGAGAACGTGGCCGGGCGGATCAGCGTGGTCGCCGCGCTCTGCGAGGAGGTCGAGCGGGCGATGGACTCGCTGATCGTCCGGACCGCCGCGGAAGCGGCCGAGGAGGGCTGGACCACCGGCCGGATGCGGGAGACCGCGCCCGGCTACCACGCCCGCCTGCAGCGCGCCCTGGCCTCCGCGGACGAGGAGTGGACCACCCGATGACGCACCGGAGCACCCCGCACCCCGCACCGCCGGCGACCCGGAACGCCCACGTGCTGCGCTGCCCCACCCGGTGGAGCGACGTCGACGAGAACGGGCACATCAACAATGCCCGGCTGGTCGGCTACATCCAGGAGGGAATCTACGATCTCTTTCACCACCACGCGCACGCCGCCCGGGAATCCCTCTTTCCGGCCGGATTCCTGATCGCGCGGCACGAGATCGATTATCTGGAGCAGTTGCACCACCAGCCGGAACCGCTCGCGGTGCGGCTCTCGGTGGAGCGGCTGGGCCGCAGTTCCGCACACGTCCGGGTGGACGTCTGCCGGGACCGGTCGACGTATATGACGGCCCGCACGGTGGTGGTCGCGCGGGACCGGGCCTCCGGCCGTTCGCGCAAGCTCAGCAGCTCGGAGCGGCAGTTCCTGTCCGACTACATGGCGGCACCGCACACCGGCGAGCACCCGGTGCCGGTGCCCGCGCAGCCGCCCCGGATCACCCCCAAGGCGATGCCGCAGCGCAAGCCGAAGCCGTTGACCGCCCGGGTGGCGACGGGGCACCCCGGCGGACAGCCGCGCAAGGTGCCGGCGCCCGCGCGCTCGGCGGGCCGCTCGCTCTGCCGGATCTGACCCGGCCTCGGCTCGGTGCCGGGGACCGCCCCGGCACCGGGCCGACCGTTCGGCGGGTGCTCAGTCCAGCACGGCCTGGGCGTCGATCTCGACCAGCATCGCCTCGTTCGGCAGCTCCACCATGACCGTGGTCCGGCACGGCTTGACCGCACCCTCGGGCAGGTTCTCGGCCAGGAACTCGGCGTACGCCTCGTTCATCGCCGCGAAATCCTCCCGGGTGGTCAGGTAGACCCGGAACATCACCACGTCGGCCACCCCGGCGCCGCCCGCCGTCAGCACCGCCTTGACGTTCTCCAGGGTGCGCCGGGTCTGCGCCCGGACGTCGCCCGGGTACAGGTAGGCGCCGGTCCGCGGGTCCTGCGGCCCCTGGCCGGAGACCTGCAGGACCGGGCCCTTGCGCACGCCCTGGGAGAACACCCAGGCGGGGGCGGGGGCACCGGTGGTGCGGATCTCGGTCTTCTCGGTCATCGGCGTGCTCCTCTGGTGGGCGGTCAGTTGCCGACCGCGGAGGCGGCGGCGGTGGCGGCCAGCAGCTGCGGCAGCAGCTCCAGGACGCCCTCGTAGGGCAGGACCAGGTTCGGCACCGAGAGCGAGGCGGCGGCGACCACCTGCCCGCCGGGGTCCCGGACCGGCGCGGCCAGGCAGTTCATGAACGGCTCGTGCTCGGCCCGGTCCTGGGCCCAGCCGCGCTCGGCGACCAGGGCCAGCTCGGCCAGCAGCGCCTGCGGGGTGGTCAGGGTCCGTTCGGTGAACGGCGTGAACTCCAGCTCGGCCACCCGCCGGTCGCGCTCCTCCGGCGGCAGCGCCGCCAGCAGCACCTTGGCCGAGGCGGTGCAGTGCATCGGCACCGGCAGCCCGATCCGGGAGTACATCCGCACCGGCTGCCGGGATTCGTACTTGTCGATGTAGACCACCTCGTTGCCCTCCAGGGCGGCCAGGTGCACGGTCTGCCCGGTGGCCGCGTTCAGCGCCGCCAGGTGGGGGGCGGCGGTGCGGCGCACCGGTCGCTGCTCCACGGCGCGGCTGGCGAGCGCGAACAGGCCGGCGCCCAGGTGGTAGCGGTACTCGGCGTCGCGGTAGACCAGCCGGGCCTGCTCCAGGCTCTGCAGCAGGCGCATCGCGGTGGTCTTGTGCACCCCGAGCAGGCCGGCCAGCTGCTCCAGCGAGCGCTCGCCCTCGGCCAGTTCGGTGAGCAGCACGAGCGCCCGGTCGACGGTCTGGCTCACGGCAGCCGCCACCCCTCGGGGCCGACCCGGACCGCGGCCCAGTCGGCGGGGGAGGCGTCCAGCAGCGCGGCCCGCCGGTCGGCGGGCGGCAGGGTGCCCTGGTCGCCGTGGGCGGTGAGCGCGGCGGCCGCGGCCAGGTGGCCCAGGCGCAGCCGGCGGTGCTGGTCCAGGCCGCGCAGGGTGCCGGCCAGGTAGCCGGCGGCGAAGGCATCGCCCGCCCCCGTCGGCTCCACGACGGTGACGGCGAGGGCGGGCTCGGTGCTGTGGCGGCCGTCCCGGTCCACGGCGGTGGCCTGGTGGGCGGCGTCCTTGACCACCAGGGTGGCGGGGTGCGGGAGCAGGGCGCGCAGTTCGGCCGGGTCGCCGGTGCCGAGCGCGGCGGCGGCCTCGTCGGCACCGAACAGCACCAGGTCGGCCGCGTCCAGCAGTTCGCGCAGGACGGCCGGGTCACGCCGGCGCCAGAGCGCGGGACGCCAGTTGAGGTCGAAGCTGACGGTGGGCCGGCCGGGCCGGGCCAGCAGCTCGCGGACCAGGGCCAGGCAGCCGTCGGAGAGCGCGGGCGTGATGCCGGACAGGTGCAGCAGCCGGGCGCCGGCCAGCAGCCGGGCCACGGCGGGCTCGGCCAGGTAGCCGGGATCGAGCGCGGCGGCGGCGGAGCCTTCCCGGTAGTAGCGGGGGACCGGCCCGTGCGGGCCGCCCTCCTTGAGGTAGAGGCCGGTCGGGCGCTCCGGGTCCACGGCCACGGCGGAGGTGTCCACGCCGTGGGCGGCGACCTCGGCCAGCAGCCGGCGGCCGAAGCCGTCGTCGCCGACCCGGCTGACCCAGGCGGTCGGTATGCCGAGCGCGGCCAGCGCGCAGGCGGTGTTGGACTCCGCCCCGCCGACCGCCGCGCGGAAGGACTCCACGGCGGCCAGCGAGCCCGGCCGGTCGGGCAGCAGCACCGCCATCGACTCGCCCAGGCAGACCGCCTCGGGCACCTCTCCCACCAGGCACGCTCCTTCGTTGACCGGCTTCGTGGCGCATGTTAGAACCGCTGTAGCAACATATGCAAAGACCGTTGCACATGCTGCAGCGCATCGGGAGGTGCCGGGTGGACCGGGCGAAGGTGGCCGCACTGGCCGAGGAGCAGCTGGACTGGCGGTTCAAGGCGCTGCCGGCGGCCGCGCACGGACTGACGGCCCGTCAGTTCCTGGCCACCGAGCCGGTGCTCGCGCAGTTCCCGACCCCGCTGCTGACCCTTGACCAGGGCGCGCTGGCGCACAACCTGCGCACCATGGCCGACTGGTGCGCCGCGGCCGGTGTGCGGCTCGCCCCGCACGGCAAGACCACCATGGCCCCCGCCCTCTGGCAGGCCCAACTGGACGCCGGCGCCTGGGGCATCACCCTGGCCAACCTCGCCCAGCTGCGGGTGGCCCGGGCCTTCGGGGTGCGCCGGCTGCTGCTGGCCAATGCGCTGCTCGACCCGGCCGGGCTGCGCTGGGCCGCCGCCGAGCTGGCCGCCGACCCCGGCTTCGAGTTCACCTGCTGGGCCGACTCGCCCGCCGCCGTCGGGCAGATGGGCGCGGCGCTGACCGGCGCCGGCCGCCCGATCGACGTGCTGGTCGAACTCGGCGGCCCGGGCGGGCGCACCGGTGCCCGCGACCAGGAGGCGGCGCTGGCCACCGCCCGCGCGATCGCCGCCACCCCCGGGCTGCGGCTGGCCGGCGTCGGCGGCTACGAGGGCGCGCTCGCCCACGACGCCGGCCCGGACGGACTGGCCGTCGTCGAGGCCTACCTGGAGCGCCTGGTCGCCCTGCACGCCCGGATCGCCGCCGACCGGCTCTACGACGGCACCGGCCCGGTGCTGCTCAGCGCCGGCGGCAGCGCCTACTTCGACCAGGTCGCCCGGGTGCTCGGCGCCGTCCCCGACACCGTCACGGTGCTGCGCTCCGGCGCCTACCTGATCCACGACTCCGGCTTCTACCAGGGCATCTCCCCGCTGGCCCGGGGCGGCGGCCCGGCCCCGCTGCGCACCGCGATGCACGGCTGGGCGAGGGTCGCCTCCCGGCCGGAGCCCGGGCTCGCCCTGCTGGACGGCGGCAAGCGCGACTTCCCCTATGACGAGGGCCTGCCCACCGTGCAGCGCACGCGCGAGGGCCGTGCGCTGACCGGCACCGTGACCGCCCTCAACGACCAGCACGCCTTCCTGCGCGACAGCGGCGCCGAGCTCGGCGAGGTGGTCCGGCTCGGGCTCTCGCACCCCTGCACGGCCTTCGACAAGTGGACCCTGATCCCGGTGCTCGACGACGCCGACGCGGCCGGGCCCCGGGTGGTCGACCTGGTCCGGACGTTCTTCTGATGGCCGAGCTGCTGCTGCGCGGTGCCACCGTCATCGACGGCACCGGCGCCGACCGGTTCCGCGCCGACGTGCTGGTCCGGGACGGCGTGATCGCCGAGCTGGGCCAGGGGCTGACGGCCCGTCAGGTCGTGGCGGCCGACGGGCTGGCGCTGGCTCCCGGCTTCATCGACATGCACTCGCACTCCGACCTGCGGCTGTTGGTGGAGCCCGGCCACCCGTCCCGGGTCACCCAGGGCGTCACCTGCGAGGTGCTGGGCCAGGACGGCCTCTCCTACGCGCCGGTGGACGAGCGCACGCTGCCCGTGCTGCGCCGCCAACTGGCCGGCTGGAACGGCGATCCGGCCGGCTTCGACTGGAGCTGGCGGACCGTCGGCCAGTACCTGGACCGGCTGGACCGGGGCATCGCCGTCAACGCCTGCTACCTGGTGCCGCACGGCACCCTGCGCACCCTGGTGCTCGGCTGGGACCGCCGCCCGCCGGGCGCCGCCGAACTCGACCGGATGCGCGAGCTGCTGGCGCAGGCGCTGCGGGAGGGCGCGGTCGGGCTCTCCAGCGGGCTCAGCTACACCCCGGGCATGTACGCCGACACCGACGAACTGGCCGCGCTCTGCGCCGTGGTGGCCGAGCACGGCGGCTACCACTCGCCGCACCAGCGGTCCTACGGCGCCGGGGCGCTGGCGGGCTACGCCGAGATGGTGGAGATCTCCCGCCGCTCCGGCTGCCCGCTCCACCTGGCCCACGCCACCATGAACTTCGCCGTCAACCAGGGGCGGGCCGGCGAGCTGCTGGACCTGCTGGACGCGGCCCTCGCCGAGGGCGTCGACCTCACCCTGGACAGCTACCCCTACCTGCCGGGCTCCACCACGCTGGCCGCGCTGCTGCCCAGCTGGGCCGCCGAGGGCGGCCCGGACGCCACCCTGGCCCGGCTCGCCGACCCGGCGGCCCGGGAGCGGATCCGCCGGGAGCTGGAGCAGACCGGCAGCGACGGCTGCCACGGCGTGGTCGCCGACTGGCACACCGTGCAGATCTCCGGCACCGCCGACCCCGCACTGGGCGCCGCCGTCGGCCGCACCATCGCCGAACTCGCCGCCGAGCGCGGGCAGTCCGGCACCGAGGCGTTCTTCGAGCTGCTGCTGGCCGACGCGCTGGGCAGCACCATCCTGCAGCACGTCGGCCACGAGGAGAACGTCCGGGCGATCATGCGCCACCGGGCGCACACCGCCGGGAGCGACGGCCTGCTGGTCGGCGCCCGCCCGCACCCCCGGGCCTGGGGCACCTTCCCGCGCTACCTCGGCCGCTACGCGCGGGAGGAGGGCGTGCTCACCCTGGAGGCCGCCGTGCACCGGATGACCGGCCGCCCGGCCCGCCGGCTCGGCCTGCACCGGCGCGGCCTGGTCCGCCCCGGCCACCGCGCGGACCTGGTGCTCTTCGACCCCGCCACGGTCGCCGACCGGGCCGACTACGACCACCCGCGCCGCCCCGCCGCCGGCATCCAGCACGTCTTCGTCAACGGCACCGCCGTGCTGCGCGACACCCGCCCCACCGGCGCGCTGCCCGGCCGCGCGCTGCGCCGCGGCCCGGACGGCCGGGTCCGCTGACCGAAGGAGCCCCCAGATGACCGAGTTCCGCGACGAGCTGGCCGCCGACCGGGTGATCGCGGTGGTCCGCGCCCCCGCGATACCCGACGCCGTCCGGCTCTGCGCCGCGCTGCGCGAGGGCGGCATCCGGTGGATCGAACTGACCTGCACCACCCCGGAGGTGACGGCCCATCTGGAGCGGGCCGCGGCCGCCGCCGAGCGGCTGGACTGCCGGGTGGGCCTGGGCACCGTGCTCACCGCCGAGCAGGCCCGGGCCGGGATCGGGGCCGGCGCCGGCTACCTGGTCACCCCGGGGCTGCGCCGGCCGGTCGCCGAGGCGGCCGCGGCGGGCGCGGTGCCCGTGCTGCTGGGCGCGCTCACCCCCACCGAGGTGGCCGAGGCGGTGGACCTGGGCGCCGCCGCCGTGAAGGTCTTCCCGGCCCGCGCCTTCGGCCCCGGCTACTTCAAGGACCTGCGCGGCCCGTACCCCGGGGTGCCGCTGGTCGCCTCCGGCGGGGTGACCGGGGCCGATGCCGCCGACTACCTGGCGCACGGGGCGCTGGCGGTCTGCGGCGGGGGCGAGCTGGTGCCGCCGGCCGCGGTGGCGGCCGGCGACTGGGCCGGACTGACCCGAAGGGCGAAGGAGTTCACCGCCGCCCTGGGGAGCTGAGCAGGCTCAGAGCTTGCGCAGGAAGGCGTCCGCGATCACCTGGTAGCCGGTGTCGTTGGCGTGGATGTCGCCGCGGGACATGTTGGTCCAGCTCATGATCCGGGCCACGTTCAGCGGCACCCGCTGCCCGCCCAGGTCCACCAGCGGCAGGAAGGAGTTGGTGTCGAAGGCGCCCGCGACGTCCGCCGTCGGCACGCCGTGCACGAAGTCCTGGAACTCCAGCACCCCGTTCAGGGTGTCGGCCAGCGGCACCGAGAGGGTGGCCATGGCCTGCCCCTGGGCATCGGTCATCCAGGCGGCCAGGAACGGGTCGTAGAGGTTCATCCCGACGATCCGGGTGTGCGGGCCGGCCGCCGACTTGAGCGCGGTCAGGATGGTGCCCAGGTCCTTGCCCGCGGTGGCGATGCCCTTGGCGGCGCAGGCCGCGTCCAGCGAGCCGCCGTCCGCGCAGCCGTCCACGTTGTTGGCGCCGATGTCCAGGGTGACCGTCAGGTCGTCCTTGTGGTGCGCCTTCAGGTAGGCGACCGCGGCAGCCAGCTGCGGGCCCTGGTAGTCGTGCGGGAAGGCGCAGCCGCCGTTGATCATCGACCCGCTGGTCTCACCCGGGCAGCCCAGGTCGGTGAAGGAGAAGCCCCGGCGGTCGGCCGCCGCCCGCTGCCCGAGGGTGCGGGCCAGGTCCTGGGCGTAGCCGTGGCCGACCTCGTGGCCGCCGCCGGGCAGCGACTGGTAGCCGGCCGCGAGCGAGTCGCCCAGCGCCAGGTAGTAGCGGGTGTGGTGCGGCTCGGCGGCCGCGGCCGGGCCGGCCGCCAGGCCGAGCAGCGTGGTGCCGAGCACGGCGGCGCCGGCCGCGGCGCGCAGGCGGCGGCCGGTTCTGCTGGAGATGCGCATGGACCCTCCCGTGGCACCCGGCGCGGCCCGGTTGGCCGCGCGGGTGGGACCGGGAGAGGTTACCGCCAGGTAGCGCGCAGGGTAAGGGGCGGGGACGAGCCGGTCAGCTCGGCGGGATGGCGACCAGTCCGAGTGCCGCCAGATCGGCCAGCGGCTCGGCGATGCTGCAGGTGCCGAAGGCGGTGAAGGCCGCCCGCACGGCCGCCGTCTGCTCCGCGGTCAGCTCCGCCAGGGCGGCCGCGAGCACCTGGCCCTCGCGCTCGCGCAGCGCCGCCGCCAGCTCCGGGTGCTCCGCGCCGCCGAGCGCCAGGTGGGCGGCGAGCAGCACGTTGAGGAAGCCGTGGTGGGCGAAGCCGGTGGCCGGGTCCTCGTGCCGCACCGCGTGGTGCAGGCCGGCGGTGCACTTGAAGGACAGCTTGCGGTAGACCGCGCCGTAGAGGAAGGAGGCCAGCTCCAGCTCGCCGGGGAAGGCCTCGGCGGTCAGGCCGCCGGTGCGGAACTTGGCCCGGTACGGGCCGCCCTCCAGCTCGTCCAGGGCCAGCAGCAGGTCCGGGCCGCGCACCACCTCCACGGCCACCGGCGCCCCGGGCGCCAGCTCCGGCACCAGCCGGTCCAGCTCCGCGCGGACCGAGCGGACGCCCTCGGCCGCACTGCCGCCCTGGTCGGCCAGCACCTCGAGCCCGGCCAGCCGCAGCCGCGGGTCGGCCGCGACCCGGCGCAGCGCCGGCTCCAGGCCCTTGCTGCCGTCGGGCACGATCAGGCCGACGGCCAGCGGCTCGCCGGACTCGCCCGGCAGCGCCTCCAGCTGCTCGGCGAGCTGGCCCAGCCGGCCGGCGGCGACCAGGAACGGGCCGACCAGGTCCGCGTACCAGGCCGTGCGGTGGGCCCGGTGGGCGGGCAGCGCCTCGGTGAGCGGGAGGTCACCGGGCGGGAAGACCGCCGCATCGTCGCAGAGGCCGGCGAAGAGCGGGGGGATCACGCTCTGGGGGGCCTGAGGGCTCGTCATCTGGCAGGTCCTTCTCCGGTAGCTGCGGGGGCACGCCGCTGTGCCCCCTGGCGACGAGCCTGCCGCAGGGCCCGCTACCGGGGCAAGAGGGTCACTGGTGTGGACCAGGACACGCCGCCGGGCGGGTGACAATCCGGCGCAAACCGGTCGCGAGGCGGTACCACTGGCCCGAATCAGCCGTCACCGCAGGGTGACGCCCGTGACCGGAGGTAACCGTGGCCATCCGCCCGTCCGCCCTCGCCGCCGCCGGCGGCGCCCTGCTCTGTGCCGTGTTGACCGCGGCCACCCCGGCCCTCGCGGCCGGTGCCGACCAGGTGACCGTCTCGCCCACCGCGGCCCTGGGCCAGGACGGCTCGGTCACCCTCTCCGGCACCTACCGCTGCACCGGCTCCGGCCCGGTCTTCCTGGCCGCGAACCTGCGCACCGGCGACATCCAGCAGAGCCTGGGCAGCAGCCGGGCGGTCTGCGACGGCGCCGAGCACGCCTGGAGCAGCCAGGACACCCCGCGCTACCTGACCCTGAGCAGCGGCGGACCGGCCGAGGCCGAGGTCAGCCTGGTGCGCCTGGACACCTCCGGCGGGCTGCCGCTGCCGCAGCCGCTGGCCGTGCAGCACCAGAAGGTCACATTGGCCCCGGCGGCGGGCTGAATCCCGCCGGGGCACGGCCGGGCGGACGGACCGTCAGATCAGCCCGGCCCGGCCGCAATGGGACCCGAACGGGCCCTGATCTGCCCCGGAAATGCGATCCCAAACCGTGTGCGGAACTCATCGAAAGCCGCCGTCCGGCGAAGCTCAAATCCTCCTCAAATGTTGGTACGGACTTTGTCACGTGTAAGTGGCCCAGTGCCGCTACGGCTCTGACCTGCGGCGATCTCAACAGGCGGGCGGCGAGTGCGGATTCTGAATCTCCGTGCTAGCAAGCGTCCGGAACATAACTATTCGGACCACGGGTCTTTGCAGATCCCTAATCGACCGCTAGCGTTCACCGCACTCTCGTCCGCCATCTTTGAAGAGGGTCCCCATTCATGGCAGTTGTTGACAAAATAGCGGCGACCGGCACCGGAAGCGGCGGCAAGCTCCGCCGCGAGATCGGCCTGATCGGCCTGCTCTGGGCCTCGGTCGGCTCCATCATCGGCTCCGGCTGGCTCTACGGCGCCAAGAACGCCGTCGTGGTGGCCGGCCCCGCGGCCGTCATCTCCTGGGGGGTCGGGGCCGTCGCGATCGTGCTGCTCGCGCTGGTCCACGCCGAGCTCGGCGGCATGTTCCCGGTGGCCGGCGGCACCGCCCGCTACCCGCACTACACCTTCGGCGGCCTGGCCGGCATGAGCTTCGGCTGGTTCTCCTGGTTGCAGGCGGCCACCGTCGCGCCGATCGAGGTCGAGGCGATGATCGGCTACGCGGGCCACTGGCACTTCGCCCAGGGCTTCCTGCACGCCAACGGCACCCTCACCCCGTCCGGCTTCGCGGTCGCCGTGCTGCTGATGGCGGTCTTCGTCGCGGTCAACTTCCTCGGGGTGCGCCTGCTGGCGCGGACCAACAGCGTGGCCACCTGGTGGAAGGTCTTCGTCCCGCTGGCGACGATCTTCGTGCTGGCGATCACCAACTTCCACCCGTCGAACTTCACCTCGCACGGCTTCCTGCCGTTCGGCGCCAAGGGCGTGCTCGGGGCGATCAGCACCAGCGGCATCATCTTCGCGCTGCTCGGCTTCGAGCAGGCGATCCAGCTCTCCGGCGAGAGCAAGAACCCGAAGAAGGACATCCCGCGCGCCGTGCTCGGCTCGGTCTTCATCGGCGCCGCGATCTACACCCTGCTGCAGGTGGTCTACATCGGCGCGCTGCCCGGCGCCAGCTTCGCCAAGGGCTGGGCCAACCTGGCCTACGAGGGCATCAGCGGCCCGTTCGCCGGCCTGGCCACCGTGGTCGGCCTCGGCTGGCTGGCCTGGGTGCTCTACGTGGACGCGCTGGTCTCGCCCGGCGGCACCGGCCTGATCTACACCACCTCCACCTCCCGGATCTCCTACGGCCTGAGCCGCAACGGCTACGCCCCGCAGCTCTTCGAGCGCACCGACAAGCGCGGCGTGCCGTGGTTCGGCCTGGCGATCTCCTTCGTCACCGGCGTGGTCTGCTTCCTGCCGTTCCCCAGCTGGCAGCAGCTGGTCAGCTTCATCACCTCGGCCAGCGTGCTGATGTACGCGGGCGCCCCGCTCGCCTTCGGCGCGCTGCGCAAGCGGATGCCGGAGATGAACCGCCCCTACCGGCTGCCCTACGGCGAGATCATCTCCCCGGTCTCCTTCGTGGTCGCCAGCCTGATCATCTACTGGTCCGGCTGGGACACCCTGTGGCGGCTCGGCTGCGCCATCGTCTTCGGCTACCTGCTGCTCGGCGGCTACGCCTGGTACGCCACCGCCAAGCGGCTGCCGAACGCCCCGAGCATGGCCTTCAAGGCGGCCCAGTGGCTGCCGGTCTACCTGATCGGCCTGGGCGTCATCTCCTACCTGGGCGGCTTCGGCGACTCGGCGAAGAACATCATCCCGCTCTGGTGGGACATCGCCCTGATCACCGCCTTCGCGGTGGGGATCTACTACTGGGCCCGCGCCGTCGCGCTGCCGGCGGAGGAGATCGAGCGGAACATCTCGGACGTCGAGGTGGTCGACGAGGGCGGCCACTGACGCCCCGTCGGACATTCGGAGACAGCGAACGCGGCGGGCGCCGGACCACCAGGACTGGTCCGGCGTCCGCCGCGTTCGCCCCGGGGCTCAGCCGCCGGGGAGCGGCCGGTCGGTCTCGACCAGCCGCTTGAACTGCTCCAGGTCGCTGCGCACGGTGCGCTCGATCACGCCGGACTGGGCGAAGCCGTGCGGGCCGCCGAAGGCCTCGTGCACCGCGTCCGGCTCGTACTCGACCCGGACCTGCAGCTGGGTGGAGCCCGGGTCGAGCTGCCGCAGCACCACGGTGCCGTGCAGGTGGGCACCGTCCAGGGTCCGCCAGTCCATCACCTGGCCGGCCCCGTGGTCGCTGATCGCGGTCTCGAAGACCCGCTCCTGGCCGTCGACCTCGATGTCCAGGTGGGCCCGGTGGTTGCCGTGCGCGTGCGCGTGCTTCAGGCCGTCGACGAACTCCGGGTACTGGTGCACCCGGTGCAGCTGCTCCCAGGCCACCTGGACCGGGACGTCGAGGTCGATCTGCTCTTCCAGGGTGTGCATCCGATCACTCCGCGTCCTCGTAGGGCTCGCCCTCCGCGCGGCTCTCCTCACGCGCGCGCATCACCTGATCCGAGGTGATGCCCTCCAGCAGGCTGGTGTCCCCCGGTTCCTCCGCCGGGACTGCGCCCTGGTCGGCTTCCGCCGGTGCGGTCGCCCGCTCGGGGTGCTCCGGGCCGATGGGCATGGTGTCCTCCCTGCTCGCGACGGTGAGCGGCGCGGCCGCTCCGATCCCTCCAGCCTGCGCCCGGGGGCACGGGGCGGGCAAACCGGACGGATCGGGGCTTTCCGCTCAGGCGAGTCCGAGGCCGGGGTCGACGGCCGGCTCGGCGGCGGGGGTCAGCGCGGCCAGGGTGTTCCAGAACATCAACTCGTAGGCCTGCAGCAGCCGCCCGTAGCGGCGGCCCTCGGCCAGCACGGCCTCGTCCAGGCCGGCCGCCGCCACCACCGCGACCGCCTCCTCCTCCAGCTCCGGCATCGGCGTGGCGAAGAAGTCGAAGAAGGCGCAGGCCTGGTCGGAGAAGCCGTAGTGGCGGCGCAGCGCCGTCGCGGTGATCGCGCAGTACCGCCCCCAGGCGGCGAAGTTGGCGGTCAGCGCGAGCACGGTGGCGACCGGGTCGCCGTTCAGCGCCAGCCAGGCCAGCTGCGCGGGGTAGGCCTGGCAGCCGGGCAGCGGCTCCCGCCCGGCCAGCCCGGCCTCGTCCAGGCCGCAGGCGGCGCCGAGCGCGGGCAGCTCGGCCAGCGCCAGCGACTCGCCGGCCGCCAGCTTGGCGAAGTACCCGCCGGCCGGCCGGTCCGCGCAGCGGGCGGCCAGCACCAGCAGGCTGCGGCGGTCGCTGCGCAGGATCCGGTACTGCTGCGCGGCCAGCTCGGCGAGCAGCGAGACGGGGGCCAGGCCCTGCTCGAGCCGGGGCACCAGCCGGTTCTCCGACTCGGCCGGGGCCAGCTCCTGACGGAGGGTCAGCAGCGCCTCGCGTGGCGTCGGGCTCATCGGGCGGCTCCTCGGTAGGCGCGGGCGGGGCCAGCGTAGCGGCGGCGGCACGCCCGGTGGGGGAGCGCGCGGGGACGTGTTTCCCGAGGTCGTGCGGGGTGGGCCGGGGCCGGACGGATGATCCGACTGATCGGCGCGGCTCGCCCGGCCCGCCGGTGCCGTGCGGCATGCTGGACGGGTGCCGGAGCTGCCAGAAGTCGAGGCGCTGAGCGCCTACCTCACCGAACACCTGGTCGGCCGGGAGATCGCCCGGATCCACCCGGTGGCGATCAACGTGCTGAAGACCTACGCGCCGCCGCTGGACGCGCTGCACGGCCGCACCGTGGAGGCCGTCGGACGGCGCGGCAAGTTCCTGGTGGTCACCGCCGGCGACCTGCACCTCGTCTTCCACCTGGCCCGGGCCGGCTGGCTGCGCTGGCAGGCCGGTCTGCCCGCCGAACCGCCCCGCCCCGGCAAGGGCCCGCTCGCCCTGCGGGTCCGGCTGGCCGGCGACCCCGCCGAGGGCTTCGACCTCACCGAGGCCGGCACCCAGAAGCGCCTCGCCGTCTACTGCGTCGCCGACCCCGCGGAGGTCCCCGGCATCGCCCGGCTCGGCCCCGACCCGCTCGACCCCGGCTTCACCGTGCAGCGGCTGCACGAGCTGCTGGCCGGCGAGCGCCGCCAGCTCAAAGGCGTGCTGCGGGACCAGAGCGTGCTGGCCGGCATCGGCAACGCCTACTCCGACGAGATCCTGCACGCGGCCAGGATGTCCCCCTTCAAGCTCGCCGCCAAGCTCACCGGACCGGAGACCGACACCCTGTACGCGGCGATCGGCGACACCCTGCGCGAGGCCGTGGAACGCTCCCGGGGCGTGGCCGCGGGCGAACTGAAGGCCGAGAAGAAGACCGGCCTGCGGGTGCACGGCCGCACCGGTCAGCCCTGCCCGGTCTGCGGGGACACCATCCGCGAGGTCTCCTTCGCCGACTCCTCGCTGCAGTACTGCCCGACCTGCCAGACCGGCGGCAAGCCGCTGGCCGACCGCAGGCTCTCCCGCCTGCTGAAATGAGCCGGCGGGGTCTGGCCGCGCGGCCCCGGCTGTGGCAGCCTCCTGCGTGCCCGTCCCCGCACCCTCCGGAGTCACCCGATGACCCTCGCCACCGCGCCCAGCCACGCCAGCGGACCCACCGACCCGCCGCTGCTCACCGACACCATCGGCGCCAACCTGCTGCGCGCCGTCGCCGGCTTCGGCGAGCGCGAGGTGCTGGTGGACGTCCCCAGCGGCCGCCGCTGGACCTACCGGCAGTTCGGCGCCGACACCGCGGTGCTCGCCCTCGGCCTGCACGCCCTCGGGGTGCGCAAGGGCGACCGGGTCGGCATCTGGGCGCCCAACTGCCCCGAGTGGATGCTGCTGCAGTACGCCACCGCCCGGATCGGCGCCGTGCTGGTCAACATCAACCCCGGCTACCGCACCCACGAACTGAGCTACGTGCTGCGCCAGTCGGGGGCCCGGACGGTGGTCGCGACGCCGTCCTTCAAGACCTCCGACTACGCCGGCATGCTGGCCGAGGCCCGCCCCGACTGCCCGGCGCTGCGCGACGTGCTGCTGATCGGCGAGGAGTCCTGGGAGCGGCTGTTCACCGACGGGCGGGCCGGCGACCCCGCCGAACTGGCCGCCATCGAGGCCGGGCTCGACGCCGACGAGCCGATCAACATCCAGTACACCTCCGGCACCACCGGCTTCCCCAAGGGCGCCACCCTCTCGCACCGCAACATCCTCAACAACGGCTACTTCGTCGCCGAGCTCTGCGGCTACACCGAGGCCGACCGGATCTGCGTACCCGTCCCCTTCTACCACTGCTTCGGCATGGTGCTGGGCAACCTGGCCGCCACCTCGCACGGCGCCTGCGTGGTCATCCCCGCCCCCGCCTTCGAACCCGCCGCCACCCTGGCCGCCGTCGCCGCCGAGCGCTGCACCTCGCTCTACGGCGTGCCCACCATGTTCATCGCCGAGCTCAACCACCCCGGCTTCGCCGACCACGACCTCAGCACGCTGCGCACCGGCATCATGGCCGGCTCGCCCTGCCCCGCCGAGGTGATGAAGCAGGTCATCGAGAAGATGAACATGCGCGAGGTCTCGATCTGCTACGGCATGACCGAGACCTCCCCGGTCTCCACCCAGACCCGGGCCGGCGACACCTTCGAGCAGCGGATCAGCACCGTCGGCCGGGTCGGCCCGCACCTGGAGGTCAAGGTGGTCGACCCCGCCACCGGCAGCACCGTCGAGCGCGGCACCCCCGGAGAGCTCTGCACCCGCGGCTACTCGGTGATGCTCGGCTACTGGGACGAGCCGGCGAAGACCGCCGAGGCCGTCGACGCCGACGGCTGGATGCACACCGGCGACCTCGCCGTGATGGACCCGGACGGCTTCCTCGCCATCACCGGCCGGATCAAGGACATGGTGATCCGCGGCGGCGAGAACATCTACCCCCGGGAGATCGAGGAGTTCCTGCTCACCCACCCCGACGTGCTGGACGCCCAGGTGATCGGCGTGCCGGACGAGAAGTACGGCGAGGAGCTGATGGCCTGGATCCGGCTGCGCGCCGGCGCCGCCCCGCTCACCGCCGAGGCCCTGCGCGCCTTCTGCACCGGCAGGCTCGCGCACTACAAGATCCCGCGCTACGTGCACCTGGTGGACGGCTTCCCGATGACCGTCACCGGCAAGGTGCGCAAGGTGGAGATGCGGGAGGAGGCGGTCCGGCTGCTGGGCGCCTAGCCCTCGTCGGGCTTGGCCAGCTTCTGCGCCACGGCCGGCGGCACCGGCTCGTGGCGCAGCGGGGTGCGGGTGAAGGACCCGGTGCCGTGGGTCAGCGCCCGCAGGTCGACCGCGTACCGGGTCAGCTCCAGCTCGGGCACCTCCGCCCGCAGCAGGCTGCGGCCCGGTCCGGCCGGCTCCGCGCCCAGCACCCGGCCGCGCCGCGCCGACAGGTCGCCGAAGACCGCGCCCTGGAACTCGTCCGCCACCAGCACCGCCACCGAGGCCACCGGCTCCAGCAGCCGCAGCGGGGCCTGCGCCGCCGCGTCCCGCAGCGCCAGCGCCGCCGCCGACTGGAAGGCCGCGTCCGAGGAGTCCACCGAGTGGGCCTTGCCGTCCACCAGCGTCACCCGCAGGTCCACCAGCGGCCGCCCGCCGGCCACCCCGCGCTCCAGCTGTGCCCGCACCCCCTTCTCCACCGAGGGCACGAAGTGCTTCGGCACCGCCCCGCCCACCACCCGGTCCACGAACTCGAAGCCGCCGCCCTCCGGCAGCGGCTCCACCAGCAGCTCGCAGATCGCGTACTGGCCGTGCCCGCCGGACTGCTTCACCAGCCGCCCGTGCCCGGTGGCCGCGGCGCCGAAGGTCTCCCGCAGCGCCACCCGGTACGGCACCTGCGCCACCCGCACGCCGTGCTGCTCCGCCAACTGCTCCAGCACCACGGCCGCGTGCGCCTCGCCGGTGCACCAGAGCACCAGCTGCCCGGTGGCCGGGTCCTGCTCCAGCCGCACCGTCGGATCCTGGGCGGTCAGCCGGGCCAGGCCCTGGGAGAGCTTGTCCTCGTCGCTGCGGCTCTGCGCCTCCACGGCCACCGGGAGCAGCGGCTCGGGCAGCGGCCAGGGCGCGAGGGGCGGCGGGGCGGCCGGCTCGGCGGCATCGGTGAGGGTGTCCGCGACCCGGGCCTCCGTCAGCTTGCCGATGCAGACCAGGTCGCCCGCCACCGCCCGGTCCACCAGCCGCTGCTGCTTGCCGAACGGGCTGGTCAGGCCGGTGGCCTTGGTCTCGGCGGGCTCGGCGCCGTCCGCGCCCGCCAGCCGGAGCGGCTGGTCCGGGTGGAGCGTGCCGGAGAAGACCCGGACCAGGCTCAGCCGGCCGACGTACGGGTCGCCGGTGTTCTGGATCACCTGGGCGGCGAGCGGTGCCGAGGCGTCGCCGGCCGTGCCGGGCGGCAGGCCCTCCGGGCCCGGACGGTCCGGCGGGGTTGGGAAGGCGGAGACGATCAGGTCCAGCAGGTCCACCGCGCCGGTGCCGTCCTCGGTGAGCGGCAGCACCGGGTGGATCGCGTCGTGCAGCACCGCGCCGCGCAGGCCGCGGGTCAGCGCGTCCGGCGCCAGCTCCTCGCCGCCGAGGTAGCGCTCCAGCAGCTCGTCGTCCTCGCCCGCGATGGCCTCCACCAGGCGCTCCCGGGCCGGTCCGGTGGCCGGCGGCCGGCCGGCCTCGCCGTGGGTCTCGCCGGAGATCAGCTCGACCGTGCCGCGCATCCGGCCGTCGCTGCGCACCGGGAGGTCCAGCGGCTGCACCGCGTCGGTCCGGCCCTCGCCGAAGGCCGCCTGGCAGACCGTCAGCACCTCGTCGAAGTCGGCCCGGGCCGCGTCCATGTGGGTGACCGCGATGACCCGGGGCAGCCCGGCCGCCGCGCACTCCTGCCAGAGCGCCAGCACCGGCCCGGAGACCGGGTCGGTGGCGGAGACCACGAAGACGGCGGCGTCCGCGGCCCGCAGCCCCGCCCGCAACTCGCCCAGGAAGTCGGCATGTCCGGGCGGGTCGAGCAGGTTGATCTTGACGCCCTGCCACTCGACGGGGACCAGGGAGAGCCGGACGGAGTGCTGGCGGCGCTGCTCGATCTCCTCGTGGTCGGAGACCGTGCTGCCGTCGGCGACCCTGCCCGCCCGGGTCACCGCACCGGCCGCCAGCGCCAGCGACTCCACCAGCGTGGTCTTGCCCGAGCCGCTCACTCCGACCAGCACCACGTTGCGCAGGTCCTGCGGTCCCGACACGGCCGGCGCCTGCGCGGCGGCTCCCGAGTGGGCGGCGGCACGCTCGGACATGGCGGATCTCCTCGGGCACGGGGGCGGTCTCCGGTTTCGAGCTTGGCACCGGGGGAGCTGACGGGCCATCGGGGTGCGGCGTCCGGGGCGGGGGTGGGGGTGGGAGTGGGGGTGGGGCGCTCGGTTGCGGGCCCCGGCCGGTTGCCCTGCTACTCAGCCGCCCTGGCCGCCGCCGTCCTGGTCAGCACCGCCGTCGTGACCAGCGCGAGCGCCGTGGCGGCGATCAGCGCCCACCAGGCGTGCTGGAAGGCCGTGCGGGCCTGGTCGGCCGTGCGCGGGGTGCCGAGCAGGCTGACCACCACGGCGACGCCGACCACCGCGCCGACCTGACGGCCCATCGTGGTGACGGCCGAGCCGGTGGCGAAGCGGGTCGGCGGGAGTGCGGCGGCGGCCGTGCCGAGCAGGGTCGGCAGGGTCAGGCCCACCCCCGCGCCGGTGAGCAGCATGCCCGGCAGCAGGCCGGCGGCGTAGTCCGGGGCGGTGCCGATCGCCGCCACCCACCAGCCGAGGCCGGCGCCGAAGGCCAGCAGCCCGAGCGCCGCCAGCCGGCCCGCGCCGAGGCGGCGCAGCAGCGGGGCGGCGGCCAGGGTGATCGGCGGCACCAGCAGCGGTCCGGGGGCGACGGCCAGCCCGGTGCGCAGCGCCGAGTAGCCCCAGACCTGCTGGCACCAGAGCACGGAGGTGAGCAGCATCCCCGCGAAGGCGACCGAGAAGAGCAGCGCGGTGGCGTTGGCGGCCGCGAAGACCGGCACCCGGAGCAGCGGCAGCTCCACCACCGGGGCCGGGTGGCGGGCGGAGCGCAGCAGGAAGCCGGCGGTGAGCAGGGCGGCACCGGCCAGGCAGCCCAGCACCCGGGCGGAGCCCCAGCCCCAGCCGTCGGACTTGACCAGGCCGACGGCGAGCAGGCCGATCGCGGCGGTGAGCAGCAGCGCGCCGGCGAGGTCGGGCCAGGGCTCCCCGGCGTCCGCGGTCCTGACGGTGCGCCGGGGCAGCACGCGCAGGCCGGCCAGCAGGCCGGCGGCGCCGATCGGCACGTTGACCAGGAAGACCCAGCGCCAGTCGGCCTCCACCAGCAGTCCGCCGACCACCGGGCCGAGCCCGGCCGCGATCCCGCCGATCGAGGCCCAGGCCCGCACGGCACCGGCGCGCCGCTCGGGGGCGGTGGAGTCCAGCAGGAGGGCGAGCGAGGTGGGCATCAGCAGAGCGGCCCCCGCCGCTTGCAGCACCCGGGCGGCGACCAGCCAGCCCACGCCCGGGGCGAGCGCGCAGAGCGCGGAGGCGGCGGTGAACAGTGCCAGCCCGAGCAGGAACCCGGTGCGGTGCCCGATCCGGTCGGCCACCCGCCCGGCCGGCACCAGCAGCGCGGCGAAGACGATCGCGTAGCCGTTCAGCACCCAGGAGAGGGCGGACAGCGTACTGCCGTGGAAGTGCTGGTTCATCGCCGGGAGCGCGACGTTGACGATGAAGAGGTCGAGGTTGGCGACGAAGACGGCGGTGGCGACGACCAGGAACACCGCACGACCGGGCGGGCGCCCAGCTGATGAGTTTGGATTTCCAACTGTCTGCATGAGGCTGCACCGTAGCGGGGGCGGGTTTGACATCGCAACCCTGTGGGTCGCGGGTGGAGTAGGGGGTTGATTCACTCCATTTGGTGATTGCGTGGTTGCTCAGCGTGGCGTCATCATGGTGTCGGCCGTATACGCAGCAGGACTGATCGGTGCTCAGGGGCACGGACGGGGGCAGCTGATGAGCGGGACTCGGGCACGCCGGGCTTGCGGGCCGCGGGCCGACGGGCTGCGCGAGCGGCGCGCCGGAGCCGCCGGGCGCCAGCACCGCGGCCACCGCGCCGCCGTCCGCGAGAGACCCGCGGCGGCCGGGCGCGCCGGGGCGGGCGGGTAACCGGTGGAGGGCGGCTGGATCGGCCGCGGCATCCTGGCCCACCCGGTCGGCTGGCGCCTGCGCCGGGACGTCCGGCTCGCGCTGGACGATGCGCACGGTGTGCCCGTCCTGCTGCACGCCGAGGGCGTGCTGCGGCTCAACGCCACCGCCGCCGCCGTCCTGCGGCTCTGCGACGGCACCCGGGGGGCGGGCGAGATCGCGGCGCTGCTGGAGGCTGAGTTCTTCGAGGTGACGGCGGAACAGGTCCTGGGCTTCCTCGCGGGGGTGGCGGAGCAGGGGCTGATCGAGGCGGTCTGCCTGGGCGAGCGGGGCCGGAGCAGCGGCCTGGGCGGCGAGTGCGGGCGGTCGGCGGGGGAGGGCGCCGCTCTAGAGTAGGGCGAACAGCGGCGGACAACCGGGCGCCGCTGCCGCTGAATTGAGGTGGACGCATGCTCCGCACCCGTCCCTGGAGGCCGGCGGCAGCCGCCGGTCTGGCCGTCGCGTGTGTGCTGGTGGCGGCGGGGTGCGCCGGGCGGAGCAGTACCGCTTCGGTGGCGGGCCCTGCACTTCCGCCGGCCCCGTCCAGTGCCGCAGCGGTGAGCCCTGCGCTCTCGCCGGCGCCGTCCGGCTTCGCACCGGTGAGCCCAACGCTGCCGCCCGTCCCACCCGGCTCGTCCACCCCACCCGCCCCACCCGCCCCGTCCGGCTCCGGCCCGGCTGACCAGGAGCGGCTGGACGTGGCGGCGGGCCGGGTCTCGGCTCTCGGGCGCTCCCACCAGGACGCTTTCACCGGCCTGGTCGTCGACACCCGGAATGCTCGCCTGGTCGTCTACCGCAAGCCCGGCACCGACTTCGACAGCGCCCTCGCCCGCCTCGCCCCGGGCGTTCCCATCGACCTGCGGGACGCGCCGCGTTCGATCGGTGAGCTGGCGGCCACCCGTGGACAGGTGGAGGCGCTCATGGGGAAGACGACCGGCTACACCTTCGTGACCGTTGGCGACGGGTCGGAGCTGAGCTTCGGTCAGGGCGTGGTGGAAGTCGGGGTCGCCGGCGACCTGGCCCAGGCCAAGCGGGACTTGGGGGCCCGTTTCGGAGACCGCGTCACCGTCTCCGCCGCCGAGATCCCGGTGGGGTGAGGCTCGGCCCTCAGCCGGCCGCGCCGGGCTGGTGCCCCTCCCCGCCCCGGTGCGGAGGCCGGACCACGGCCGTGCCGCCCGCCAGGTCGATGCCCGTGCGGGGCGGTGCCCCGTCCTGCTCGTCGTCGCGCAGGACGAGCTCCACCTGACGCTGTTCCAGCTGGATCCGCTTGCCCGGGTAGAGCAGGGCGTGCAGCTCCTCGGTGGCGCCGGCGGCGGCGCCGCGGGACTGCCCGTTCGCCGGGCGGTCGGTCGATGTCGAGCGGGATCGGAGCAGCACCCGGCGGGCGACCGCCGTGACGAAGAAGAGCACGGTGACGATCGCCGGTACCAGCAGGCTCCCGGCACCACCCAAGAGCGTGTTCATGACCTCCACAACGTATGGGCGGTGTGCAGGAATTCCCGTGCTGGGGGCGCCACCTGGGGGAATGATGGGCCGTCAGTCCCCGGCACGGTGACGGCATGACCGAGCGGTGGCCGTCTTCTCGCACCACCCGCGCGAGGCCGTGACCGCCAAGGCGACCGGACCCGCGGCGTCCGCCTCCGGCTCAGCCGAGATGACGGAGCGTGAACTCCGGCCGCGCGTACGGTCCGGCCTGCGGGGCGGTCGGGTCGGTCGGCAGCTCTGCTCCCGGAACGTCGGCCGAGTGGACTTCCGCGTCATCCACCGGCACGTAGTCCAGGACGTCCCGGTCCGGCAGCTCCCAGAACCGGCGGGTGTTGGCCGAGACCGCGTACGCCGTGGCGAACCCGGGGCGCGCGGGCGCGGTGAGCGCCGCGCGGACGAAGCCGACGGCGTCCCGAGGGCTCAGCCAGGTGGCCAGGTCGCGCGGCTCGACCGGCGCGGGCGCGAAGGTGCCGATCCGCAGGCAGAGCACCGAGAGGCCGAACTTGTCCGCGTAGAGGCTGCCCAGCGCCTCCAGCGCGGCCTTGCTGACGCCGTACAGCCCGTCCGGCCGCACCGGCTCCCGCGGGCTGGTGAGGTGCCCGGCCGGGTAGAAGCCCGCCGCCCGGTTGCTGCTCGCCAGCACCACCCGGCCGATCCCGAGCCGCCGTGCGGCCTCCAGCACGTGGTGCGTCCCGAGCACATTGGCCGTCAGCAGCGCGGCCAGCGGCGCCTCGTCCGGGATGCCGCCGAGGTGCAGCACCGCATCGGCGCCGGCGAGCGCGGCTTCGACGGCCGCCGGGTCCGAAAGGTCGGCCGGGCGGACTTCCTCGTTCGGCGCCTCGGCGCGGAGCGGAACGCGGTCGGTGAGCAGCAGGAGTTCCGCCTCCGACCGCAGGGCCCGCCGGACCGCCGTACCGATCGTCCCCGCCGCGCCCGTGATCGCGATGCGTCCCAGAACCATGCCGATCAGCATACGGTCGGGACCGCTACTCGCCCGGGCTCCCGGCCCGGCGGCGCCGCCGCGCCCACTGGCCGCGGGCGGCCTCCCAGCGCAGCTTCGCCTCGGCGATCACCTTGTGCCACTCCTGGCGCACCTCGTCGTCGGCCGGCCGCTCGCCCCGGGCGATCCGCTCCAGCTCGTCGCCCACCTCGCGCCCGGTGGCCGCGGCGGCGACCAGCACCAGCATCATGCCGAAGAGCGCCGAGAGCATCGCGAAGACCGCGCCGATCGCGCCGTAGCGGTCGGCGGAGGTGCTGAACAGGTGCGGCAGGTAGACGGTGGTCGCGACGGAGTAGGCGGCCTCCGCGATCGCCGCGACGGCCGCGAACGGCGCCAGGCCCCGCCAGGTGGTGCGCTTGGCGCTGAGGATCCGTCCGCTCCAGAGCAGGAAGAGCCCGGTGAGCGGCGCCTGCACCCCCGCGGCGAGCACGCCCAGCGGGCCGCCGCCGAGCACGGCGAAGACCCAGCTGCCGAGCGCGAGGTAGATGATCAGGGCGATCGCCCAGAGCAGCCCGTTGAGCGTGTTGCGCACGCTGAGCGGCGGCAGCTCCCAGGCCTGCTCGAAGAGCCGCTGCACGGCGCGCGAGAAGCTGAGCACCGAGACGAGCAGGAACACCCCGCCGAAGATGCTCGCCCCGGCGCCGGTGTCGCTGCTGGGCGAGAAGACGTAGCTGACCGCCTGCGCCCCGCCGCCGGTGAGGTGGTAGCGGTCGATGATCCGCTGCGCGGTGTCGGGGTAGCCGATGTGCTTCAGCAGGATGCCGGAGAGGATCGACAGCGGCACCACGGCGGAGAGCGCGCTCGAGGCCAGCGCCATCGACCGGTCGAAGCCGACCAGCCGCTGGAACCGGTTGACCACCCGCAGGGCGAAGACCGGCCGCAGCCAGAAGGTGAGCGCCCTGACGGCGCGCTCTCGATTGGTGCCTACGTCCCAGCCCTCCCAGCCCGCGCCCGCCCCGCACACCAGGGTCCGGCGCTGGTGAGCATAGGCGGGCGGGGGCGGCTCCGTCCGGCTGCGGCTGTCCGACGGCGTGTTGTCCCGTGCTGTGGGGATGTCGGCTAGGCCGGTCGGCTCAGCTCGTCCGCCAGCGCCTCCTGGTACCCCGGGGTGGTGATCGGGCGCCGGGCCAGGAACTCCTCGGGCAGGTCGAAGGCGTCCACCAGGCAGCGGGCGTGTCCGGCGAGGGCCGCGAGGGATCGTTCCTGCAGCGCCGGCAGGTCCGCCAGCTGGTGCGCCGTCAGCCGCCCGCCGGCCAGCAGCGCGAGGCCGTGCGCCTCGATCCGGCGCAGCGTGAAGAGCTGGTGCAGGTCGAGCAGCAGGGCGCGGGCGAGCGGGTCGGTCGCGGCCGTGCACCAGCCGTGCAGGGCGGCCGCGGCGTCGTGCTCGGCGCGGGCCCGGACGGCCGTCAGGGCGTCGGGTGCCGCGGCGTTCCAGCGGCGCAGGCCGTCGCCGGCCGGTGAGCCGCGCAGCAGGGCGCGGGCCCGGTCCAGGTGGTGGTCGCCCGCGGCGCGCAGCAGGGCCTGGCGGCTCAACGGGTCGGTGAGGTCGACGACGGTCGGCTCATCCGACGATCCGTTCGGTGTCAGCAGCAGTTCGGCGGCGGCCTTCGCCCAGAGCGCCAGGTTGTCGCCCTCGGCGGTGATGGCGCCCTCGACGTCCGCGGCCAGGGCGGTCAGCCCGTTGACCGGCAGCAGTCCCTGCGCGCCGCAGCGCTCGCGGCACTCGGTGATCACGTCGCGGGACTGCCAGGTGATCCAGCCCTTGGCGATGGCGACCTGGCGCTCGGCCTCGGCGGTTCCGGCGGGATCCGCCGGGTCGTGGCCGGTCCAGCGGTCGACGGTGACGCGGTGCAAAGCGGTCATCGCGTAGCCGGTGGCCAGCGCGGCGAGTAGCGGGCCGTGGTGGGTGCGGTGGGACCAGACCGGGATCCGTCGGTCGGCCCGGCCGCCGCTGATCAAGCGGTGCAGCGAGTAGCGGACGGCGGTCGCCAGCGCCGTCCGGGCGCCGCCGAGGGCGCTGGCGCTCATGCAGAGCTTGCCGGTGGTGACCCGGCCGATCGCGGCGAGGAACCGCTTCCGCTTGCTGCCGAGGGTGCTGCTCAGCGTGCCGTCCGCGGCGAGGCGGCCGTGCGGGCCGGCCAGCAGGGCCTCGCGCGGCAGGACGACCCGGTCGAAGGAGGTGAGGCAGTGGTCCACCGGGCTGCCCGGGCGCTGCGGCAGCGGACGGACGGTGACCCCGGGCAGCGGGCCGTCGGCGCCGGTGAGCGGGGTGAGGAAGAGGAAGACGCCCTGGTCCTCGCCGTCCACCAGCAGGCGGGCGGCGACCACGGCCGACTTGGGACCGCCGGCCGGGCCGGTGTTGGGCATGAACTTGCGGGCGCCCGGGCCGGGCGTGTGCAGGGTGAAGGTGCGGGTGGCCCGGTGGTACTCGGCGGTGGTCTCCAAGGCGGCCGCGTCGTTGCCGTGGCCGACCTCGGTGCAGAGGAAGGTGCCGATCCGGTCCATCCGGAGGTACGGGTCCAGGGGGCGGGCCGGGTCCGGGTCGTGGTCGAGCAGGCTGCCGAGGAAGAGGTTGTAGTGGATGCCCGCGAGCACGGTGAGCGCGCCGTCGAGCGGGGCGGTCCACTCGTGCAGGGCGGCCAGGCGGCGGGGATCGGCGGCGAGGGCGGCCGGGGCGGGGGTGACCGCGTTGATCCGGCGCAGGCGGTCGTAGGAGGCGGCGATCTGGTCGGCGGGGGCGTCCTCGGGGGCGCGGTGCATGGCGGGGTCGGTGGTGAGGGCGCGCCAGGGGGCGTGGGTGCGGTCGCGGTCGGAGCCGAAGAGGAGGGTGGTGAGGTGGGTGGTGGCGGTGCTGCCGGGGCGGGGTGTGGGGGTGTCGGGGAGTCGCAGCGGGGCTCGAGTCGTCGGAATCGTTGTCATGTATCGATTAATTGACGATCCGTCAGTCCGGTTACGGGTCTGTGGCTCACATCACAGCGGGTAGTCGTTCGTGTTCCCGCCAGCCCCGAACACCGAGCACCGAGCACCCGTCACCCGCAGGCGCGTACCCGCGCAGGCCGCCCTCGGAGCCCGCCGCCACCGGCCCGGAGCAAGTCCCCACGCACGCTCACTCTATGATCACGAACCATGGCTGCTCCTGAACCCACCATCCTCGCCACGTCCGGCGGGCACCGGCCCGGTGCCCGCACCCCGGTGGAGTTCGACGCCTTGGTCCACCATGCCGTCGACCTCTCCGGCGCCCACGGCCGCCGCCCCCGGGTGATGTACGTCGGCACGGCAATCGGCGACGCCGAGTTCTTCACCGGCCGGATGACCGAGGCCGCCCGGGTCGCCGGCTTCGACCTGACGCCGCTGCACCTCTTCCCGATGCCCAACCTGGCGGACATCGAGGGCACCGTGCTGGAACAGGACGTCGTCTGGGTGATGGGCGGCTCGGTCGCCAACCTGCTGGCCGTCTGGCGCGTCCACGGCGTCGACGCGATCATGCGCCGCGCCTGGGAGGCCGGCGTGGTCCTCAGCGGCGTCAGCGCGGGCTCGATCTGCTGGTTCCAGGGCGGCACGACGGACTCCTTCGGCCGCGAACTCCGCCCGATCACCAATGCGTTGGGCCTCCTTCCGTACGGCAACGGCGTCCACTACGACGTCGACCCCGGCCGCCGCCCCCTGGTCCACCAACTGGTCGCCGACGGCACCCTGCCCACCACCCACTGCACGGACGACGGCGTGGGGCTGGTCTACCGAGGCACGGAGCTGGTGGAGGTCGTCGCGGAGACGGAGGGCAAGGCGGCCTACGTGGTCGAGCGGGAGGGCGAGAAGGCGGTCGAGCACCGGTTGGAGCCGCGGCTGCTGCCGAAGCCGTGAGCCCGGGCGGTACTGTCCGCATAATCGCAGCTACCGACGGGACTTGGCGGTGCTACGCTCCGCTCCGCACGATCGCGGTGGTCCGTTCGGTAGGGGGTTGACGTGGAGCGTGTTCCCTTTGTGGTCGGCGGTCTCGCGGTAGCAGCGCTGGGGATGCTCCTGGTGCTCGACTACCGCGGAGTCAGTACCCGGTTCAAGGCTTCGGCGGATGCCGCGCGGCAGCGGAACCGGGTCCTCAGGCACCTCGGGCCGTCCGGGAGCATGCGGGGTGTGGGAGCGGTGGTGGTCTTCATGGGGCTCTTCCTTGCGTGTGCGGCCGTGTTCGGTGAGTGGCACCAGTCCGGTTGAGGTGTCTGGGCTTGCCCGCCCGTGCGCCCGGGAGTCCGGGCGGGCGAGTCAGTTGGTGACGCGGCCGCCGGAGATGTCGAGGGTGAGGCCGGTGAGGTAGGAGGCGGCGTCGGAGGCGAGGAAGAGGGCGGCTTCGGTGACGTCCGCGGGGAGGCCGAGGCGGCGCAGGGGGTGGATGGCGGCGACCTGGTCCTGGACGGCCGGGGGCATGTTGGCGCGGACCTTCTCGGTGAGGATGGAGGTCGGGGCGAGGCAGTTGATCCGGATGCCCTGGGGGCCGAGTTCGGTGGCGAGGTGGCGGGTCAGCATCACGATGCCCGCGTTGGCGACCGCGTAGGCGAGGTTGGCCTGGCCGGGCTGGCGGCCGGCCGTGGAGGACATGGTGATGATGCTCCCCGAGCCGCGCTCGACCATGCCGGGGAGGACGGCCTGGATGCTGAGGAAGGCCGAGGTCAGGTCCGCGTCCAGGACCTCGCGCCAGCGCTGCTCGGTCAGTTCGGTGGACCTCACCGGGTAGCCCTGGCCGCCGGCGAAGGCGCAGAGCACGTCGACCGGGCCGAGCTGGAACTCGACGGCGTCCCGGGCGGAGGCCACCGCGGCGGCGTCGGTGACGTCGGCGGTCAGGGCGAGGGCGGTGCCGCCGGATTCGGTGATCCCCGCGACGACGTCCGCCAGTGCGGCGGTGTCCCGGCCGACCACGCCGACCTTGGCGCCCTGCGCGGCGAAGGCCCGGGCGGTGTCGGCGCCGATGCCGCGTGAACCGCCGGTGACGAGGACGGTCTTGGCGGCGAGGCTGGGGTGGAGGGTGGTGCTGGTCATGGTGGGGCTCCTAAGCGCTGTCGGCGTTGTCCGAGGGGTCAGGTGGTGCGGGGGCGGGTGGCCGGCAGCAGGGCCGCGGCGAAGAGCAGCCAGATCAGGCCGCCGAACCGCACCACCGGCAGCAGGTAGGCGAAGCCGCTGACCAGCAGGCCCAGCAGTCCGAGCATTCCGGCGGCGGCGATCACCAGGCCGGGCCAGCAGACGGCTCGCGGCAGCAGCCGGGCCTTCAGCGCGGAGACGGAGACCCCGGCGGCGAAGACCGCGAATCCGGCCGCGAAGGCCGGGCCGCCGGCGGCGAACGAGATGTCGGCGAGCGCCCGGGCCAGCGCTGTCGGCGAGTCGGCCGGCAGGCGGCTGCCCGCCCAGGCGGCGGTGGCGCTGATGCCGAGCGCGCCGGCGCCCAGCACCCCGCCGACCAGGGTGATCGCCGACCCGGGCGCGGTGATGCCGAGCGCGCGCAGCCGCCGGTAGAACACCGCCGCGCAGAGCGCGAGCGGCACCGCGGAGGAGAGCAGCAGGAAGGCGCCGAACCGCGCCGTCCCGCCGTGCTGTTGCGCGTACTGCAGGACGGCGGCGCCCGAGGCCTCCGGATGCGGGGTGGAGCGGTTGACCACGGCGTAGGCGATGGTCACGACGGCGACCGCGATCGCCGGGGCGAGCAGCGGCGGTCCGGACTGCGGACGGCGCGCGGGCTTGGGGACGGGGGCGGCGATGGGGGTCGGGGGCGGGGTGGTGGTGGTCATGGCGGGCCTCTCGGTTTCTCCCGGAGTAGCGGTATACACAAGATAATGATTACACAATGGAACGATTGTCAAGCGGCTATCATGTCCCCATGACTACGAACCCCGGGGCCGCCGGCCGCCCCCCGGCCCAGGGCGGCGCGGCCTTCCTGCTGGCCCAGCTCGGCGCCCACGCGGCCGAGCGCTTCGCCGAGCGGATCGCCGTCCTCGACCTCACCCCCGCCCAGGCCGGCCTGCTGCGCACCCTGGCCCGCGCCCCCGGCCGCAGTCAGCGCGAACTCGCCGACGACCTCGGCATGCCGCCCAGCCGCTTCGTCCCGTTCGCCGACGGCCTCGAGCAGCGCGGCCTGATCGAACGCCGCCGCAACGCGGAGGACCGCCGCCTCTACGCCCTCCACCTCACCGACCAGGGCACGGCGCTGCTGGGGGAGTTGGCGAAGGTGGCGATGGAGCACGAGCGGCAGATGTGCGAGTCGCTGTCGGGGGAGGAGCGCGAGCAGTTCATCGCCCTGCTGCGGCGGGTCGCGGACGCGCAGGGCCTGGTGCCCGGCGTGCACCCGGGGTTCCGCACGGTGCGGGGGAAGTGACGGGCGGCGGCGGAGCCGGTGAGCGGCCGGGCGGTGCGGTGCTGTAGGTGCGTCATGTCGTCGACCGGTTCCGGCTGTTGCCTCGGGACGCATGGGGCGGCCCGGTCCGGGCAGGCGAGGCGGGACGGGACGGGCGGCGGCGCGGCGATGGGCTTGCCGTGCGGGAGGTGAGCGTACGGTGGTCGGCATGCTGCTGGAGGTGGACTCGGGCGGTCGCCGCCTTCGGATCCGTGATCTCGATCCGGCGGACGAAGCCGGTGTGCTCGAGCTGTTCGAGGCCTGCGAGGACTGGTTCGGGTACGCGCACGGGCAGCCGGCCATGCCGGGTGATGTGCAGAGCCTCTACTACGGACTGCCCGAGGGGGCGGAGTTCGAGAACAAGGCCATCCTGGTGCTGGAGGCCGGGGGGCGGATCGTCGGTCTCGTCGACGCGGTCCGGGAGTACCCCGAGCGTGGTGCGTGTTCGGTCGGGATGTTCCTGATCCACCCCGACTGCCGTCGGCGTGGCGTGGGGCGGGCCGTGGCCTCGGCACTCATCGACTCCCTGACGGCGGAGGGCTGCACCGAGGTCGTCGCGTCGGTCGCGGAGGGGTGGCGGCCGGGAGCACAGTTCCTCGGTGGGCTCGGCTTCGTGCTGGAGGCACCGGGGGAGGCGGCGCACGGCAACCGGAACCTCGGGCCCGGTGAGCGGGCGACTGTGCGGGCGCGGCTGAGGATCTGCTAGCAGCCCCTGAAGGCACCCCGTCGCACCGCCGCTCGACGCCGTGGCGATCCCGCCCGCCGCCCGCCGGGAGGCGCTGGGCGCGACCGCGGCCGGCGCGCAGCTGCGCGAGCGGATCGCGCACTGGCACCGCTGGGGCACGAGCACCACCGCGCACCCGCTGGACGCCGCCGCTCTGGCCATCGCCGGGCCGGCAGCGGGTCGGGCACGACCAGCGCACAGTGCGATGGATGATGGTCGCATGAGTGATGATCAGATAGTCGCCAGGGCTCGTCGGATGTGGGTCGAGCTCCTGGGCGGCGCAGCCCGCTTCAGTGATGGCGAGGTGACCCCCGTCCTCGCCCAGGGCGCGGCGCTCGCGCCCTGGGGGTGGGCCGGGGTGGTGGAGGTCGCCGGGTCCGTGATCGCGAGCGCGCCCGATGAGCGGGTGGCGCGGATGGTGCGGGAGGGGCTGGCGAAGGCGGGGGTGGCGGAGCTGGGGGCGGTCTTCCCGGAGGCGCGGGTGCTCGGGCCGGTGGCGTTGGCGTACCTGGACGAGGCAGAGTTCCGGCCGGTGGCGGCGGGGGAGTGGGCGGTGGAGCAACTGCCCGGGAGCGATCCGGCGTTGCGGCGGCTGGAGGAGGCGGCCGGGGAGGACGACACCCAGGAGGCCGGGCTGTTCGAGATCGGCTCGCCGGCCTTCGTGGTGCGGGTGGACGGCGAGGTGGTGGCCGCCGCCGGGTACCAGGTGTGGGCGGGGCGGGGCGCGCACCTGAGCGTGCTGACCGCGCCCGCGTGGCGCGGGCGCGGTCTGGTGCGGGTGACGGGGACGGCGGCCACCGCGCACGCGCTCGGTGCGGGGCTGTTGCCGCAGTGGCGGGCGCGGGTGCCCGCCTCGCGGCGGGCGGCGGTGGCGCTGGGGTACCGGGAGATCGGCAGCCAGCTGGCGATCGACCTCGGGTGAGCCTCAGCTGAGCAGGGCGTTCACGGTGCCGTAGGGGAGGGCCTCGGCGATCGGGGCGAAGGTGCCGGTGTGCTGGATGGTGCGGGCGGCGTTGACGGTGGAGGTGAGGGCGAGCCGGGAGAGGCCCGAGCCCAGGCTGATCCGGCGGGCGCCCAGCTCGGTGAGCTGGTCGACCGTCAGCTCCAGCAGCGGACCGGCGACCAGGACGTTGACCGGCTGGGAGACGGCCGAGCAGACGGCGCGCACGGACTCGGCGTCCGGCAGGCCGGGGGCGAACAGGACGTCGGCGCCCGCCGCCTCGAAGGCCTGGAGGCGGCGGATGGTGTCGTCCAGGTCGGGCTTGCCGTAGAGGAAGTTCTCCGCGCGGGCGGTGACCGTGAACGGGAAGTCGAGTTCGCGCGCGGCCAGCACGGCGGCGCGGACCCGGGCGACGGCCTCCGCGAACGGGTGCAGCGGCTCGTCCGGGTCGCCCGTCGCGTCCTCGATCGAGCCGCCGACCACGCCGCTCGCGGCCGCCAGCCGGATGGTCTCGGCGACCTGCTCCGGGTCCTCGCCGTAGCCGCTCTCCAGGTCGGCGGAGACCGGCAGGTGGGAGGCGGCGACCAGGGCGCGGGCGTTGGCCAGTGCCTCGTCGCGGGTGACCAGGTTGGCGCCGTCGCCCCGGCCCAGGCTGAACGCCAGGCCGCCGCTGGTGGTGGCCAGGGCGGCGAAGCCCAGGCCGGTGAGCAGCCGGGCGGTGCCGGCGTCCCAGGCGTTGGGGATGACGAAGGCGCCCGGACCGGCGTGCAGTTCTCGGAAGGCGAGTGCGCGGCGCTGCTGGTCCTCGGTGGTCGTCGGCGACACTGCGGGTCCTCTCGTCGGGTGGGTCGAAGGTGTCGGTGCGGGGTGGCGCGGGTTCAGCTCGGCCTGCGCGGGCCCGGCAGGTGCAGGTAGGCGGCCCGGCCGGTGCGGCGGGCCTCGGCGACGGCCTCCACCAGCGCCAGCCGGACCGGGCTCAGCACGGTGCGCCACTCGGTGAGCGGGCGGACGGCGAACTCGGTGTGCTCGGCCGGGTCCAGCACCAGGCCGGCCAGCTGCTCGGCGCTGAGCGCGCCGCCGTCGAAGACCACGCCGACCCGGAACGGCCACTCGCCCGCGGCGGGCAGGAAGAGCAGCGCCAGCAGCGGCGCGGCCGGCTCGGCGGGCAGCACCAGGCCGGTCTCCTCCAGCACCTCGCGCCGGGCGCAGTGCCACGGCTCGCTGTCGAACTCCAGGTTGCCGCCCGCCAGTTGCCAGACCTCGGGGTCGTAGACCGACTTCAGCAGCAGCGGGTTGCCCTCGGTGTCGGTGAAGTGGACCAGGCCGAACAGGATTCCGTGCGGCAGGGTGCGCAGGTGGTCGGCGAGCGGGAGTTGGGCCATCGCGGAGCTCTCCTGGAGGACTGGTGCGGGCGGGGTCAGTCGTCGCAGTGGTCGCCGTCCAGGTAGACCCAGGCGCCCTCGTGGCGCAGGAAGCGGCTGTTCTCGTGCAGGCTGCCCGGCACGCCGTGCTCGCGGTAGTGGGCGCGGAACTCCACCGTGCCGGCGGTGTGGAACGGGCCGCCCTCGGTGCTGCCGATGATCTCCAGCCGCTCCCAGCTCAGTGCGGGCGCCAGGTCCAGCTCGGCGGGGCGGGTGTCGGGGTGCCAGCTGCGCAGCAGGTAGGCGGTGTCCCGGACGGCGAAGGCGCTGTAGCGCGAGCGCATCAGCTGCTCGGCGGTGGCGGCGGGGGCGAGTCCGCGGTGCAGCCGGCCGCAGCAGTCGGCGTAGGCGGCGGGCAGGCCGCAGGGGCAGTCCTGCGGGAGGACGGGCGCGGCGGGGCGCTTGGCAGGGCGGGCGGTGCGTCGGGACATGGGTCCATTGTGACGGCTCGTCGGGCCGTGGACGCACCGTTCGCCCCGCCGAGCGCGTCAGGACAGGTGGAGCTGCTGGCCCGGGTAGATCAGGTTCGGGTTGTCGCCGACCACGCCGGCGTTCTGCTGGTAGAACTGCTGCCAGCCGTCCAGGTGGTGGGCGTAGGCGATGCCGGAGAGGGTGTCGCCGCCGACCACGGTGTACTCGCCGCCGGGGGCGGCCGTGGGGGCGGCCGCGAGCGAGGCGGGCACCACCGGCACCACGGGCATGACCGGAGTGACGGGCGTCGCGACCGGCGCAGGCGTGCCCGCGGGGGCGCCCGGCGCGCTGGTGGCCGGGGCGGAGACGGGCGCCGACTGCCCGGGAGCGGGGGCGGTGCTCGCCTGCGCGGGCGCCTGGGTGGGCGCGGCCGAAGCCGAGGGCGCGGGTGCGGCCGGAGGCGTCGAGGTGGCCGCGGGCGCGGGCTGCGCGGGCGCGGCGGTGGAGCTCCCGGCGGTGGGCGTGGGCGCGGCGGTCGGGTCCGCCGACGGCGCCGCGGTGGGCGTGGCGGCAGGAGCCGGCGCGGCCGTCCCCGGATCGCCCGGCGCGGGCGTCGGCGCGGCGGTGGGCGTGGCGGTGGCCGCAGCCGTAGGCGCCGCGCTCGGCTGGCCGCCCTGCCCGCCCTGGTCACCCTGACCCGTCAGCCCCGCGGCCGTCGCGCAGGACGGCCAGGCGCTCGGCCCCTCGTCGGCGAACACCGCGCCCGCCACCGTGATCTGCTGCGCCTTGGTGGCGTGCGAGGGCTCCGCGCCGAACAGGTCGCCGCCGTGCGCGTCCCACTGGCGCTGGGTCAGGTGCAGCCCGCCGTAGTAGCCGTCGCCGGTGTCCATGGTCCAGTTGCCGCCGGTCTCGCACTGGGCGAGCGCGTCCCAGTCGGGAGCCTGGGCGGCGTGCGCGCCGGTGGCCGCGAGCAGCGGCAGCGCCAGCCCGGCGCCCACCACGGTGGCGGTGGCGACGGCGCGTTCGGCCTGGGTCGGGCGGCGGTGCCGGCCCGGTCCGGTGAAGACCATGAAGATGTCCCTCTCCGCACGCCTGCGAGGTGAGCTGTCGGGTTCGGGCCGGTGAGGTTGGCCCGGCCGGCCGCAGCGGAATACCCCTGCGCCCGGCTTCACCCCTAGCCGTGCGGGACGGCGGTGGAGAACCTGGGTCCCCCGTCCCTGCCCTGACGAGTCGTGGTGTCGGGAGCCGCGGACGTGGTGGGCAGGGTTCGGCGTGCCGCGTCCGGTGCCCGCGTGAGCGGGCCTGGCAGGGAGACTAGACGGATCATCATCTCGATAACAACCCCGCATCGCACACATCACATGAGAATCACGTATGTGGGGACGCTGTCCCGACGGGGTGGACGGAAGGTGCGGTCGTGGGTCGCGCGCCGGGTGGGGTTGTCGTGCCGTCAACGTGAATAAGTTGTCCGGCCAACTATACAAATTGGCACACTTAAGGTCCTTTTATGGCAAGGGAGATCCCAGGGTATCCGCTATTCCGAAAGGGCTCCCCGTTGTGCGTACAATCAGCGCGTGAGTGCCTCCACCGACACCACCGGCCACGCCATCGCGCGGGTGGCCCGCCTGCACCGGGCCGCCGCCGAGCGGATGCTGCGCCGTTCCGGCCTGCACGCCGGGCAGGAGCTGCTGATGATGGCGCTCTGGGAGCGCGGGGCGCTGCCGCAGGGCGAGTTGATCGAGCTGCTGGGGCTGGACGCCTCGACGGTGACCCGGATGGTGCAGCGGCTGGAGCAGGCCGGGTTCGTCCGGCGCAGCCGCAGCGCACTGGACCGGCGGGCGGTGATCGTGGAGCCGACGGCGGCGGCGCGGGCGCTGCGCGAGCAGGTCGGCGGGATCTGGCGGGACCTGGAGCAGCTGACGGTGGCCGGGCTGGACTCCGGGGAGCGCGCCGAGCTGGTCCGGCTGCTGGCCGCCGTGGAGCGCAACCTCAGCGCGTAGCGGGTCGGAGCGGAGGCCTGGACCGGGAGGGGGACCCGGTCCAGGCGGCTCGGGCCGGCCGACGCGAGGCCGGACGCGAGGCCGGACGCGGGGCCGGACGCGAGGCCGGACGCGGGGCCGGACGCGAGGTCGGAGGCGTCGGGCCGGGTGGTCCGCTCAAGCGGGGGTCTGCTGCGCACGGGACGTCCTCTGGTACTGGGCGGCGGGTCCGCAGGTCTGGCGGTGAAGAGCCTGCCAGGCGCGCCCGCGTTTAGCAACCGTCATGGATCAGCCGCCGCACCCCGTTCATTTCAGCCGATATGACTGCGCCGGATGGCTGGCGCTCCGCCGCCGCTCCCGCGCGCACCGCCCGGCCCGCCCCCGATCTGAGGCAGCGTCAGGCCCAGTCACCGCCACCGCCGTCGATCGGAGGGCCCGCCCCCATGGCCGCACCACATCCGGCACCAGGCGGACCCAACGGCCGGCCCAACGGCGGACGCGGCCGCGGACGGCACGCGCTGCGCCGCGAGGTCGGGCTGGCGGGGCTGCTCTGGGCCTCGGTCGGGGCGATCATCGGCTCCGGCTGGCTGTTCGGCGCCGAGAAGGCCGTCCGCGCAGCCGGACCCGCCGCGATGCTCTCCTGGGGCGTCGGCGCCGTCGCCATCGTGCTGCTCGCCCTGGTGCACGCCGAGCTCGGCGGCCTCTTCCCGGTGGCCGGCGGCACCGCCCGCTACCCGCACTACGCCTTCGGCGGCTTCGTCGGCATGAGCTTCGGCTGGTTCACCTGGCTGCAGGCCGCCACCATCGCGCCGATCGAGGTGCAGGCGATGATCGGCTACTCCCAGCACTGGACCTGGGCCTCCGGCCTGCAGCACCACAAGGACCAGACCCTGACCGCCGCCGGCTTCGTGGTGGCCGCCGCCCTGCTGGCGATCTTCGCCGCGATCAACTTCCTCGGCGTCAAGTGGCTCGCGCACACCAACAGCGCGGCCACCTGGTGGAAGGTCGCCGTCCCGGTGGTGACCATGGTGGTGTTCGGGCTCAAGGAGTTCCACGCGAGCAACTTCCACAGCCAGGGCTTCGCCCCGTTCGGCGCCCGCGGGGTGCTCTCGGCGATCAGCACCAGCGGGGTGATCTTCGCGCTGCTCGGCTTCGAGCAGGCGATCCAGTGGGCCGGCGAGTCCCGCAACCCGCGCCGGGACATCCCGCGCGCCGTGCTCGGCTCGGTGCTGATCGGCTCGCTGATCTACCTGATGCTCCAGGTGGTCTTCATCGGCGCGCTGCCGCCGGACACCTTCGCCGCCGGCTGGGGTGCGCTGGACTACCACGGGATCAGCGGCCCGTTCGCCGGGCTGGCCGCGCTGATCGGCCTCGGCTGGCTGGCCACCGTGCTCTACATCGACGCCGTGGTCTCGCCCGCCGGCACCGGCCTGATCTACATCACCTCCAGCTCCCGGATCAGCTACGGCCTCAGCCGCAACGGCTACGCACCGCAGGCGCTGCAGGCCACCGACCGGCGGGCCGTGCCCTGGCTGGGCCTGGTGGTGGCCTGGGCCGCCGGGGTGCTCTGCTTCCTGCCCTTCCCCAGCTGGCAGCGGCTGGTCAGCTTCATCACCTCCGCCGTGGTGCTGATGTACGCGGGCGCGCCGCTCGCCTTCGGGGTGCTCCGGCGGCGCTTCCCCGACCTGGAGCGCTCCTACCGGCTGCCGGCCGGCGGGCTGGTCTCCCCGCTCTCCTTCGTCATCGCCGGACTGGTCATCTACTGGTCCGGCTGGGACACCCTCTGGCGCCTGGGCGCCTCCATCCTGATCGGCTACCTCCTGCTCGGCGGCTACGCGGCCTGGGCCCGGGCCAAGGGCCTGCCGCAGGCGCCGCGGATGGACTTCAGGGCCGGCCAGTGGCTGCCGGTCTACCTGCTGGGCATGGGGCTGATCTCCTGGCAGGGCCAGTTCGGCGCGGGCGCCACCGGCAACCTGCCGCTCTGGTGGGACCTGGGGGTCGTGGCCGGCTTCTCGCTCGCCGTCTACTACTGGGCCCTGGCGGTGGCGCTGCCCGCCGAGGAGATCGAGCGCAACGTGGCCGACGTCGAGGTGCTGGACGCCGGCGGCCACTGATCGGACGGACCGTGATCGGACGGACCCTGCCGGAGTGCCGCGCGCCCGCGCGGCACTGCGCCGGGCCAGGATGGGAAGGGCAGAACCGGGCGAGGTGGACGATTTGGACGACTCCCGCTTCCCGTTCCTCAGCGGAGTGGCAGGGGTACTGGTCGACGGCGGCGGCCAGGTGCTGGCCGGCACCGCCGCCGCGGAACGGCTGCTCGGGCTGCCGGTCGACAGGCTGCGCGGCCGCCCGCTCAGCGACCTGGTGCTGGCCGGCGGGCCGCGGGCGGCCGACCGGACCGACGGCGCGATCGGCGGCTGGCGCGGCCGGGTGACCGTGCGCACCGGCGAGGACGGCGAGCCGGCCGAGCTGGACATCCGGGTGCTCAGACTGCGCGGCCCCGACCCCCGGGACCGGCGCGCCCCGCGCTACGTGGTGCTCGGCGCCACCGCCCGGCAGGCCGACCGCTGGCGCCAGGACCAGGCCTTCACCCGGGAGCTCTTCCTCCAGGACCGGTTCGGCCTGGCCGTCTTCGACGCCGACCTGCAGATCATCCGGACCAACACCCACCTGCTGCCCTACACCGGCGTGCCCGACGACCTCGCCGGGCGCCGGCTGAACGACTTCCTGCGGACCGAGGACGCCCTCGCGCTGGAGGTGCTGCTGCGCGAGGTGCTGCGCACCGGCCAGCCGCTGGTGCTCGGCGAGGAGCTGGCCCGCACCCTGGTCGACCCGCGCAGCGGCCGCATGATGGCCATCTCCGCCTTCCGGCTGCAGGCCACCGACGGCACGGTGATCGGGGTCACCGCGCTCTTCAACGACATCACCGAGCAGTACCAGGCCCGCCGCCGGCTCGCCCTGCTGCACCAGGTGACCGCCTCGGCCGGCCACTCGCTCTCGGTCGGCGACAACGCCCGGCACATGGCCGACGCCCTGGTGATCGGCTTCGCCGACGTCGCGGCCGTGGAGGTGGCCGCCGCGGTCTCCACCGGCGAGGAGCCGGTGCCGGAGGAGGACGGCCGGCTGCTGCTGCGCCGGATCGCGGTGGCCGGACCGCCCGAGGCCCGCCCGCCGCTCGGCGACACCGTGCTGGTGGACGAGGACGGGCTGAGCGAGCCCGAGGACCCGGCCCAGGCCTGGGCGATCACCGTGCCGCTGATCGCCCGCGGCGTGCTGCTCGGCCGGATCAGCGTGAGCCGGGAGCGCTGGAAGGACGCCTTCGTGGAGGAGGACCGGGCGCTGATGCGCGAGCTCGCCGCCCGGGTCGCGCTCGCCCTGGACAACGCCCGCCGCTACACCCGCGAGCACCGGGCCGCGATCGGGCTGCAGCGCAGCCTGCTGCCGCCCGCCGTGCGCTCGGTCGCCGCGGTCTCCACCGCCAGCGTCTACCTGCCCACCGACACCGTCGGCGGGGTGGGCGGCGACTGGTTCGACGTCATCCCGCTCTCCTCGGCCCGGGTCGCGCTGGTGGTCGGCGACGTCACCGGGCACGGCCTGCACGCCTCGGCCACGATGGGCCGGCTGCGCACCGCCGTGCGGACCCTGGCCGATCTGGACCTGGAGCCGGACGAACTGCTGGTGCACCTGGACGACCTGGTCGCCCAGCTGCTGGTGGAGGCGGCGCTGGTGGCCGACGTGGACGAGGAGGGCGCCGAGGGGCCGGCCGAACCCCCGCAGCCCGGGCCGGTCCCGCCCGCCCGGCCCGAGCCCGGCTCCTTCGGCGGCACCTGCCTCTACGCGGTCTACGACCCGGTCTCCCGGATCTGCACCGTGGCCAGCGCCGGGCACCCGCCGCCGGCCGTCGCCTACCCGGACGGCAGCGCGGCCGTGCTGCCCGTCGCGCCCGGGCCGCCGCTCGGGGTCGGCGGCCTGCCCTTCGAGTCGACGCCGGTGGAACTGCCCGAGGGCAGCGTGCTGGCGCTCTACACCGACGGGCTGATCGAGCGGGGCGACGGCGACATCGACGCCGGGACCGCCGAACTGCTGCGCCGGCTGGCCGCCGTGCGCGGACTGGAGGTGCCGCTGCGGGAGGCCGGGCAGCGGCTGGTGGCCGGGCTGCCGCCGACCCGGCTGCACGACGACGTCACGCTGCTGCTGGCCCGCACCAAGACCGTGCCGCCCGCCGACACGGCGGTGTGGAGCGTGGAGCCGGACCCGGCGGCGGTCGCCCGGGTCCGCGAGGACGCCACCGCCACCCTCGACCGCTGGGGGCTGGGCGAGCTGGCCTTCACCACCGAACTGGTGCTGAGCGAGCTGGTCACCAATGCCATCCGGTACGCGGGGGGCCCGGTGGTGGTGCGGCTGATCCGGGCGGACACCCTCACCTGCGAGGTGTCGGACGGCAGCAGCACCCAGCCGCGGATGCGGCGGGCCCGGCTCACCGACGAGGGCGGGCGCGGGCTCTACCTGGTGGCGCAGCTGACCAGGCGGTGGGGCAGCCGGTACACCTCCTCGGGCAAGACCATCTGGACCGAGCAGGAGCTGCCGCAGTGACGGCATGGGTCGGTCCCCGGTAGGGCACGGCATCGGCTCGGCGCGCTCCTGCCGTCGCTCGGGGCGGCGCTGTCGACTGGTCCCACCGGGGGCCTGGCCAGGCCTCCTGGACACGGGAGTCGCTCGGACGGCCGTCGGACGTCTCCGAGGGCGGTGCGGCTCTCTCCGGTTGTCTGGTGTACGCACAAGTGTAGCCCCGCGCGCGGCGGTTCGGGGCGCTCAGCGGGTGCGGATCCGCTCCACCGCGCGCAGCACGGCCGCCGCGCCGTCCTCCGCCGCGATCCGCCCGGCCACCGCGCGGGCCCGGTCGCGGTGCCGGGGCTCGTGGACGGCCCGGTGCAGGGCCGCCGCCAGCCGGTCCGCGGTGAGCTCGCGCAGCGGTACCGGGCCCGGGCTGACCCCCAGGGCGGTCAGCCGGGCCGACCAGAAGGGGGCGTCGAGTTGGGCCGGCACCGGCACCGCCGGGACGCCCGCGCGCAGCCCGGCCGCGGTGGTGCCCGCGCCCGCGTGGTGGACCACGGCGGCGACCCGGGGGAAGAGCCAGTGGTGCGGCAGGTCGCCGACCGCCAGCACCCCGTCCCCCTCGACCCGCAGGCCGGTCCAGCCCGCCTGCACCACGGCCCGCAGCCGGGCCCGGCGCAGGGCGGTGCCGACCACCCGGCCGAGCCGGTCGGCATCGGTGACCAGGCTGCCGAAGCCGAGGAAGACCGGCGGCGGGCCGGCCTGGAGGAAGTCGGCCAGCTCGGCGGGCGGCTGCCAGCCGTCCGGGTGGTGCGGCCACCAGTAGCCGTCGACCGTCAGCCCCGGATGCCAGTCCCGGGGGCGCGGCAGCACGGTCGGCGAGATGCCGTGCAGGGTCGGCGAGTCGACGGCCTGGCGGGCGCCGGGGCCGAGTCGGCGGCGGAGTTGTCGCACGGTCGGGCCGAAGAGCTGGTCGAGGGCCAGCCGGGCGGCCTGTCCGGCGGCCCGGTTGCCGAGCCGGCCGAAGGACCGCGGGCCGGCCACGATCGGCGGGAACTCGCCCGTCGGGTCCAGGGGTTGGAGGTAGACCCGGAGAGCGGGCAGGCCGAGCGCGGCGGCGATCACCTCGCCGAACGGCGCGGTGGTGCTGCTGAGCAGCAGTAGATCGGTGCCGGCCTCCGTCGCGGCGAGCAGCCCGGCGGCCAGCTCGGGCATGAACTCCCGCCCCAGCTTCAGCAGTTCGAGCACCGCCCGGGGCCCGTTGCCGGCCGCGAGCAGGCGCTGCCCGCCCCGGGAGGCGAGCGCCTGGCGCGGGTCCACCGGGAGCGCGCGGAACTCCAGGCCGGCCGCCGCGACCAGCTCGGCGAACCCCTGGTGGGAGGCCAGGGCGACCTGGTGCCCGGCCTGTCGCAGGCGGGCGCCGAGGCCGGTGTAGGGCGCGACGTCGCCGCGGGAGCCGGCGGTGGCGATGAGGATGCGCACGGTGACGATTATGTCAGCCGGAGCGGAAGGTCCAGCGGGTCGGAGTGCCGGTGAAGTCCGCGTCGTCCAGCCCGAAGACGCTGCGCGGCACCACCCGCAGGGTGGCGTTCACCGCCGGGTCCAGGAACTCCGGACCGTAGGCGGTGGCGTACTTGGCGTTGAGCGCGGCCAGGAAGCCGGCGATCCCGGCCGGGTCGGTCACGGCGGCCGCGTCCCCGTCCAGCACCACCGGCTGGTGCGCGTCGTCGGTGGCCACCGTGCAGGCCGGGCGGGCCGCCAGGTTGCGGTACTTGCGCGAGCGCACGCTGCTGCTGAACCAGAGCGAGCCTCGCAGCCAGACGCCCCAGACCGGCATCAGGTGCGGCCGCCCGTCCGGGCGCACCGAGCCGACCCAGTACTCGTGCGAGTCGGCCAGCCGGCGCTCGGCCCAGAACCAGGGCAGCAGCCCGCGCCCCTCGCCGGCGGGCAGCACGCCGTAGCCCGGCATATGCGGTCGGGCGGCCGGGGGATCGGCGGGATCTGACGTCATATCAGCTCCCGTGGGAACGAGGGGCGGCCGGCTCGGGGCCCGTACGACAGGCCCCAGGCTGGCACGGCCGGGCGCCCCGGCGCGGACGGCGCGCCCGGGGAATGCGCCGACCGGGTGAGTGGCGGGCCGAGCCGTGCGCTCCGGACCGGCGCCTTTCCGGCCGGGGCTCGTTAGATTGGAGGACAGGAGCGATGGCCGGCGGTGCGGACGGGCGGGAGCGGGTGAGCCTGATGGGTGTGCCGGACGCGGCGGAGCAGAGCCCGGTCGGCGCGATCGGCCGGGTCACCGTCTCGATCCCGGCCGACGGGCCCGGCGAGGTGCTGGTCCCGGTGCGCGGCGGCAGCGAGGCCTTCGCCGCCTGGGCCGAGCGGCCGATCCCCCGCAACACCATCGTCATGGTGGTCGAGCAGTCCTCCGCCCGGTCCGTCGTCGTCGTTCCGTTCCCCGACAGCTGAGGAGACCGGCCATGTTGTTCTGGTACGTACCGGCGCCCAACGAGGCGCTGCTGATCTCGGGGTCCAAACGGCAGGCCCAGGACACCCAGTTCCGGATCGTCACCGGCCACGGCAGCTTCGTGCTGCCGATCAAGCAGAAGGCCCGGATGCTCTCGCTGGCGCTGCGCGAGGCCGAGATCTCCGAGGACTGCGTGACCCAGCAGGGCATCAAGCTGCGGGTGCGGGCGGTCACCGTGTTCAAGGTCGGCGACGATCCGGTCTCGATCGCCAACGCCGCCCGGCGGTTCCTGACCGAGCAGCGGCGGATGGAGGAGCTGGTCGGCCGGATCTTCGCGGGCCATCTGCGGTCCATCGTCGGCGGTCTGACGGTGGAGCAGATCATCCGGGAGCGCGACCGGGTGGCCCAGGAGGTCAAGGCGGGCAGCCACTCCGAGATGGAGAAGCTGGGCATCGTGGTGGACGCGCTGCAGATCCAGGAGATCGAGGACTCCACCGGCTACATCACCAACCTGGCCGCCCCGCACGCCGCCGCCGTGGCCAGCCAGGCCCGGATCGCCCAGGCCCGCGCCGACCAGGAGGCCGCCCAGCGCGAGCAGGAGGCCGCCGCGCTCAAGGCCCAGTACGAGCGGGACACCGCGATCAAGCGGGCCGGCTTCGTCGCCGAGACCGAGCAGGCCAACGCCCAGGCCGCCCAGGCCGGACCGCTGGCCGAGGCCCGGGCCACCCAGGAGGTCATCGAGGAGCAGACCGCGCTGGCCCGCCGGCACGCCGACCTGGCCGCCCAGCGGCTGGAGGCCGAGGTGCGCCGCCCGGCCGACGCCGAGGCCTACCGCCAGCGGACCCTGGCCGAGGCCCAGCGGGACCGGGCCAAGTTCGAGGCCGAGGGCGAGGCCTACCGCCGCACCACGCTGGCCACCGCCGAGGCGCAGGCCGCCCGGGTGCAGGCGGACGGCGCCGCCTACGCCGAGCGGACCACCGCCGAGGCCCAGGCGGCCGCCAACTCGGCCCGCGCCGACTCGCTGCGCGACGGTGCCCAGGAGCTGATCGCCGCCAACCGGGTGGTGGAGAACCTGCCCGCGCTGGTCGAGGCGGCGGCCCGCAGCCTGGCGGGCGCCAACCTGACCGTGCTGAACGGCAGCGAGGGGCTGACCCAGGTGGCCACCGGCATCGTCGGGCAGGGCCTGGCGGTGCTGGACGCGCTGCGGCAGGGCGCGGCGCGGCAGCCGCAGCCTCAGCCGCCGGAGCAGCAGGAGTGACGGGTCAGGCGTACGCGCGCAGGGCTTCCTCGACGATCGCGTCCAGCCGGGCGTGGTGGGCGCCGCGCCAGTAGACCTGGCCGCAGCTGCCGCACTGGGCGAAGGCGTCGTAGGAGCGCTCGGTGCCGTCCTCCAACTGCTCGTGGACGGCGGACTTGGTGGTCGGCCGGAGCAGCCCGTTGCAGGCCGTGCACCTGGTCCACGGCGCGAGCGCGGGTGCGAACCGGGAGAGCACGTCGTGCAGTTGCTCGTCGGGGCGGTGGCTGTAGACGTAGCCGCCGGCCCAGAGCTCGCGGCGGCGCAGCAGGCCGCGGTCGCGGGAGAGCATCACCCGCTGCTCGGCGGCGGAGCGGGCGGCCAGCGCGGCGTCGCCGATGTCCAGGTTCTCGTAGGCGGCGTCCACGCCGAGCAGCCGCAGCCGGCGGGCCAGCGTGCCGAGGTGCACGTCGAGCAGGAAGCGGGCCGGGCCGGGCAGCGGCTGCGGACGCCCGAAGGCCCGCACCTCGATGCGCTCGCCGGCGGCCGGGACGTGGCCGGGGCGCACCGGCGCGCCGTCCACCAGCAGCGCGCCGACCTCGGTCAGCGGCACGCCCAGTGACTCCACCACGTGGCCCAGCGAGGACACGCCGTCCACCAGGACCGCCGAGGCGTCGGTGCGCTGCCGGGCCGGGACGAACACGTGCAGGTCGGCCGCGAAGCCGATGGTGATCTGCTGCTTCTCCACCCGGCCAGCATGCCAGCGCGGCGGTGCGCGGGGGAAACGGTTTCCCGAGCGTACGGTGGCGCCGAGGTGGCCGCCGGGTGACGGGGGATCAGTCCCGGCGGTTCGCCGGGTCCGCCGGGGCGGGCGCCCGTATGCTCGGCCGCATGCGCATTGTCATCGCGGGCGGACATGGACAGATCGCGCGGCGGCTGGAGCGGCTGCTGAGCGCGCGGGGCGACGAGGTGGCCGGCCTGATCCGGCGGGTCGAGCAGTCCGGCGACCTGGAGGCGGCCGGCGCGGTGCCGGTGGTCTGCGACCTGGAGTCGGCCACGGTGGACGAGGTGGCCCGCCACCTCGAGGGCGCGGACGCCGCCGTCTTCGCGGCCGGCGCCGGCCCGGGCAGCGGCGCGGACCGCAAGGACACCGTGGACCGGGGCGCCTGCACGCTCTTCGCCGACGCGGCCGAGACCGCCGGGGTGCGGCGTTTCCTGGTGGTCTCCTCGATGGGCGCCGACGCCGGAGCGAGCGGCGGCGCGGACGAGGTCTTCACCCGCTACCTGCGGGCCAAGGGCGCGGCGGACGACGACGTGCGCTCCCGCCCGGGCCTGGACTGGACGGTGCTGCGCCCGGGCGCGCTGACCGACGGGCCCGGCACCGGGAGGGTGGCGCTGGCCGAGTCCACCGGCCGCGGCCAGGTGCCGCGCGACGACGTGGCCGCCGTGCTGGCCGCGCTGCTCGACGAGCCGGGCACCGCCCGCCGGACGCTGGAGCTGATCGGCGGCAGCGAGCCGGTGGCCGAGGCGGTGCGGGCGGTCGCCGCCGGCTGATCCGGGGTCGGAACGCCGACGGGCCCCGCCACCCTCCGGTGGCGGGGCCCGTCGTACGGAGCGTCAGGAGCGGCGTCAGCCCGCGAAGTCGGGGTTCAGCTGGCTGAGCCGGATGTGGTTGCCGGACGGGTCGCGGAAGCCGCAGTCACGGCCGTACGGGCGGTCCTCCGGCTTCTCGACGAACTCCACGCCCAGGGCGGTCATCCGGGCGTAGTCGCCGTCCACGTCGTCGGTGGTGAGGAAGACCGTGTTGGCGAAGCCCTTGCCGACCACCTCGAGCACCTGGTCGCGGGTCTGCTCGTCCATCACCGGCTGGCCGGGCACCGCCATCAGGCTGAGCGACACGTCGGGCTGGCCGGCCGGGCCGACGGTCAGCCAGCGGAAGTTGCCCAGCTCGGCCACGGTCACATCGGCGGTGACCTGGAAGCCCACCTTCTTGGTCCAGAACTCCAGCGCCGCGTCCTGGTCGTGCACCCAGACCTGTATCGTGCTGATCTTCATGCTCATGGTCCTCTTCCACCTTTCCTCGGTACTCCGCGCTCCGCCGGGGGCCGCGTGCGCCCGCCCGGAGGACATGCCCCAAACCTAGGGTGTGGTGTCAGGCGCCGTCTTCTCGAAACGTGCGGTGTTGCGGCCGGCCGTAGGCGCGCAGCATGCAGCTGGGCACCCGGGCGTAGTCGGCGGCCGGCGGGTAGGCGGCCCGGTAGGCGGCCGGGGAATGCCCGTACATCCGGGTGAAGCTGGTGGTGAAGGAGCCCAGGCTGCTCAGGCCGACCGCGTAGCAGATCTCGGCGATCGGCCGGTCGGTGTGCCGCAGCAGGTGGGCGGCCCGCTCCAGCCGCCGGGTCAGCAGGTAGACGTGCGGCGACTCGCCGAAGGCCTGCCGGAAGGCGCGGCTGAAGTGCGCGCGGGAGAGCCCGGCCGCCGCCGCCAGGTCGGCCACCCCGAGGGGTTCGGCGTACCGGGCGTCGGCGAGGTCCTTGGCGCGCAGCAGGTGGCGGGCGGGCGGGAGGTCGGCGGCCATGCAGCCCAGGTTAGGCCCGGGGTCCGACACCCGGGCGGGCCCTGGCCCGGGCCGCCAGCAGCGCGATGTCGTCCTCGGCGGCCTGCGGGGTCAGGCCGTGCAGGGCCGCGTCCAGCAGGTCCTCCAGGTCGCCGCCGACCGGCAGGTGCAGGCCGGCCAGCCGGGCCAGCGAGTCGTCGATGTCCTCGCCGCGGCGCTCCACCAGGCCGTCGGTGTAGAGCATCAGCACCTGGCCGGGCCGCAGCTCGCGGGCGGTCTGCTCGTAGCCGCCCAGGCCGGTGCCGAGCGGCGGGCCGGTCGGCACGGCCAGCAGCTCTATCGGCCGCCCGGCGGTGAGCAGGGCGGGCGGCAGGTGGCCGGCGCTGCTCAGGGTCCAGCGCTGCCGGGCCGGGTCGGCGAGGGCGAGCAGGCAGGTGGCGGGGCGGGCCGACTCGTTCTCCGAGATCAGGTGGTCCAGCTGGCGCAGGATGCGGTGCGGCGGCAGGTCCATGGAGGCGATGTAGCGCAGCATCGAGCGGTAGCTGCTCATGTCCACGGCCGCCTCCACGCCATGGCCCATCACGTCGCCCATCACCAGCAGGGTGCGGCCGAACGGCAGCCGGACCGTCTCGTACCAGTCGCCGCCGACCACCGAGCTGGTGCCGGAGGGCAGGTAGCGGGAGGCCAGTTCCAGGTTGGGGTGCGGGCTGCCGGGCTCGGCGAGCAGGGCGCGCTGCAGCTCCAGCGCGATGCCCTGGGAGCGGGTGTAGCGGCGGGCGTTGTCGATGCTGAGGGCGGCCCGGCCGGCCAGGTCCTGGACCAGCACCACGTCGTCGTCGGTGAAGCCGAACGGCGAGGCCTCGGCGGTGCGGGCCAGCGAGAGCATGCCGATCAGCTGGCCGCGGGCGGTCAGCGGCACCTCCAGCAGCGAGTCCACGCCGGCCGCCCGATAGGCGGCCAGGGTGGCGGGGTCGGCGGCGGTGGCGGCCAGCTCCTCGGCGGTCAGCTGGTTGGCGGCCACCGGCTTCCCGGTGGCCAGGCAGCGGGCGGCGGCGGTGCCGGGGCGGTAGCGGACGGTCTCGCCGGGCGCGGCCAGCTCGGCGAGGCGGGCCAGCAGCTGCGGCGCCCGGGCCACGGCGGTGCGGCGCAGCCGGGGCACCGCGCCGCCCGCGCCGCTCTCCCGGACGGCGGCCTCCGGCGGCAGCACGTCGATGGTGGCCAGGTCGGCCAGCCGCGGCACGGTGAAGTCGGCCAGTTCGGTGCAGGTGGTGCCGATGTCCAGGGTGGTGCCGATCCGCTCGGCGGCTGCGTCCAGCAGGGTGAGCCGGGCCCGGGCGTGCTCCAGGTCGTGGCGGTCGGGCGCGGCCTCCACGGTGGTCACGGCGACCACCAGGCCGACCGGCCGGTCGTGCAGTTCCAGCCGGCGGACCAGGGCGGCCAGCGGGCGCCGGGCTGGATCGCCGGGGTCGGGCAGCGGCAGCAGGTCGGTGATCGGCATGGTCCTGGTCCGGCCGTCGGCCAGCACCCGCTCCAGCACCCGGGCCGCGCGGGGGCCCAGCACGCTGCCGGTCAGCCGGTCGGCGGGGTGGCCGGTGAGGCGGGAGACGGCCGGGTTGACGTACCGCCAGCGCAGTCGGCGGTCGAGCAGGGCGAGGCCGATCGGCGCCTGCTCGGTCAGGGCCCGGAGCAGTTCGACCGGGTCGCCGTCCAGCGCCTCCGCGGCCGCCCGCAGCTGTGCGTCTGCGGCCGGCCGGTCCGGTACCGCAGGGTCCACCCGCCACCTCCTCCGGCTCGGCAACCGCCCTGTTCGGGACCACCGGTCCCGCTTCCACACCTGAGGACAGTATGTCCCGTCGCGACGGCTCCCGGAGGTGACCGGGAGCCGTCGGAAAGGGGGTCACTTGGTGGACGCGGAGGTGGACGGTGGCACCGGCGGCACCGGCCGGCCGGTGTCCGTCAGCCGGCGGCCACCGTGTCGGTGCGGGCGGTGTTCGCGCCGGCCAGGCTGACCACCGGGACGGCGCCGCGCAGGTCGGCCGAGCGGTAACTGGCCGTCAGGGTCTCCGACTCGCCGGGCCAGAGGGTGACGTCGTCGTCCCCCCAGATGGCCGAGCGGACCTCGTTGTCGCCGGGCAGTTCCGCCCCGGCGGCGGTGCCCCGGCGCAGGTCGGCGCGGAGGAAGAAGCCGACCGCGGGGGTGCCGGAGGTGTTGGTGACGGTGACGGTCAGCAGCCGGTCGGCCCCGTTCGGACCGGCCTGCGCCGTGGACTTCGCGGTGGTGCGGACGGTGGCGGCGGGCAGCTGGGCCAGCGCCTTGAGGTCGGCGTAGGAGCTCATCACGGCCTGCGGCTGGCCGATGGTCCTGGACCAGTCGGTGACGTCGGGCGTGGTGGAGTTCCAGTAGGTGTTGCGGTCCACCAGGGTGCCGTTCTGACGGAGCAGCAGTTCGACGAAGTAGACGGTGTGGGCGGTGGTCGGCACGCTGGGCCTGAGCACCGCGTTGGCGACCTGCTGGGAGGCGAGCGAGCGGGTGGGGCTGGTGCGGTCGTCGAGCAGGCGGCCGGCGGTGTCGTACACCTTGGCCTCCACGGTGAGGCCGGACTGGACGGCCCCGGTCAGGTTGTCCAGGGTGACCGTGCCGGTGTCCAGGGCGTAGAGCGCGTGCAGCGGGCGGTTGGCCCGCTGGGCGCCGAAGAAGGCGCCGGCCTGGTCGCCGTCGTTGTTGTAGAGAGACCAGAGCATGCTCGGCCAGCCCTTGTTGAGCTGCCAGTAGATGGTGCCGGTGGCCGGGGCGGCCGTGTTGGTGGAGTGGTCGATGAAGGCCTCGAACTGGGCGCGGACCGACTCGTAGTTCTGCAGCTGGGCCTCCTCGACGTACTGCGGCAGGCTGGTCGGGGTGCCGTAGCGGTGGTCGATCGCCTGGTCCAGGTTGTAGTTGGTGCCGAAGGCGTAGCCGGTGTGGCCGGTGCCCTCGTAGTTGTCGTGGTACTGGGCGGCGGTGGGGCGCTGCCAGAGGGCGGCCTGTTCGGCGGGGGAGAGGAAGCGGCCGATCGAGTCCAGGGTGGGCACGGTGTTGCCGGAGCCCTGCTCGCTGTCGAAGCCCCAGGCGCCGCCGGCGTTGGTGCGGGTGGCGTCCTTGGGGTCGAAGTGCGAGGTGTCGTACCAGTAGTTCGGCGGGACCCAGTCGTACGGGCCCTCCTTCTCGCCCGAACTGCCGAGCTTGGGGCTGCTCTTGTACTCGGCGGAGGCGACGAACGGCACGTCCAGGTCGGCGGCCCGGAAGCCGTTCAGGGCCAGGCTCTCCTGGGTGGCGGTGGGCGCGTTGTCGCTCCACTGGAAGCTGAAGACGCTCGGGTGGTCGCGCAGTGCGGTGCCCACGCTCTGCGCGGTGAGCTGGTAGAGCGACTGCTCGGCCGGGGTGTAGCTGGTGGCCTCCCAGAAGTCGCAGCACTGGTAGCCCGCGTTGACCAGGATGCCGGCGGCGTCCATCTGCCGGAACCAGTCGGCGGGCATGAAGTGGCCCTCCAGGCGGACCATGTTGATGCCCATCGCCTTGAGCAGGCCGATCTGCTGGGCGGTGTCGGCCGGGTCGTAGCGCAGGAAGAGGTCCGGATCCCAGCCGCCGCCGCGGATCACCAGCGGGGTGCCGTCGACGGCGAAGGCCCGCACGCCGTCGGGGGCGGCGGCGGACGGGCCGGTGAGCCGGGAGTCCACGGTGCGGATGCCGAAGGTGGAGCTGGTGGAGCCGAGCGTGGCGCCGCCCTGGGAGACGGTGGTGGCCAGGGTGTAGAGCGGCTGCCCGCCGAGCTGGTAGGGCCACCAGATCTTCGGGGCGGTGAGAGCGAGTCGGGGGTAGCCGGCCGGGTCGAAGACCACCGTGGCGGTGCTGTTGGCGGCGACGGTGACCGGGCTGCTGACGGTGATCGGGGCGCCGCCGCCGGGCGGGGTGACGGTGGCCGTCACGGTGCCGGTCTGCGGGCTGCCGGTGGTGTTGGTGACATCGGTCTTCACGGTCAGCCGGGAGCTCTTGAGGTCGGCCGACGTGTCCTGCAGCACATGGGCGTTGCCGTCGATCAGCGGGCCGCCGGACTGCAGCTGGACCGGGAACTGGATGCCGGTGTTGTTGTCCGGCGGGATCTGGGTCCAGTCCACGTCGTCCAGGGTGAGCATGCTGTTCGGGTCGTTGGGGTGCAGCTCGATGGCGAGCGAATTGCCGCCCGGGCGCAGCAGCTTGGTGATGTCCAGCACGTGCTGGGCGTAGCCGCCGGTCACGGTGGCGGCGGTGGCCACCTCGGTGCCGTTGACCCAGACGTCGGCCGCGCCGATCACGCCGTTCAGCACCAGCCGGGCCGAGCGGCCGGCCGGCGGGGAGGCGAAATCGGTGCGGTACCACCAGGGCACGGCGAACCGGGCCAGGGTGTCGGGGCCGACGGCGGTGAGCTGCCCGTAGCAGCCCTTCATCGTGGTGGAGTAGAAGACGTCCGGGCAACCGCCGTTCTGCAGCAGTGCGTTGATCTCGGTGCCCGGGGCTCCGCCGCCGTCGTTGGCGACGCTGAGCCACTTCGCGGTGGCGAAGCCGGGGGTGGAGATGGCGGCGCCGGACTGGGTGGCGGTGGCGCTGCTCAGCACCTTCCAGCCGCCGGTGGCGCCGAGGTCGCTGAGGGCGCTGGAGCCGGTGGGCGGGTCGGTGAAGGCGACCGGGGCGGATTCCTGCGGGGTGCTGCGCGGGCTGGCGGCCGCGCCGGGCGGCTGCAGGCCGAGCAGGGCGAGGCCGAGCGCCAGCGCGGCGGCGCCGAGCGTGCGGGCGTGCTGGACCATGGGCAACTCCTCTGTGTGCCGGGCGATGTGGGACGGCCCCCGGCGGGCGGTGCCGCCGGGAGCCGTCATGGGGTGCGGGTGTCAGCTGACGGAGAGCGAGGTGTCGTCCAGCACGAAGCTGGTGGTGCCGCCGTTGGCGTCGGTCTCGGTGCCGGTGAACTTGAGGGTGACGGTCTGGCCGGCGTAGGCGGTCAGGTCGGCGGTGTGCTGGGCGTAGCCGGTGTTGTGGTCCAGGTTGGACCAGGTGGCCAGGGTGGCCAGCACGGTGCCCGCGCCGTTCAGCACCTGCACCTTGAGGGTGTCGGGCTTGGCGGTGCTGGTGCTCTCGGTGGTGTCGGTGTGCAGCCAGTAGCCGAGGCCGGCGGTGCAGCCGGCCGGGATGCTGACGGTCTGGGCGAGGGTGTCGGTGTCGGCCTTGCCGTCGCCGTTCAGCCAGGCGGTCCAACTGCCGGAGTGGGCGGGCTGGTCGGCGGTGTCGTTGTTCACCGGGGACTGGGCCAGGGTGGAGGTCTGGGTCCACGGGGCGGGGTTGCTGCCGTTCTCGAAGCCCGGGTTGCCGAGGAGCTGGGCCGCGGTGCAGCCGGTGCCGCCGGTGGGGGTGCTGCCGGGCGCCCAGTAGTCGCCGGCCATCACCAGGTAGACCAGGGTCTTGATGGACTCGCCGTAGTAGCCGTCGCCGAACGGGTTGGTGGCAAGGTAGTTCCAGAGGGTGTCGGTCCAGGCCTGGTCGCCCGCGGCCATCGCGGCCGGGCCGACCGCGTCGCCGGCCTCCTCGGCCTGGTCGCTGGTGGAGTACGCGGTGCAGTCCAACTTGGTGTGCGGGTACACCTTCTGCGGGTTGCCGCCGGACTCCTTCTTCAGGCAGGCGGACTCCTTGGCAGCCACCGACTGGGCGGTGGTGTCGCCGTAGAGCAGCGCGTCGGTGCCCAGGTGCCAGGGCACCCGGATGGAGTTGTAGCCGACGATGTTGTCCGGCTGGCTCTCCTGGTAGTTGGCGGGCGCCGGCTTGGGGCTGGTGGTGTCCGCGCCGACCACGAAGTCGGAGAGCAGGCCGCCGGTGGACGAGTAGGCGGAGGTGAACTCGTTGATCACCGCCTCGGTGCGGGTGAGCACCTTGTTCCAGTCGTGCGCGGTGTCGTAGGCGGCGAAGGCCTTGAGGTGGTCGAGCATGTGGTCGCTGGGCCGGGTGTCGGTGTTGGGGCCGTCGTCCTCGCACTTGAGGTGGCCGTCCGGGGCCACGTCGTGGGCGTAGACGGCGGCCAGCCAGGCCTTGGCGTCGGCGGTGTAGCCGCCCCACTGGTGGTCGGCCAGGACCAGGCCGTAGCCGATGTCCAGGTCGCCGTCGGTGGCGGCGTCCGGGGTGCCGCTGCTGTAGTAGGTGCAGGTCTTGCCGTCCAACTGCCACTCCATCAGGCCGTCCTGGTCCTTGTGGTCCTTGACCAGCTGCCAGAGGCCGTTGAACTCGGTCTGCGCGTTGGCGTCGTAACCCGCCATCAGCGGGACGATGTTCATGCCGTAGCCCTGGCCCTCGGAGACCGGGCCGTTGTTGGTGGCGTCGCCGTCGCCCTTGGTGGAGACGTAGTACTCGTTCGAAGCGCAGCCGTGGACCAGGTAGTTCGCCTTCCAGGAGTCGTACTGCTTCTCGACGGCGGCGTCCCGGCTGGACTGCGAGGCCGAGGGCATGACGCCGACCCGGTAGGTGGTGTGGGTGGGGAACGGGTGGGCGGCGGTGGCCGCCTGCGCGGGCGCGGCGGCCAGCGCGGTGAGCGGGAGGGTGAGCAGGGCCGACACCACGGTGCCGGCCAGGAGGCGGATTCTCGACGCGTGCGGGCGCATGCGGGCTCCTGGCGTGTGGGGAGGGAGGCGCGCTGGGGCGGAGCTGGTGGAGACGGAGTTAGTAAAGCTTCCTAACCTGGCCCACAGGGTCCACCCATTGCCGGGAACCCGTCAAGGGGTCGTGCGGGAGCAGCTCTTGACGGAGTGAAAGGTCTAGTCCATTGTCAAGCCCGTATCAACTGCCATGCGTCGCCCCCCACCGCTCGCACGCAGGAGGATCCATTGCCCCGCCATGCCGTCCGCCGGCCGCGCACCGCGCTGGCCCTGCTGACCAGCAGCGCCCTGCTGCTCGGCGGCACACTCGCCGTCACCGGCAGCGCGTACGCCGACAGCAGCAACCTGGTGACCAACCCCGGCTTCGAGACCGGCGACCTGACCGGCTGGAGCTGCGACGCCGGCACCGCCGGCGTCGTGCACACACCGGCACACTCCGGCAGCGACGCGCTGGCCGGCGCCGCCACCGCCTCCGACGACGCCCAGTGCACCCAGACCGTCGCCGTTCAGCCCAACTCCACCTACACGCTGAGCGCCTGGGTCCAGGGCGCGTACGTCTACCTGGGCGCGCAGAACAACGGAAACGCCGCCTGGACCCCCTCCGCCACCAACTGGCAGCAGCTCAGCACCAGCTTCACCACCGGCGCCTCGGCCACCTCGGTCACCCTCTACCTGCACGGCTGGTACGGCCAGGGCACCTACCACGCCGACGACGTGCAGCTCACCGGCCCCGGCGGCGGCACCGCCGGCGGCCCCGCCACCCCCGCCATGCTCGCCGTCACCGGGACCACCAGCTCCAGCGTCTCGCTGAGCTGGACCATGCCGCCCGCCAACACCGCCTACACCCAGGCCACCGGCTACAAGGTCTACGAGGGCGCCACGGCGGTGGCCACCAGCACCGGCCTGACGGCCACCGTCAGCGGCCTGGCCGCCGGCAGCACCCACAGCTACACCGTCACCGCCGTGGACGCGGCCGGCCACGAGTCCGCCCACTCCGCCGCCGTCACCGCCACCACGCAGAGCAGCGGCGGCGGAGGCGGCACCGGCACCGGCTGGCACCCCGGCTACCTGGCGATCGGCTCGGTCTACACCCCGGGCTCCACCGTGGACTCCTTCTTCAGCAGCTGGGGCACCCACGGCAAGCTGCCCGACTACGGGTACGAGTACCTGGTCGGCAACGACATGCCGAACTGGGCCGCGACCACCACCACGATGGTGCAGCACTCCGAGCAGTTCGGCATGACGCCGGTACTGACCGAGTACGGCATGAACGGCAACATCGACGGCACCAGCGTCGACTGGAACAACATGCAGAACCCCGGCTGGCTCACCACCTACTTCCAGGCGCTCAAGAACGCGGCCGGCGCGGCCAACACGGCCTCCGGCGGGAAGCCCGTCGGCTGGGTCGTCGAGCCCGACATGATGGGCTACCTGCAGCAGAACTACGGCAGCGACGCCACCAGGATGGCCGCCGCCACCAGCGCCGCCTACTCCTCCGGCGTCCTCGCCGGCGGCACCGACCCGGCCTTCGACAACACCCTCAAGGGCCTGGTGGAGGCGATCAGCTACACCATCAAGAAGTACGACCCGGCCGCCTTCCTCGGCTGGCAGGTCAACACCTGGGGCGTGCGCGACGCGCTCAAGGACACCGACAGCATGGGCTGGACCGCCGGACGCCAGTCCGTGGTCACCACCGCCAACCAGGTGGCCGCCTTCCTGAAGACCGCCGACCTCGGCTACCACGCCGACTTCGTCGCCTTCGACCAGTGGGGCCAGGACTTCGGCGTGCTGCGCGACCCCAACCCGGCCGGCGACATCCGCTACCTGAACGCGGCGCACTGGAGCAACTACCTGCTCTACGTGCAGACCATCCGACAGGCGCTCGGACTGCCCGCGGTGCTCTGGCAGCTGCCGGTCGGCCACCTCAACTCCACCCAGACCCCCAGCCCCACCTACTTCAACGCCTCCGGCAGGTTCCCGGACCTGGACAACACCACCCAGGAGGAGAACGAGGACTCCTCGTCCACCTTCTTCTACGGCGACACCTTCACCTCCAGCGGCAACAACCTCGCGTTCTACTCGGCCAACCCGGGGGCCGACCCCAAGGTGAGCGTCAACGGCTCGACGGTGAGCTGGGGCTCGCACCTGCCGGAGGCCGCGGCCGCCGGAGTGGTCGCCATCCTGTTCGGCGCGGGGACGGGGAGCGGGACGTACGGGGTGCCGGAGATGTCCGGCGCCGACCAGAGCGCGCCCGGCGACTTCGGGTACTGGGCGACCCGGACCCAGTCGTACCTGGCGGCGCCCACCCCGCTGCCGTGACGCTGCCGGGCGTGCTCCACCCGGCGTGACGCAGCGTCAGCAGTTGCCCCATTCGGTCCCCCCGTACCGCGCGGTGCGGGGGCACCGGCCCGCCCCGGCCGCAGACTGGCCGTCATGGAGCGAGCGAGCGGGGGTGGCGGGTGACCGGCGGGATGCGCCCGCGGCGGCCGGGGCGCGACGGGCGGCCGGTGGCGCCCGGGCTGCAGCGGGCCGCCGGCTACACCTGGCGGCTGCTGGTGCTGGCCGTCGCGGTCTACCTGCTGCTGCTCGTCGTCGGGCGGCTGGTGCTGCCGGTCGGCGCGGTCTTCCTGGCGCTGGTGATCACCTCCGTGCTGCGCCCGCTGGCCGACCTGCTGGGCCGCCGGCTGCCCCGCTCGCTCGCGGTGGCCGGCGCCGTGCTCGGCGCGCTGCTGCTGGTCGCCGGGCTGCTGGCGCTGATCGGCGCCTCGGTGGCCGACGAGTGGGACACCCTGGGCAGCGAGTTCCGCGGCGGCGTCGGGCGGATCGAGCGGTGGCTGGAGGGCGCGCCCTTCCACGTCCGTCCCGAGACCGCCACCACGCTGCAGAACAAGCTCGGCTCCTACCTCTCCCAACACCGCGCCACCCTGATCAACACCGCCGTCAGCCAGGCCGGGCGGGTGGTGGAGGTGGTCACCGGCGGTGTGCTGGCGCTGTTCTGCGCCGTCTTCTTCATCCACTCCGGCGACCGGATGTGGGGCTGGCTGCTGCGCCAGCTGCCGCCCGGCGCCCGGCGCGGCTGGGACCGCGGCGGGCGCACCGCCTGGCACACCTTCGCCGGCTACACCCGGGGCATCGTCATCGTCGCGGCCAGCAACGCCGTGCTGGTCGGCATCGCGCTGGCGCTGCTCCGGGTGCCGCTGGTGCTGCCGCTGGTGGTGCTGGAGTTCTTCGCCACGCTGGTGCCGCTGATCGGCTCGCCGATCGCGATGGTGATCGCCGCGGTGGTGGCGCTGGCGGCGCGCGGGCCGGTGACGGCGGTGATCGTGCTCGGGCTGATCGTGGTGATCGGCCAGATCGAGGGGCACCTGCTGCACCCGGTGGTGATGAGCTGGGCGGTGCGGATCCACCCGGTGGCGGTGGCGCTCTCGGTGATCGCGGGGGGTGTGCTGGCCGGGGTGATCGGGGCGGTGGTGGCGCTGCCGCTGGTATCGGTGATCTGGGCGGTGGTCAGCGAGCTGCGGGCCGGGGACGGGGGTGCGGCGGCGTGAGCGACTGCCTGTTCTGCCGGTTCGCGGCGGGGGAGGGGGAGATCGAGGTGGTGCTGCGGGACGAGGTGGTGCTGGCCTTCCTGGATCACCGCCCGCTCTTCCCCGGGCACCTGCTGGTGGTGCCGGTGCGGCACGCCGCCACGCTGACCGAGCTGCCGCCCGAGCTGACCGGTCCGTTCTTCGACCGGGTGCGCCGGCTCACTGCGGCCGTCGAGCGCGGCACCGGCGCCGCGGGGTCGTTCGTGGCGATGAACAACCGGATCAGCCAGTCGGTGCCGCACCTGCACGTGCACGTGGTGCCGCGCAACCCGAAGGACGGGCTGCGCGGGTTCTTCTGGCCGCGGACCCGCTACGCCGACCGGGCGGCCGCCGAACGGGTGGCGGCGGCGGTGCGGGCGGCGCTCGACTAGCCCACCGGGGTGGGGAGCGGTGTCGGGCTCAGCGGGGCCGGGGCGGGGGCGACCAGTTGCGGGTCGACGGTCAGCAGCGCCACGCCGATCGGGGCGGTGAGCTCGCGCAGGGCCGTCGGGCAGAGGGTGACCCAGGCCTGCTCCGGGCCGAGCGCGGCGGACAGGCGCTCGGCGGTGCTGAAGGCGACGGCGGTGCGCTCGCCCAGCGGGGTGCGGAAGAGGCGGACCGCGTGGCCCGCGGGACCGGGGCGGACCGGCACGACCAGTTCGGGCTCGGCCTCGGTGGTGCTGCGCTGGTCCATGGGTTCCTCCAGGGGCGGGTCGGTCCCGCGGCGGCGGGGCGCGTCTCGACGCTAACCCCGCCGCCGGGGACCCGGCGCCCGCTCCTGACGGCTCCTTGATCCGCGCGCCGGGGGTGTTGACACGGCCTTGACGCGGGGAGGGGGAGCGGTCAGTACACGCAGGGGATGCTGCCGCCGTCGACGGCGCTGCCGCTGAACTCGTCGGCGATGGTTCCGCTGGTGGGGGAGGCGGTGGCGGTGGCGCCGGAGTCCGGGGCGGGGGTGTCGGTGGTGGGTCCGCCGGTGCTGGATCCTGCGCCCGGGGTGGCGCTTGCGGTGGAGTCCGCGTTCGCGTTCGCGTTCGCGGTTGCGTTCGGGCTTGCGCTTGGAACGTCGGACGGGCCGGCCGGGGGCGCCGGCGGTGTGCTGTCCGTGTCGCCGATGGTCTGCTTCACCTGGGCGCGGATCTTCGCGACGTCGACGATGTTGACGTCCCCGTCGCTGCCGCCCAGGTCGGGCTGGCTGAGCACGGAGCCGAGGGTGTGGAACTCGACGTTGCCGCCGGTCAGGTCCGGCACCTGCTGGGCGAAGTCGAGCAGCTTCCAGCTGTCGTCGATCACCACGTCCTGCTTGACCGCGTCCAGCAGGCCCTGCATCCGGCCGAGGTCGCCGAAGACGCCCTGGTCCCGGAGCTGCTTGGTCACCCCGGCGAGGAAGGCCTGCTGACGCTGGGTCCGGTCCAGGTCGCCGTTGGGCAGGTTGTAGCGCTGGCGGACGAAGGAGAGCGACTGGGCGGCGTTCAGGAACTGCGGCCCGGCCGGGAAGTCGGCGCCGGAGCCGTGGCCGACCCGGGTGGAGGTGCGGGCCACGATCGGGTCCTTGACCGCCTTCTTCAGGCAGACCTCGATCGGCCCGAGCGCCTGGGCCACGTGGTAGAAGCCGATCAGGTTGACCTCGGCGAAGTGGTCGATCGGCACCTGCAGCATGTTCTGCACCGTCAGCAGGGTGGCCTGCCGGCCCGCCTCGCGGCTGCGGTGCTCCAGCTCCACCGGATCGGTGACGCCCTGTGCGGTCAGCTGGTTGACGGCCTGGTACTTGGCCCGGTCGTAGGCCTCCTTGATCTTGTGCTTGCCCAGCTTGGGCTGGCCCGGCGCGTTGACCAGGTCGACGTAGTCGTCGCGCGGGATGGAGAAGGCCTCCACCTTGCCGCCGTTGGCCGGGATGTGCATCAGGATCAGGGTGTTGGTGTTGTAGCCGCCGATGTCCGAGCTGGAGCCGGCGTGCAGGTCGTTCTCCAGCACCGCCTGCGGCAGCGACCGGCCGTCCTGGTCGCGGCGGCTGTCCAGGCCGATCAGCAGCACGTTGACCGAGGTGTCCAGGTGGCCCGCGCTGTCGGTGGGCCGGGGCGGGGCGGCCTGCTTGACCGGGTCCAGCGCGTGCGAGGTGGTGATCCCGGCGGCGAGCGAGTGGTACGTGTACCAGGTGAAGCCGCAGGTGCCGAAGACGGCCAGCGAGACCCCGAGCACCAGCGTCCGCCCGACCACCGCGAGCGGCCCGGCACGCCGGGCGCTCCCGCGCCGACCGCTCCCGCGCCGCCCCCCGGCGTCCGCCTCCTGCTCCGGTGTGCTGCTGCGGTCCTGCTCGGTCATCCGTCCTCCTCGGTCGCCGGGGAACGTCCCGGTGCCCCCTCCTACAACTCAGACGCGGGGCGTGACCGGTTGGTGGCATGCGGAGGAACAATAATTCGTACCGTCAGATTGTCGTTACGGAAATGGGAGGTCCGGCGGCCTGCTGGGCCGCCGGACCGTGGAGTCGCCGGGTCGCCGGGTGGGGCGGGGGACGGCTACTGCCAGGCGTCGTTGACGGTGGCGGCGTAGCGGTCGTTGGTGGTCAGCGGCTGCAGGCCGAGCGCGGTGTCGATGGTGCGCAACTGGCCGTACTGGTCGGTGCGCTGGCTGGAGGAGTAGCCGGCCTTCACCGAGTTCTGCGAGCCGAGCAGGATGGTCGGGATCCGGTTCGGGTAGCTCGGGCCGAAGGCCTTGGTGGCGCCCTCGTCCCAGGTGACGATCAGCAGCGAGCGCTGGGTGGTCCAGGCCGGGGAGGTGAGGATCGGGGCCAGGGTCTGCTTCAGCCAGGTGTCGCCGGGGGTGATGCCGCAGGCCTCCATGTCGTTGCAGTCGTCGGCCGCGAACCAGGAGAACGCCGGGGTGGTGGCGGTGGACTTCAGGTCGGTGGCCATCTGGGTGAGCGGCTGCATGTGGGCCTGGCAGTAGGCCGCGTCGGTCTTCATGTCCTTGAAGTAGTAGAACGGCGCGTCGTCCGGCGCGTAGTAACCGTGGCTGGTGCTGTCGCAGTTGCCGTTGGCGCCGTCCAGGTACTCCTTCCAGGTCCTGCCCGCGTTCTCCACCGCGTTGCCCAGGTGCGGGGCGTCGATGGTGGTGGTGGAGACGCTGTTGCCGGTCAGGCCGTACAGGCCGCCGGCCGCCAGGGCGACGTAGTTGGGGTCGCTCGGGTGCGTGGTGGCGTACGACTGGGTCAGCGAAGTTCCCTGGGGCAGAAGGCTGTTGATGTACGGGGCGGCCGAGGTGTTGCCGATGATGTTCCCGTAGTCCTCGTTCTCCATGTAGACCAGGAAGACGTGGTCGTAGCCGGGCACGCTGGACGCCGGGGCGGTCAGCGCGGGCGCGGGGAGCGGGGCCGAGAGGGTGAGCGAGAGGTTGTCGGCGTAGCCGTCGGTGGTGCTGCCGGCGGTCCAGGTGAAGGCCAGGTCCACCTTGATCGACCGGGTGCCGACCGGCAGCGTGCCGACCGCCGAACGCTGCAGCAGCTCGGTGGTGTTGCCGCGGTCGGTGTTGGAGACCGGGGCGATCGCGGCGGTGCCGAGGGAGGCGCCGTTCGCGCCCTGGAAGGTGGCGGTCAGGCCCACCCGGTCGTTCTGGCCGGCGTAACCGCCCAGCCAGCCCGACAGGTTGTAGGAGACGCCGCCGCCGTCGATCGCGGTGGCCGCCGAGGAGACGTCCGCGGTCTGCGAGAGGCCGGAGTTGCCGGTGGCGCCGCCCGCGAAGAAGGCGGTGCCGCGATTGGCCGGGCCGGGGGTGGCGGAGGTCGGGAAGCCCGAGGCGCCGTAGCAGACCAGGCTCGGCTCGCCGCTGGTGATGGTCCAGCCCGGCACGGTCATGCCGTCCTCGCCGGTGCCGGAGCAGATCGCCACCGACTCGGCGCCCGGGTCGGTCAGCAGGTTGGCGCTGGTCGAGCCGCCGCCGGAGCCGGCCGGGGCCGGGACGGTCCACTGCTGGTTGGCCTGGTTGCTGCCGCAGGTCCACAGGTCGATCCTGGTGCCGTCGGCCGAGGCGCCGCCGAAGGCGTCCAGGCAGAGGCCGGAGACCGGGTTGACCAGGGTGGCGCCCTTGGCGGCCCACTGCTGGCGGGGCAGCCCGTCGCAGCTCACCAGGTCGGCGTAGGTGCCGGCCGTGGTGCCGCCGTTGGTGGCGTCCAGGCACTTGCCCAGGGTGCGGATGGTGCCGTCGCCGGGCAGGTTCCAGGACTGGTTGGCCCCGTTGTCGCAGGTCCAGAGGATGATCGGGTTGCCGTCGGCGGTGCCCGCGCCGGAGTCGTCCAGGCACTTGCCGGCCAGGCCGGTGATGGTGCCGGTGACGCCGGTGGCTGAGGCGGGCGGGGCCGCGGCGACGGCGCCGGCCAGGCCGACCAGGCAGGAGAACACCGTGCTCGCGGCGAGGACGCGGGCGCGTCCGGGGGAGCGGGTGAGACGCATCGGGGAAAGACCTCTCGACACTGGGTGGAGGTGAGAGCGACGCCGGGCCGGTGCCCGGGCCGCAGACATCCTGCGGACACCAGCTGTCCAGCCAACGGCCCGCAGAGGGACGGGACGTGACGAACAGACGGCTCTCCGGGGGCAAGATGACTGGACAACTCCGGACCGTTCTTCTGAACAACTCCGTCCGGTTGTGTAGGACAGGTTGGCCGGTGGGAGGGGTGGTGGTGGGAGTGGCGGGTGGTGCGCGGGCTGGGCGCCGCCGGGGCTGACGGCTTGTCGGATGGTCGGGGCGGCTCGATTGACGGTGCAGCGGGCGCATTCGTACACTCGGGCCGACGGATGACGGCCGGCGACGTGCCGGCGGGCGAGCGAGTGCACCGGGGGGCAGGTATGCGGCAGTGCGTCGGCAGCCGTGCCGCGCGGCTCGTGCTGGTCGCCAGGCTCGACATCGACCTGCTGCGCCACGCCAGCTCACTGTGTAGCGGCTGACCTCCGGTCCGGTTGACCCGCGCCGCGGGTGGCCGCCCGCCCCGCGCCCCGTGGGTTCGCCTCCCCGGCCCGCCGACCGCCCGCACCCGGACCGCGCGACCCGTTCGCTTCCGGTCACCCGTCACGCACGTCACCCACCCGGCACCGCCCGCCGCTCCCTCGCGGCCGTGGGCGGCCGGGTGCGCACTGCTCCAGGAGAACGATGTCCGCGTTCCCCGCGCGCTCGGCGCGCGAACTGCTCGATCCCTTCGATCGGCGCGAACAGCTCCATCGGCCCGGCTGGTTCCCGTCCGCGCCGCGGCTGCGCGCCGCGGTGCCCTTGGCCGAGGCCGACGCCGAGGCCGGAGCAGGGGAGCCCGCCGCCGCCGAAGGTGCCTGGGCGCGGCTCGCCGCGGCCGGCCGGGAGGCCGAGACCGCGCGGCTGCGCGCCGCGCTCGACCGCTGCCTGGCCGGCGCCGGCTCGGTGGTCGCCCTGCACGGCTCGGTCGGCAGCGGCCGCAGCGAACTGCTCTACGGCTTCGCCGAGCTGGCCGCAGGCTCCGGGGCGCAGGTGCTGCTCGGCACCGGCTCGCCGCTGGAGCGCGGGTTCCCGCTCGGCCTGGTCCGCCAACTGCTGCAGAGCGCCGAGCTGGACGGGGCGGCCGCCGCCGAGGCCGCCGAACTGCTCGCGGACGGCGTCCGGCAGGGCGCACCGGCCCGGCCCGCCGACGAACCCGCCGCCGAGGGCGCACCGAGCGGGCTGGACCAGCGCACGCTGGAGGGACTGACCCGGATCGTGCTCGAACTCGCCGGACGGGCACCGGTGTTGATCGCCGTGGACGACCGGCAGGACGCCGATGTGCCGTCGCTGGAGTTCCTGCTCTACCTGGTCCGCCGCACCCGCAACGCCCCGGTGCTGACCCTGCTCAGCTCCCGCGAGACGATGACCCCGGAGAACCCGTTCTTCGAGGTCGAACTCGCCAGCCAGCCGCACCACGAGCGGGTCCGGCTCAACCTGCTGCCGCCCGGACAGGTCGAGCAGCAGCTCGCCGACCGGCTCGGCGTGGCCGCGGCCGCCGTGCACACCGTCCAGGCGCACGCCCTCACCGGCGGGAACCCGCTGCTGCTGCGGGCGTTGATCGACGACCAGGGCAGCTGGCCGCAGCCGGCCGACGGCGGGCTGGCCGTCGGCGAGGGCTACCGGCGGGCCCTGATGAACTGCCTGCACCGGATCGACCCGCTGGCGCTGCGCTGCGCGCGCGGTGTCGCGGCGCTCGGTGGGTCGGTGGAAGTCCCGCTGCTGGCCGAGCTGTTGCAGCTCGGCGCGGACTCGCTCGAGCGGGCCTTCTACCTGCTGCGGGCCGCCGGGCTGTTCGGCGAGGACGGGTTCCGGCACCCCAGCGGCGGCGGCGACCTGCTGGCGGCGGTGCGGCCCGCCGAACTCGCCGCCCTGCAGCAGCGGGCGGCCGAACTGCTCGCGGGGGAGCGCGGCTCCGCTCCCGCGGTGGCGGAGAGCCCGCCGGTCGCGGCCGTCCCGTCGGCCGCGGCCGCTCCGCTGATCACGGCCGTCCCGTCGGCCGAGGCCGCTCCGCCGATCACCGCCCTCCCGCCGGTCGCGGCCGTCCCGCAGCGCGCCGAGCAGGTCGCGATCCAGTGCGTGCCCTGGCTGCCCGGCTCCGAGCAGACCGACCCGCCGCTTCGGCGCGAACTCAAGACCGTGCGCCACCACTTCTGGCACGGCCGGGTGGACCAGGGCCTGGCCGGCCTGGCCCGGCTGGACGCCGAACCGGGCGGCCCCGAGGAGACCGGCGAACTGCGCTCCTGGCTCGCCTACTGGTACCCCGGGCTGCTGCCGGAGGCCGCGAGCCGTCCGACCCCGTCCCGTGGCCCGGTCCATGACGGGCTGCGCGTGCTGGAGACCCTGTTGCGCGGGGCGCCCGCCGAGCGCGTGGTCCCCCAGGCGGAGCGGATCCTCCGGGAGAGCCGGCTCGGCCGCATCCCGATGGCCTCGCTCACCTCCGCGCTCACCGTGCTGCTCTACACCGACCGCGCCGACCGGGCCGCCCGCTGGTGCGGCCCGATCGCCGAGCGCACCGGCACCCGGTGCGCCGACACCTGGCACGCGCTCTTCTCCGCGCTGCTCGCCGAGGCCCAACTGCGGCAGGGCGACCTCAAGGCGGCCGAGGAGTCCGCCCGGGCCGCCTTCTCCCGGGTGCCGCCGCAGGGTTGGGGTGTGGCCGTCGGGTTCCCGCTCGCCACCATGGTGGCCGTGCGCACCGCGCTGGGCCGGCACCAGGACGCCGCGCGGTTCCTGGAACTGGCCGTCCCCGAGGAGATGGACCGCACCCCCGCCGCCCTGCACTACCGCCATGCGCTCGGCGGCCACCTGCTGGCCACCGGTGAACCCGAGCGGGCGCTGGCCGAATTCCGTTCCTGCGGCGAGGCGATGGCCCGCTGGGGCCTGGACCACCTGCCCGCGCTCGCCCCGTGGCGGATCGGCGCGGCCCGCGCCCAGCTCGCCCTCGGCCGTCCCGTGGCCGCCGCCGAACTCGCCGACCAGCAGCTGGCCCGGCTCACCCCGGCCGGCCAACCCCGGGTGCGCGGCATGGCGTTGCGGGTCCGGGCGGCGGCCGGCGTCCCGGCCGAGCGGTCCGCGCTGCTGGAGAGCGCGGTGGCGGTGCTGGAGGAGTCGGGCGACGAGGCGGAACTCGGCGCTGCGCTGGCCGAACTGAGCGAGGCCCAGGATGTGCTGGGCGACCCGGTGCAGGCCCGGCACACCTCGGCCCGGCTGCGTGGCGCGCCGGTCGCGGTGGCACCGGCGGTGGCGCCGTCCGCGGTGCCCGCAGCCGAGTTGAGCGAGGCGGAGCAGCGGGTGGCCGAGCTCGCGGCGCGCGGCCTGAGCAACCGCGAGGTGGCGCGCAGGCTCTACATCACCGTCAGCACCGTCGAGCAGCACCTGACCCGGGTCTACCGCAAGCTCGGGGTCCGCCGCCGGGTCGAGCTGCGCAACCTGCTGGCGAGCGGGGGAGGTTCGGCGGCGCCGGCGGAGATGGAGCTGATGATGGCGGACCAGGTGGGTTAGGGGATCCGCCTGCTGGCTCGACGGGCCCCTCCCGGCCTCAGGCTGGGAGGGGCCCACGCGTGCGTGCTTCGGCGGTGCCCGGGAGGGGAGCCCGAAGCGGTGGGGCTCCCCTCCCCGCCGAAGACCGGCAGTGGGCGGACCCCGTCGGCGACCGCCCGGGGTGATCCGAATGGCAGGCCCCCGGCGCCGCGTTGGGCGGAGGGCTGCCCGGCACTGCCCTGTCGGCCGGCGGGCGCCGCCCGACGCGGCCTACCGGCCGAGGTGGTCGGCCAGGCCCTCGATGGTGCGGCGGCGCATCGTCGCGATCGCGACCGAGGAGCCGTCCACGAAGTGCAGGCGGAACTTGGCCATCGCCTGCAGCCGCGGGCGCCGCTCGACCCGCAGCACCAGCTGGCGCGGTGCGTGCCAGAGCACCTGGCCGGTCTTGCGGATGTCCCGGACGTGGACGTAGGCGGCGCGGCGGTCGGTGACCACCAGCAGGCGGGCCATCGCGTTGCCCGAGGTGGTGGGGAAGCCGCTCGCGATGCTGCCGGTGCCGCCGGAGACCGCCCCGGCCTGCGCCAGCCGGTTGCCCACCGCGCCGCCGAGCCCGTGCCCTGCGCCGTGCGAGCCGGCCACCGGAACCACGCTCGCGATGTCCAGCAGGCGCTCGCCCGGTTCGAGCAGCGGGTCGACGTTCCTGCGGTGACGGTTGATCAGGGCCTCGGTCATCCCGACAGCCTAGAACAGCGGCTGCTCGGTACCCGAATCGAGGGGGGCGGCCGCCTCCTAGGGGTTCGACAGGGGTTGGCTAGGGGTCAGTTCCGCTGAGACGGAGGCGAGTCTGAGGCTCCGCACCCCGCTCCCTCAGGACTGGAACTGACGATGGCACGCCTGGAACTGGTCGTCCCCGAAGCCCCGGACCGCGTCCCGGCCGACGCCGTGGCCGTCGTGGGTGTCGCCTGCCGGCTCCCGGGGGCGGCCGACCCGGGGGCCTTCTGGCACCTGCTGGACGGCGGCCGCAGTGCCGTCGGCCAGGTGCCCGCGGGGCGGTTCCCGGCGGGTGAGCGGCCGGTGCGGGCCGGGGGCTTCCTCGACCAGGTCGACCGCTTCGACCACGAGTTCTTCGGCCTCTCCGCCGCCGAGGCCGCCGCCGCCGACCCGCAGCAGCGGCTGGTGCTGGAGCTGGCCTGGGAGGCGCTGGAGGACGCCGGCCTCCGCCCGGAGCAACTGCGCGGCGGCCCGGCGGGCGTCTTCGTCGGTGCGATCGGCGGCGACTACGCGACCCTGGTGGCCCGGGCCGAGGCGGTGGGCCGGCACAGCCTGACCGGGCTCAACCGGGGCATCATCGCCAACCGGGTCTCCTACGCCCTGGACCTGCGCGGCCCGAGCCTCACCGTGGACTCCGCGCAGTCCTCCTCGCTGGTCGCCGTGCACCTGGCGATGGAGAGCCTGCGCGGCGGCGAGAGCGAACTGGCGCTGGCCGCCGGGGTCAACCTCAACCTGGCGCCGGACAGCACCGAGACGGTCGACCGCTTCGGCGCCCTCTCGCCGGACGACCGGTGCTACACCTTCGACGCCCGGGCGAACGGCTACGCGCGCGGCGAGGGTGCGGCGCTGCTGGTGCTCAAGCCGCTGCGGCGGGCCGTCGAGGACGGCGACCGGGTCTACGCCGTGCTGCTGGGCAGCGCCGTCAACAGCGACGGTGCCACCGACGGGCTCACCGTGCCCAGCGCCACCGCGCAGGCCGCCGTGATCCGGGCCGCCGCCCGGCGCGCCGGGGTGGCCGCCGAGCGGGTGCAGTACGTCGAACTGCACGGCACGGGCACCCGGGTGGGCGACCCGATCGAGGCCGCCGGGCTCGGCGCCGCGCTCGGCGGGGGACGGGAGGAGGAGCCGCTGCTGGTCGGCTCGGCCAAGACCAACGTCGGCCACCTGGAGGGCGCGGCGGGCATCGTCGGACTGCTGAAGACGGTGCTCAGCGTGCACCACCGGCGGCTGCCGGCCAGCCTCAACTTCGAACGGCCCAACCCCGACATCCCGTTCGACCGGCTCGGCCTGCGGGTGCGTACCGAGTCCGGGCCCTGGCCCCGGCCGGAGCAGCCGCTGCTGGCGGGCGTCAGCTCCTTCGGCGTGGGCGGCACCAACGCGCACGTGGTGGTGGGCAGCGCGGTCCGGTCGGCTGACGGTTCGTCGGACTCGAGCGCCCCGCGGTTCTGGCCGCTCGCCGCCCGCACCCCCGCCGCCCTGCGCGCCCAGGCCGCCCGGCTGCTCGACCACCTGACCGCTCATCCCGGGCTCGGCGACGCCGACCTGGGCTTCTCGCTCGCCACCACCCGCACCGCCTTCCCGCACCGCGCCGTGGCCACCGGGGCGGACCGAGCCGAACTGGTCGACGCACTGGGTGCCTTGGCGGCGGGCGAGCAGCACCCGGGCCTGCTGCGGGCGGTCGCCCAGCCGGGCGGCGGCGGCACGGTGCTGGTCTTCCCCGGACAGGGCTCGCAGTGGGAGGAGATGGCCCGCGAACTCCTGGACACCGCCCCTGCCTTCGCCGCCAAGATCGCCGACTGCGAGCGCGCGCTGGCCCCGCACACCGACTGGTCGCTGACCGCCGTGCTGCGCGGGGAGCCGGAAGCACCCGGGCTGGACCGGGTGGACGTGGTGCAGCCGGTGCTGTTCGCCGTGCTGGTCTCGCTGGCCGCGCTCTGGCAGGCCTCCGGGGTGCGGCCGGACGCGGTGATCGGGCACTCGCAGGGCGAGATCGCGGCCGCCCACGTGGCCGGCGCGCTCTCGCTGGCCGACGCGGCCGCCGTGGTGGCGCTGCGGGCCAAGGCGATCGCCGGGCTGGCCCGGGACGGCGGCGCGGCGGGCGCGATGGCGGCCGTTCCGCTGCCCGTGGCGACCGTGCGGACGGAGACGTCCGGTTGGGGCGAGCGGATCGCGGTGGCGGCGGTCAACGGTCCGGCCGCGACCGTCGTCTCCGGCGAGCGCGCGGCCGTGGAGGCGTACGTCGCGCAGTGCCGCGAGCGGGAGGTGCGGGCCCGGCTGGTCCCGGTCGACTACGCCTCGCACTCGCCGCAGGTGGAGCCGCTGGCCGAGAGCCTGCCCGTTCTGCTGGCCGGCATCCGTCCGCGCGCCACCGGCACCGCCTTCTACTCCACCGTCACGGGCGGGAAGTTCGACACCCGGGGGCTCACCGCCGAGTACTGGTACCGGAACCTGCGCCAGAGCGTCGAGTTCGAGGCGGCCGTGCGGGCCGCCGCGGCCGACGGGCACCGGGCCTTCGTGGAGTCCAGCCCGCACCCGGTGCTCGGCGTCGGGCTGGAGCAGATCCTCGACGGCGCGGGCGCCGTGACCGGGACGCTGCGGCGCGACCACGGCGGGCTGGCGCAGTTCCACCGCTCGCTCGCCGAACTGCACGTGCGCGGCGGCGCGGTGGACTGGCGGGAGTTCTACGGCGCCGAGGCACGCCGGGTGCCGCTGCCGACCTATGCGTTCCAGCGGCGGCGGTTGTGGCTGGACTCGGTCGCGCTGCCGGTGGCCGGTGATCCGTCGGGCGACCTGCTGGACACCGTGCTCGACACCGTCGCACTGGTCCTCGGCGAGGCGGACCGGCGCGGCATCGACCCCGACCGGAGCTTCAAGGAGCTGGGTTTCGACTCGGTCGCCGCCGTCGAGTTCCGCAACCGGCTGGCCGGCGCCACCGGCCTCGCGCTGCCCAGCACGCTCACCTACGACCACCCGACCGCGAGCGCCGTCGCCGAGCAACTGCGGGCGCTGGACGGGCAGCTGGCGGCAGGGGGTGCGCCGGCCCGGGAGGCCGTCGCGGACGGCGAGCGCGAGGGCGACCCGGTCGCCATCGTCGCCGTCGCCGGCCGCTGGCCCGGCGGCGCCGACACGCCGGAGCAGCTGTGGGAGCTGCTGCGGGCCGGGCGGGACGCGATCGGGCCGTTCCCGGAGAACCGGGGGTGGGACCTGGCCGCGCTCTACGACCCCGAGGGCCTGCGCCCCGGCAGCTCCTACACCCGCCAGGGCGGGTTCCTGGCCGAAGCCGACCGCTTCGACGGCGAGTTCTTCGGCCTCAGCCCGCGCGAGTCGGCCGCCATGGACCCGCAGCAGCGGGTACTGCTGGAGTCCGCCTGGGAGTTGGTCGAGCGGGCCGGCATCCGACCGGCCGAGCTGCGCGGCAGCCGGACCGGGGTCTTCGTCGGCGTGATGCCGCAGGAGTACGGGCCCAGGCTGCACCGGACCCCCGAGAGCCACCAGGGCCACGCCCTCACCGGCACCCTGACCAGCGTCGCCTCGGGCAGGATCGCCTACACGCTCGGCCTGGAGGGCCCGGCGATCACCATCGACACGGCCTGCTCCTCCTCGCTGGTGGCGATCCACCTGGCGGCCCAGGCGCTGCGCTCCGGCGAGTGCGAACTGGCGCTGGCCGGCGGGGCGACGGTGATGTCCACCCCGGGCATGTTCACCGAGTTCAGCCGCCAGCGCGGCCTGGCCGCCGACGGGCGCTGCAAGCCGTTCGCCGCCGCCGCCGACGGCACCGCCTGGGCCGAGGGCGCCGGACTGGTGCTGCTGGAACGGCTGTCGGACGCGAGGCGCCACGGGCACCAGGTGCTCGCGCTGGTGCGCGGCACGGCGGTCAACCAGGACGGCGCGTCGAACGGCCTCACCGCCCCCAACGGTCCCGCCCAACAGCGGGTGATCCGCGCCGCCCTGGCGGCCGCCGGCCTGCGCGCCGACCAGGTGGACGTGGTGGAGGCGCACGGCACCGGCACCGCGCTCGGCGACCCGATCGAGGCGCAGGCGCTGCTCGCCACCTACGGGCAGGACCGCGAAGCTCCGTTCAAACTCGGCTCATTGAAGTCCAACATCGGGCACACCCAGGCCGCCGCCGGGGTGACCGGAGTGATCAAGCTGGTGCAGGCGCTGCACCACCAGGAGCTCCCCGGCACCCTGCACCTGGACCGGCCCTCGCCGCACGTGGACTGGACGGCCGGCGCGGTGGAGCTGCCCACCGGCACCACCCCGTGGGCGCGCGGCGAGCGGGTGCGGCGGGGCGCGGTCTCCTCGTTCGGGATCAGCGGGACCAACGCGCATCTGATCCTGGAGGAGGCGCCGGCCGAGGAAGTGGCGGTCGGCGAGCCGGGGCCGGCCGGGCCGGTGCCGTGGCTGCTCTCCGCGCGGACGGACGGTGCGCTGCGTGAGCAGGCGGCACGGCTGCTGGCCGGCGGGGTCGGCGCCCTGGACGCGGCGGCGGTCGGGCACGCGCTGGCGACCCAGCGGACGGCCTTCGGGCGGCGGGCGGTGGTCTTCGGGGGAGTGGAGGGGCTGCGGGAGCTCGCTGACGGTGCGTCTGGTGACGCTGTGGTGACCGGGGTTGCGGTGGCTCGCCCGCGAACCGCGTTCCTGTTCTCCGGGCAGGGCAGTCAGCGTGCCGGTGCCGGACGCGAACTGGCCGCGCGGTACCCGGTGTTCGCGGCGGCTCTGGGCGAGGTGGCGGACCTGTTCGACGCCGAGCGGAGCGGCGCCGTGCCGCTGCGCAGCGTGCTCTTCGCGGAAGCGGGCAGCCGGGAGGCGGCGCTGCTGGACAGCACCGAGTACACCCAGCCCGCGCTGTTCGCGCTGCAGGTGGCGCTGCACCGGCTCGCGGAGTCGTTCGGGGTCCGGCCGGACCTGCTGATCGGGCACTCGATCGGGGAGTTGAGCGCCGCCCACCTGGCCGGCGTGCTCAGCCTGCCCGACGCCGTGCGGCTGGTGGCCGCCCGGGCGCGGCTGATGCAGGCCGCGCCGGGCAGCGGGGCGATGCTGGCGGTCCAGGCGGCCGAGGAGGAGCTGCTGGCGGAGCTGGACCTGGCCAAGGTCGGCGTGGCGGCGGTGAACGGCCCCCGGTCGGTGGTGGTGTCCGGCGAGCGCGAGGAGGTGCACCGGCTCGCGGAGGTCTGGCGGGCGCAGGGGCGGCGGACCAAGCCGCTGCAGGTCAGCCACGCCTTCCACGCCCCGCAGATGGATGCGGTGCTGGCCGAGTTCCGCTCGGTGGTAAAGGAGTTGGCGTTCGCGGAGCCGCGGGTGCCGGTGGTCTCCAACCGCAGCGGGCGGGTGGCCGAGCCGGGGGAGCTGACCGACCCCGAGTACTGGGTGCGGCACATCCGGGAGACCGTGCGGTTCCACCAGGGCGTGCTGGCGCTGCGCGAGTCGGGCGCCACGGCGTACCTGGAGCTCGGGCCCGGCGCGGTGTTGACGGCGCTGGCGGCCGAGAGCCTGGAGGGCGGCGAGGCGGTGCTCGCCGCCGCGCTGCGGGCCGACCGGGCGGAGCCGGAGAGCTTCCTCACGGCGCTGGCGCGGCTGCAGGTGCACGGTGCGCCGGTGGACTTCGGGCCCGCCTTCGGCGCCGGCCCGCACCCGCGGGTCGCGCTGCCCAGCTACCCGTTCGAGCGGCGGCGGCACTGGCTCGACCAGGCGGCGGAGTCGGACACCGCCGGCACCGGACTGCTCGACACCGGGCACCCGCTGCTCGGCGGGGCCACCGAGCTGCCCGATGACGGCGGGTGGCTGCTCAGCGGGCGGATCGGCCTGGGCAGCCACCCGTGGCTGGCCGATCACGTGGTCGGCGGGGTGGTGCTGCTGCCCGGCACGGCCTTCCTGGAGCTGGCCGTCCAGGCGGCGGAGCGCAGCGGGGCCGCGGTGATCGAGCACCTGGACCTGGCGGCGCCGCTGGTGCTGCCGCGCGAGGGCGCCGTGCGGCTGCAGGTGGTGGTCGGGCCGGCCGAGGAGACCGGCCGGCGGCCGGTGCAGATCCGCTCCCAGCGGGAGGGCGAGGGGTGGACCAAGCACGCGGTCGGGACGCTGGCGGCCGAGGGCGACGAGCTCGCGGAGCCTGCGACGACCGCGGCGGACGGTGACGGCGCATCGGACGTCGACCCGGCCGACGTCTACCGCCTGCTGGCCGAGCGCGGCTACGAGTACGGCCCGGCGTTCCGGGGGCTGACCTCGCTCCGGTCGACGGGCGAGGGGGAGGTGCGCTGGGCGTCGGCCGAGCTCGCCGACCCGGAGGACGGCTATGCGCTGCACCCGGCGCTGGTGGACGCGCTGCTGCAGGCCGTGGTGCTGGAGCTGGAGGGGACGGTGGTGCCGTTCTCGTTCCAGCGGGTGACGGTGCGGCGGAGCACGGGGGGTGCGCTGCGGGCGCGGATCTCGGCGGCGGGAACGGACACCGTGGCGCTGGACCTCTTCGACGCGGCGGGGCTGCCGGTGGCGAGGATCGGTGCGCTGACTCTGCGTCCGGTAGGAAGAGTCGGCGGGGTCGACGCCGGGTACCGGCTGAACTGGCAGGCCGTCGGCGCGGCGGGTACCGAGCCCCCGCCCGTGCCGGTGGTCGCCCCCGAGGACTACGCCGGTGCGCCCGTTGCCGCCGTCCCGGTCACCGGCGCGGAAGAGGCACTCGCCGTGCTGCGGCGGCAGCGGCCCGGGCAGACCCTGGTGCTGCTCACCCGCCAGGCCGTCGCCACCCACCCCGGCGAGGACGTCCCCGACCCGGCCGCCGCCGCCGTCTGGGGCCTGGCGCGCACCGCCCAACTCGAGCTGCCCGACCAGCCCTTGGTGCTCCTCGATCTCGATGCGGAGGCCGACCCGGCGATCGCCCTCCCGCCGGCCCTCGCCAGCGGCGAGCCCCAACTCGCCTACCGTCACGGCGAGCTGTCCGCTCCCCGGCTCACCGCGCAGGGCACCGAGCTGCGACCGCCGGCCGGCCCGTGGCGGCTGGACACGGCCGCCCCCGGCAGCCTGGACAGCCTCGCGCTGCTCCCCGCCCCGGAGGCCGCCGCCCCGCTCGGCCCGCGCGAGGTGCGGCTCGAACTGCGCGCCGCCGGGCTCAACTTCCGCGATGTGCTGATCACCCTGGGCATGTACCCCGGCGGCGCCCGGTTCGGCGCCGAGGGCGCGGGCGTGGTGCTGGAGACCGGCGCCGAGGTGACCGGACTGCGGGCGGGCGACCGGGTGATGGGCCTGGTCCAGGGCACCCTCGGCCCGGTCGCCGTGACCGACCACCGCCTGCTCACCCCGATCCCCGACGGCTGGAGCTTCGCTCAGGCCGCCGGCGTCCCCGTCGCCTTCCTCACCGCCTTCCACGGCCTGCACGACCTCGCCGGGCTGCGGGCCGGCGAGACCGTGCTGATCCACGCCGCCACCGGCGGCGTCGGCCAGGCCGCCGTCCAACTCGCCCAGCAGGCGGGCGCGGTGGTGCTCGGCACGGCCAGCCCCGGCAAGTGGGCCGGGCTGCGGGAGCAGGGCCTGCCCGCCGCCCGGATCGCCTCCAGCCGCACGCTGGACTTCGAGGCCGAGTTCCGCGCCGTCACCGGCGGCCGGGGCGTGGACGTCGTGCTCAACGCGCTCGCCCACGAGTTCACCGACGCCTCGCTGCGCCTGCTCGCACCCGGCGGCCGGTTCGTCGAACTGGGCAAGACCGACCCGCGCGACCCCGCCCGGGTGGCCGCCGAGCACGACGGCGCCCGCTACCAGGCCTTCGACCTGTTCGAGGTCGACCCGGACCGGATCCGCGACCTGCTGGCCGCGCTGGCACCGCTGTTCGCCTCCGGCGCGCTGCGGCCGCTGCCGTTCGCCGCCCAGGACGTCCGCCAGGCCGTGCCCGCCCTGCGGCGCCTCAGCCAGGCCCGGCACACCGGCAAGCTGGTGCTCACCCTGCCCAGGGCGCTGGACCCGGACGGCACCGTGCTGATCACCGGCGGCACCGGCACCCTCGGCGCGCTGACGGCGCGCCACCTGGTGGAGCGTCATGGCGTGCGGCGGCTGCTGCTCAGCAGCCGGCAGGGGCCGCAGGCCCCGGGTGCGGCGGAACTCCTCGAAGAGCTCCGGGCGCTGGGCGCCGAGGCGAGCGTGGTCGCGGCCGACACCGCCGACCCGGCCGCCGTCGCCGCGCTGCTCGCCGGCATCCCGGCCGAACACCCGCTCACCGCCGTGCTGCACACCGCCGGAGTCCTGGACGACGGCGCGCTCGCCTCGCTCACCCCGGAGCGGCTGGCCGCGGTCGCCCGCCCCAAGGCGGCGGGCGCCCGGCTGCTGCACCAGGCGACCGCCGGGCTCGACCTGGCCGCCTTCGTGCTCTTCTCCTCCGCCGTCGGCCTGCTCGGCAACCCCGGCCAGGCCAACTACGGCGCCGCAAACGCCGAGTTGGACGCACTCGCCGCCCACCGGCGGGCGCGCGGCCTGCCCGCCGTCTCGCTCGCCTGGGGCCACTGGGCCGAGGCCGGCGGCATGGCCGGCACACTGGGCGCCGTCGAGCGGGAACGGCTGGCCGCCACCGGCCTGGCCCCGATGAGCACCGCGCGGGCGCTGGCCCAGCTGGACGCCGCCCTCGGCGACGCCGACACGCCCGGGACCGCCGAGGCGCTGCTGGCCACCGCCGTGCTCGACCCCGCCAAGGCCGCCGCCGACCGGCTGCCCGCCGTGCTGCGCGGCCTGGTCCGGCCGCGCCCACGACCGGCCGGGCGGGGCGACGGACCGGCCGAGCTGCGCCGCCGGCTCGCCGGACAGCCCGAGGCCGAGCGGCACCGGACCCTGCTCGCCCTGGTCCGCGCCACCGCCGCCGCCGTGCTCGGCCACGCCGACCCGGCCGCCGTCCAGCCCGAGATCGGCTTCATGGACGCCTCGTTCGACTCGCTCAGCGTGATCGAACTGCGCAACCGGCTGAACGCCGCCACCGGTCTGCAACTGCCGACCACCGCCGTCTTCGACCACCCCACGCCCGTCGCGCTCGCCGACCACCTGCGGGCCCGGCTCGCGCCCGAACCGGAACGGGTGGACCTGGACGCGGAGCTCGACCGGCTGGCCACGGCCCTCGGCGCGCTCTCGGGCGAGCCGCGCGAGTCGGCGGTCCGCCGGCTGGGCGAGCTGCTGGCCGGCCTCGGCGGCAGCGCCACGCCAGTGACCGCGAACGTCGGCGAGGCCGACTTCACGGACCGGATCTCGGACGTCGGACAGGACGAGATCTTCGACTTCCTCACCAACGAGCTCGGCATTTCCTGAAAGGGGCGACCAGATGACCACCAACGAGGCGAAGCTGCGCGACTACCTCAACAAGGTCGCCGCCGAGCTGCACCAGACCCGGCGCCGGCTGCGCGACATCGAGGAGGCCGGGAACGAGCCGATCGCGATCGTCGGCATGGCCTGCCGGTTCCCCGGCGGCGCCGACACGCCCGACCGGCTCTGGCAGCTGGTCAGCGAGGAGCGCGACGTGGTCGGCCCGTTCCCGACCGACCGCGGCTGGGACCTTGACCACCTCTACGACCCCGACCCGGACACCCCCGGCCGCTCCTACGCCCGCGAAGGCGGCTTCCTCTACGAGGCGGGCGAGTTCGACGCCGAGTTCTTCGGCGTGTCGCCGCGCGAGGCGCTGGCCGCCGAACCGCAGCAGCGCCTGCTGCTGGAGACCGCCTGGGAGGCGCTGGAACACGCCGGGATCGACCCGACCGGGCTGCGCGGCCGCAAGGCGGGCGTCTTCGTCGGCGTGATCGCCCAGGAGTACGGGCCGAGCATGCACCACCTGCCCGCCGAGCAGACCGACGGCTACGTGCTGACCGGCAGCACGACCAGCGTCGCCTCCGGCCGGATCGCCTTCACGCTCGGCCTGGAGGGGCCCGCCGTCACCGTCGACACCGCCTGCTCCTCCTCGCTGGTGGCGATCCACCTGGCCGCGCAGGCGCTGCGCTCCGGCGAGTGCGAGCTGGCGCTCGCGGGCGGCGCGACCGTGCTCTCCGCGCCCGGCATGTTCATCGAGTTCTCCCGCCAGCGCGGGCTGGCGCCCGACGGGCGGTGCAAGCCGTTCGCGGCCGGCGCCGACGGCACGGGCTGGGGCGAGGGCGCGGGGGTGCTGGCACTGGAGAAGCTCTCCGACGCCCGGCGCCACGGGCACCGGGTGCTCGCGGTGCTGCGCGGCTCGGCCGTCAACCAGGACGGCCGCAGCAGCCAGCTCACCGCGCCCAGCGGCTCCGCCCAGCAGCGGGTGATCCGGACCGCGCTGGCCGCCGCCGGCCTCGCCCCGCAGGACGTCGACCTGCTGGAGGCCCACGGCACCGGCACCCGGCTCGGCGACCCGATCGAGGCGGCCGCGCTGCTGGCCACCTACGGCCAGGACCGGCCGGCCGAACGGCCGCTCTGGCTGGGGTCGTTGAAGTCCAACATCGGGCACACCCAGGCGGCCGCCGGGGTCGCGGGCGTGATCAAGTCGGTGCTGGCGCTCCGGCACGGCGTGCTGCCGCGCACCCTGCACGTGGACGAGCCCTCGCCGCACGTGGACTGGACGGCCGGTGGGGTGCGGCTGCTGACGGAGCGCCGGGAGTGGCGCGCCGAGGCGGAGCGGCCGCGCCGGGCCGCCGTCTCGGCCTTCGGCGTGTCGGGCACCAACGCGCACGTGATCCTGGAGGAGGCCCCGGCGGCCGCCACCACCGACGGGGACGGGGACGCCACGCCCGGGGCGGTGCCGCAGGTGCTGCCGCTGCTGCTGTCCGCGCGCACCCCGGCGGCCCTGGCGGCGCAGGCGGGGCGGCTGGCGGCGGTCCTGGAGGGGGTCGTGGAGGCACGGGACGGGGCGCGCGCCGAGGAACGGGAAGTCGGCGGAGCCGACGTCCAGAGCGCGGGCCTCGGGGGAGCGGCCACGCCGGCCGGCACCGCCCTCCCCGAAACCGCCCTCCTCGACACCGCCCACGCGCTCGCCACCACCCGCGCCCAGCTCGCCGAGCGCGCCGTCCTGATCGCCTCCCCCGCCACGGGCGAGGCCGTGGCCGCCCTCCGCGAGCTCGCCGCCGGGCGCGACACGCCCGGGCTGGTGTGCGGACAGGCGGCCGCGGCGCCGGGCAAGGTGGTCTTCGTCTTCCCCGGGCAGGGCTCCCAGTGGCCCGCGATGGCCGCCGGGCTCCTGGACACCGAGCCGGTGTTCGCCGCCTCCCTCGCCGCCGCCTCCGCCGCCCTCGCGCCCCACACCGGTACCGACCTGCTCGCCCTGCTGCGCGACGAGGACCCCGGCGCGCTGGACCGGGTGGAGGTGGTGCAGCCCGCGCTCTGGGCCGTCATGGTGGCGCTGGCCGAACTCTGGCAGCACTACGGGCTGCGCCCCGACGCCGTGGTCGGCCACTCCCAGGGCGAGGTCGCCGCCGCCTACCTGGCCGGCGGGCTCACCCTGGACGACGCCGCCCGGATCGTCGCCCTCCGCGCCCAGGCGCTGGCGCGGATCTCCGGCAAGGGCGGGCTGCTCTCGGTGCCGCGCCCGCTCGCCGAGGTCGAGGCGCGGATCGCCGCCTGGCCCGACCGGCTCTCCATCGGCGTGGTGAACGGCCCGCAGTCCACCGTGGTCTCCGGCGAGCTCTCGGCGCTGGCCGAACTCACCGAGCAGTACACGGCCGAGGGCGTGCGGGTGCGCCCGGTCAACATCGACTACGCCTCGCACTCCGTGCAGACCGACGAGCTGCGCGAGCAACTGGCCGAGCTGCTGGCCCCGGTGGCACCGTTGGCCGGCCGGCTGCCGATGTTCTCCACGGTCACCGCCGACTGGCAGGACACCACCGGGCTGGACGCCGGCTACTGGTTCCGCAACCTGCGGCAGACCGTGCGCTTCGAGGAGGCCACCCGGGCCCTCGCGGCCGACGGGCACACCGTCTTCGTCGAGGTCAGCCCGCACCCCGTGCTGACCGGCGCGATCGAGGACACCCTGCACGCCGCGGGCGTGACCGGCACCGTGGTCACCGGCACGCTCCGCCGCGACCAGGGCGGCCGGGAGCGCTGGCTCCGCTCCGCCGCCGAACTCTGGTCCCAGGGAGTGCCGGTGGACCTCACCGCGGCCTTCGCCGGCACCCGCCCGGGCCCGGCCGAGCTGCCGACCTACCCGTTCCAGCGGCAGCGCTACTGGCTGGACGCCACCCGCTCGCCCGAACTCGCCGCCCCCGCAGCGGCCCAGGCCGACGAGTCGTTCTGGGAGCTGGTCGCGGAGCAGGACGCCGGCCGGCTCGGCGAGACGATCGGGGTGGACGGCGACCGCCTGGTGCCGGTGCTGCCCGCGCTCGCCGCCTGGTGGGACCGCCGTCGCAGCGCCGCCACCTCCGACGGCTGGCGGTACCGCATCAACTGGCGCGCCGTCAGCCCCGATCCGGTCGGCGCGGGCGCGCTGACCGGCGACTGGCTGATCGCCGTCCCCGAGCAGCACACCGAGCACCCCGCCGTCTCCGCCCTCGCCGCCGCCCTGACCGCACGCGGCGCCCGCACCGCCCTGCTGCCGATCGGCGCCGACGCCACCGTCACCGCCGAGTTCGGCGAGTCCACCCCGGCCGGAGTGGCCGCCCTGCTCGGCCTGCACCCCGGCAGCCACCCCGAGCACCCCGAACTCCCGTGGGCGCACGCCGCCGCCGTCGCCCTCGCCCAGGCGCTCGACGGCACCGGCGCCGCCACCCCGCTCTGGTACCTGACCCAGGGCGCCGTCGCCACCAGCGCCACCGACCGGGTGACCGACCCGGCGCAGGCGCTGCTCTGGGGCTTCGGCGCCGTGCTCGCCGCCGAACTCCCCGCCCTCCACGGCGGCCTGCTGGACCTGCCGGCCGAACCCGACGCCGGCACCTGGGAGCATGCCGCCGCGCTGCTCGCCCAGCGCGGCCCCGCCCGCGAGAGCGAGCTGGCCCTGCGTCCGGCCGGCGCCTTCGCCCGCAGACTGGTCCGGGCGCCGCGGACCGGCGCACCGGAGGGAAGTTGGCGCCCGCGCGGCACCGTGCTGGTCACCGGCGGCACCGGTGCGCTCGGCGGCCACGTCGCCCGCTGGCTGGCCGGCCGGGGCGCCGAGCACCTGCTGCTGGTCAGCCGGCGCGGCGCCGACGCGCCCGGCGCCACCGTGCTGGCCGCCGAACTCGCCGCCCTGGGCGCCCAGGTGAGCTTCGCCGCAGTCGACGTCACCGATCGGGCGGCGCTGGCCGAGCTGATCGAGGGCCTGCCCGCCGACCGCCCGCTCGGCTCGGTCTTCCACACTGCCGCCGCGCTGCACGACGCACTGATCCCGGCCCTCGGCACCGAGCAGCTGGCCGACGCCCTCGGCGCCAAGGCCGCCGCCGCCCGCCTGCTGCACGAGCTGACGGCAGATCAGCAGCTGGACGCCTTCGTGCTGTTCTCCTCCGTGGCGGGCCTGTGCGGCATTCCCGGCCAGGCCAACTACGCGCCCGGCAACGCCTATCTGGACGCGCTGGCCGCCCAGCGCCGGGCAGCCGGCCTGCCCGCCACCTCGATCGCCTGGGGCCACTGGGCCGGCGACGGCATCGCCGCCGACGGCGCCGAGCAGCAGCTGCACCGGCACGGCCTGGTCCCGCTGCCGCCCGTGCAGGCCGTCGAGCTGCTCGGCCAGGCCCTCGACCAGCACGACAGCCACCTGGTGGTGGCCGATGCCGACTGGTCCGCCTTCTTCCGCGGCCGGCCCGGCCGGCTGGCCGCCGAACTGCTGCCCGCCGAGGCGGCGCAGAGCACCGGCACCCCCGAGCTCGACCTGGCGCTGATCGACCGGCTCTCCGCGCTGCCCGCCGTCGAGCGCCGCCGCAGCCTGCTCGGCCTGGTGCGCGCCGAGGCGGCGGCCGTCCAGCGGCACCGCTCCGCCGAGGCGATCGACCCCGCCCGCTCGTTCCAGCAGCAGGGCTTCGACTCGCTCACCGCCGTCGAGTTCCGCAACCGGCTCAGCGCCGCCAGCGGTCGCCGGCTGCCCGCCACCGCCGTCTTCGACCACCCCACCCCCGCCGCCCTCACCGACTGGCTGGCCGAGGAGCTGTGGGGCGCACTGGAGCAGACCGACGAGCAACCCGCCACCGTCCGGGCCGTGTTCACCGACGACGACCCGATCGCCATCGTCGGCATGGCCTGCCGCTACCCCGGCGGCGTCGCCTCGCCCGAGGACCTGTGGCGGCTGGTCAGCGACGGGGTGGACGCGCTCACCGAGTTCCCCGCCGACCGCGGCTGGGACCTGGAGCGCCTCTACTCCGCCGACCCCGACCGCCCCGGCACCTCCTACGCCCGACACGGCGGATTCCTGGACGGCATCGCCGAGTTCGACGCCGAGTTCTTCGGCATCCCGCCGCGCGAGGCCCCCGCCGTGGACCCGCAGCAGCGCCTGCTGCTGGAGACCGCCTGGGAGGTCTTCGAACGGGCCGGCATCGACCCGACCGCACTGCGCGGCAGCCGCACCGGCGTCTTCGCCGGCATCTCCGGCCGCGACTACGCGGGCGCCGGCCAGCAGGTCCCGGCCGAGCTGGAGGCCTACCTGGGCATCGGCAACGCGGGCAGCGTGGCCTCCGGCCGGGTCTCCTACACCTTCGGCTTCGAGGGCCCGGCGGTGACCGTGGACACCGCCTGCTCCTCCTCGCTCGTCGCCCTGCACCTGGCCGCCCAGTCCCTGCGCAGCGGCGAGTCCGACCTCGCGGTGGCGGGCGGTGTGCTGCTGATGGCCACGCCGACCACCTTCATCGAGTTCTCCCGGCAGCGCGCCATGTCACCGGACGGGCGCTGCAAGGCCTTTGCGGCCGCCGCCGACGGCACCGGCTGGGCCGAGGGGGTGGGCCTGCTGCTGGTCGAGCGGCTCTCCGACGCGCGGCGCAACGGCCACCAGGTGCTCGCCGTGCTGCGCGGCTCGGCGGTCAACCAGGACGGGGCCTCCAACGGCCTGACCGCGCCCAGCGGTCCCGCGCAGCAGCGGGTGATCCGCCAGGCCCTGGCCAGCGCCGGCCTCAACCCGGCCGAGGTGGACGCCGTGGAGGCGCACGGCACCGGCACCACCCTCGGCGACCCGATCGAGGCGCAGGCCCTGCTCGCCACCTACGGGCAGCAGCGGCCGGCCGAACGCCCGCTCTGGCTCGGCTCGGTGAAGTCCAACATCGGGCACACCCAGGCGGCGGCCGGCGTGGCGGGCGTGATCAAGTCGGTGCTGGCGATCCGGCACGGCTTGCTGCCGCGCACCCTGCACGTGGACGAGCCGTCACCGCACGTCGACTGGTCCTCCGGGACGGTCCGGCTGCTGACGGAGGATCAGCCCTGGCCCACCGGGCTGGACCGCCCGCGCCGGGTCGGCATCTCCGCCTTCGGCGTCTCCGGCACCAACGCCCACGTCATCATCGAGCAGGCCCCCGAGGAGACGGCGCCCGTGCCGCTGCCCGAGGCGCCGCCGGTGATCCCGCTGGTGCTCTCGGCCCGCACCGAACCGGCGCTGCGCGAGCAGGCCGCCCGCCTCGCCGCACTGGTGGAGCGGGAGGGCGAGTTCGCCGTCGCCCAGGCGCTGGCCGCCGGCCGGGCCGCACTGGAGGAGCGGGCCGTGGTCCTCGGCGGCGCCGACGCCTTGCGGGCGCTCGCCACCGGCACCGGCACGGACGCGCTGGTCAGCGGAAACGCCTCCGCTCCCGGCGGGTTGGCGTTCCTCTTCTCCGGCCAGGGCTCGCAGCGCGCCGGGATGGGGCTGGCCCTGCACCAGGCGTTCCCGGTCTTCGCGGAGGCCTTCGACGCCGTGGAGCGGGAGTTGGGGCTCGAGCTGCGCGCGGCGATCGCCGCCGGCACGGAACTCGACCAGACCGGCTGGGCCCAGCCCGCGCTCTTCGCGGTCGGCGTCGCGCTCCACCGGCTCTTCGAATCCTGGGGCGTGCGGCCCGACTTCGTGGCCGGCCACTCGATCGGCGAGGTCGCGGCGGCGCACGTGGCCGGCGTGCTCTCGCTGGCCGACGCCGCCCGGCTGGTCCGGGCCAGGGCCGACCTGATGCAGGCGCTCCCGCAGGGCATCGGCGGCATGGTGGCGCTGGAGGCCACCGAGCAGGAGGTGCGGGACGCGCTGCGGCCGGGTACCGGCATCGCCGCCGTCAACGGCCCGCGCGCCACCGTCGCCTCCGGCGATCTGGCCGGCGTGCTCGAACTGGCCGAGCACTTCGAGGCCCTGGGCCGCCGGGTGCGCAGGCTGCGGGTCTCGCACGCCTTCCACTCCGCGCACCTGGAGCCGATGCTGGAGGAGTTCGCCCGGGTGCTGGGCGAGTTGGCGTTCCAGGAGCCGGCCATCCCGGTGCTGTCCAATGTCAGCGGCCTGTTCGCCGTCCCCGGCGAGCTGACCGACCCGGGCTACTGGGTGCGGCAGGCCCGCGAGGCCGTGCGGTTCGGCGACGTGATCGAGACGCTGCGCGACGCCGGCGCGGCCACCTTCGTCGAGCTCGGCCCGGACGGCGTGCTGACCGGCCTGGTCGGCGAGGGCGCCACGGCCGCCGCGCTGCGCCGGGACCGCGAGGAGGTGCGCACCGCGCTCGCCGCCCTCGGCCGGATCCACGTGCAGGGCCACCGGGTCGACTGGCCCGCCCTGTTCGGCGGCGACCGGACACCCCGGCTCGACCTGCCCACCTACCCCTTCCAGCGCCGCCGCTACTGGCTGGAGCCGCGCACCGGCGGCGCCGACGCCGCCGGCCTCGGCCTCGGCCCGGTCGCCCACCCGATCCTCGGCGCGGCCGTGCCGCTGCCCGACTCGGACGGCGTGCTGCTCACCGGCAGCCTCGCCCTGCGCACCCACCCCTGGCTCGCCGACCACGTCGCCTTCGACACGCCGATCGCCCCCGGCGCCGCGCTCGCCGAGCTGGCCGTCCGGGCCGGAGACGAGGTCGGCGCGGCCACCCTGGAGGAGCTGGTCGTCCAGGCCCCGCTGGTGCTGCCCGCCCAGGGCGCCGCACAGCTGCGGGTCACCGTCGGCGAGTCGCAGCCCGACGGCCGGCGCGCCGTCACCCTGCACTCGCGGGCCGGCGTCGACGGCCCGTGGACCCGCCACGCCGCCGGCACCCTCACCGACAGCATCACCGCCACGGTCGACAGGCCGGCCCAGTGGCCCCCGGCCGGGGCCGCACAGCTGCCCGTCGAGGAGGCCTACCAGGCGCTCGCCGCCGCCGGGCTCGCCTACGGCCCCGCCTTCCAGGGCCTGCGCGCCGTCTGGCGCGACGGCGGGACCAGCTACGCCGAGGCGGCGCTGCCCGAGGCGCTGCACCCCGACGCCGCCCGGTTCGGCCTGCACCCGGCCCTGCTCGACGCCGCCCTGCAACTGCCCGGACTGCACGCGGCCGGCCCGCGCCTGCCCTTCGCCTACCGGGGCGTCACCCTGCACGCGGCCGGGGCCACCGCGCTGCGGGTCCAGGTCACCGCCACCGGACCCGACCGGTTCGCGCTGACCGCCTGGGACCCGGCCGGACAGCCCGTGGTCACCATCGAGGAGCTGACCACCCGCCCGGTCGAAGGCGGCCGGCTCGCCGCCGCCCCGGCGACCGACCGCGACGCGTTGTTCGCCGTCGAGTGGCAGGAGCACCCGCTGGGCGAGGCGCCGGGGGTGTCGCAGATCCGTACGATCAACGGCGACACGCCGCGCGCCGCCCTCGCCGACGCCCTCACCGCGCTGCAGCAGCACGGCCAGGAGGCCCCGCTGGTCCTGGTCACCCGGCACGCCGTCAGCACCGACTGCGCGCCCGACCTCGCCCAGGCGGCCGTCTGGGGCCTGGTCCGCTCCGCCCAGTCCGAGCAGCCCGGCCGGTTCCTGCTGGTCGACACCGACGGCACCCCGGCCTCCACCGCCGCCCTGCCGGCCGCCGCCGCGAGCGGCGAGGAGCAGCTGGCGCTGCGCGAGGGCCGGGCGTACGTGCCCCGGCTGGTCCGGGCCGAGCAGCCCGACCGGGCCGCCCCCGAGTGGGATCCCGAAGGCACCGTGCTGATCACCGGCGGCACCGGCGGGCTCGGCTCGCTGCTCGCCCGCCACCTGGTCACCGAGCACGGGGCGCGGCACCTGCTGCTCACCTCCCGGCGCGGCCCGCAGGCACCCGGCGCCGCCGAGCTCCGCGCCGACCTGGCCGCACTCGGCGCGAGCGTCACCCTGGCCGCCGCCGACACCGCCGACCGGGCGGGCCTCGCGGCCCTGCTGGACGCCATCCCCACCGCCCACCCGCTGCGGGCCGTCATCCACACCGCCGGCGTCACCGACGACGGAGTGCTCGACTCGCTCACCCCCGAGCGGATCGACACCGTGCTGCGCCCCAAGGCCGACGGCGCCGACCACCTGCACGAACTGACGAAGGGCCGGCAGCTCACCGCCTTCGTGCTCTACTCCTCGGTGGCCGGCCTGCTCGGCTCCCCGGGCCAGGGCAGCTACGCCGCCGCCAACACCCACCTGGACGCGCTCGCCGCCCGGCGCCGCGCCGAAGGCCTGCCCGGCCTCTCGCTCGCCTGGGGCCAGTGGGCCGAAACCAGCGGCATCACCGGCAAGCTGACCGCCGCCGACCACGCCCGGCTGGCCCGGCTCGGCATCCGCCCGATCGACAACGCCCAGGGCCTGGCCCTGTTCGACGCCGCCCTGCGGCAGGCCGGACGGGCCGCGCTGGTGCCCGCCCCGCTCGACCTGGCCGCCCTGCGCTCCACCGCCGCCCCCGTGCCGCCGCTGCTCCGCGCCCTGCTCCCGGCACCCAGGCGCCGCACCGCCGCCGAGGCCGGCCGGCCCACCGGCGGACTCGCCCAGCGGCTGGCCGCGCTGGCCGACGACACCGAGCGCCGCGCCGAGCTGCTGCAGCTGGTCCGCACCGAACTCGGCACCGTGCTCGGCACCGAGGGCGACGGCATCGACGCGCAGCGCCCGTTCACCGGCCTCGGCATCGACTCGCTGACCGCCGTCGAGCTGCGCAACCGGATCAACACGGCCACCGGCCTGCGGCTCCCCGCCACCATGGTCTTCGACCACCCGAGCGCCCAGGCCCTGGCCGACCGGCTGGCCGCCGAACTGCTCGCCCCGGCACCGCAGTCCGCGCCCGCACCGGTCGCGGGCACCCCGGCCCGGATCGACGAGCCGATCGCCATCGTCGGCATGGCCTGCCGCCTGCCCGGCGGCGTCGGCTCGCCCGAGGAGCTGTGGCAGCTGGTCGCCGAAGGCCGGGACGCCATCGGCCCGTTCCCCGACGACCGGGGCTGGGACCTGGACGCGCTCTACTCCGCCGACCCCGCCACCCCCGGCACCTCCTACACCCGGCACGGCGGATTCCTCGACCGCCCGGCCGACTTCGACGCCGAGTTCTTCGGCATCTCGCCCCGCGAGGCGCTGGCCACCGACCCGCAGCAGCGCCTGCTGCTGGAGACCGCCTGGGAGGCCCTGGAGAGCGCCGGCATCGACCCCACCGGCCTGCGCGGCAGCCGCACCGGCGTCTTCGCCGGCGTGATGTACCACGACTACGCACCCCGAGTCCGCGAGATCCCGGCCGAGTTGGAGGGCTGGCTCGGCAACGGCACGGCAGGCAGCGTCGCTTCGGGCCGGATCTCCTACTCCTTCGGCTTCGAGGGCCCGGCGGTGACCGTGGACACCGCCTGCTCCTCCTCGCTGGTCGCCCTGCACCTGGCCGCCCAGTCGCTGCGCACCGGCGAATGCGACCTGGCGCTGGCCGGCGGCGTCGCCGTGATGTCCACCCCGACCACCTTCGTGGAGTTCTCCCGCCAGCGCGCCCTCTCCGCCGACGGCCGCTGCAAGGCCTACGCGGGCGCCGCCGACGGCACCGGCTGGGGCGAGGGGGTCGGCCTGCTGCTGGTCGAGCGGCTCTCCGACGCGCGGCGCAACGGCCACCCCGTGCTCGCCGTGGTGCGCGGCACGGCGGTCAACCAGGACGGAGCCTCCAACGGCCTCACCGCGCCCAGCGGCCCCGCCCAGCAGCGGGTGATCCAGCAGGCCCTGGCCGCCGCCGGACTGACGCCCGCCGAGGTGGACGCCGTGGAGGGCCACGGCACCGGCACCACGCTCGGCGACCCGATCGAGGCCCAGGCGCTGCTGGCCAGCTACGGGCAGGACCGGGCGCCCGAACGGCCCCTCTACCTGGGCTCGCTGAAGTCCAACATCGGCCACACCCAGGCCGCCGCCGGCGCCGCCGGAGTGATCAAGATGGTGCAGGCGATCCGGCACGGCCTGCTGCCCAAGACCCTGCACGTGGACGAGCCCTCGCCGTTCGTGGACTGGTCGACCGGCGCGGTCGAGCTGCTGACGGAGCGTCAGGAGTGGCCGGAGACCGGTCGGCCGCGCCGGGCCGGAGTCTCCTCCTTCGGGGTCTCCGGCACCAACGCCCACGTCATCATCGAGCAGGCACCCGAACCCGAGCGGCCCGCCGAGCGCGGTCCGGCGCCCGCCGTGCTGCCGTACGTGCTCTCCGCCCGCTCCCCGCAGGCGCTGCGCGCCCAGGCCGGCCGGCTGGCCGACCTGCTGGAGCGCGGCCCGGCCGAACCCGTGGACCTCGCGCACTCGCTGCTCACCACCCGGGCCGCGCTCGGCGAACGCGCCGTGGTGATCGGCGACCGCACCGCTCTGGTCGCGGCCGCACTCGGCGAGCCCTCGCCCGCCCTGGTCACCGGCACCGCGGGGGAGACCGGCAAGACCGTCTTCGTCTTCCCCGGCCAGGGCTCCCAGTGGGCCGGCATGGCCGCCGAACTGCTCGACAGCTCGCCGGTCTTCGCCGCCCGGATCGCCGAGTGCGCTGCCGCGCTGGCCGAGCACACCGACTGGTCGCTGCTCGACGTGCTGCGCGGCACGCCCGGCAGCGCCGTGCTGGACCGGGTGGACGTGGTGCAACCCGCCCTCTGGGCCGTGATGGTGGCGCTGGCCGAACTCTGGCGGCAGCACGGTGTCCACCCCGACGCCGTGGTCGGCCACAGCCAGGGCGAGATCGCCGCCGCCACCGTCGCCGGCGCGCTCAGCCTGGCCGACGGCGCCCGGGTGGTGGCCCTGCGCAGCCGCGCCATCCTGGCCCTCTCCGGCCACGGCGGCATGGCCTCGATCGCACTGCCCGCCGAGCAGGTGCGCGAGCGGATCGCCGGGTACGACGGCAGGCTCTCCATCGCGGTGGTCAACGGACCGTCGGCCACCGTGGTCGCCGGTGAACCCGGGCCGCTGCAGGAGCTGGTGAGCGCGTACCAGGCGGCCGAGGTGCGGGCCCGGCTGATCCCGGTCGACTACGCCTCGCACTCCGCCCAGGTGGACGGCCTGCGCGGCGAACTCCTCACCCTGCTCGCCCCGGTGGCACCCCGGCCGGCCGCCGTCCCGCTGCTCTCCACCGTCACCGCCGACTGGCAGGACGGCGAAGGGCTGGACGCCGCCTACTGGTTCGGCAACCTGCGCGAGACGGTCCGGTTCGAGGAGGCCACCCGGGCCCTGGCCGAGTCCGGGCACACCGTCTTCGTCGAGATCAGCCCGCACGCCGTGCTGACCGTGCCGGTGCAGGAGACCCTGGAGGCGGCCGGCGCCGGGCGCCGCGCCGTGGTCACCGGCACGCTCCGCCGCGACCAGGGCGGCCTGGACCGGTTCCTGCTCTCGGCCGCCGAACTCCACGTGCGCGGCGTGCGGGTGGACTGGTCGGCCGCGCTCGCCGGCGCCCGGCCGCGCCGCGCCGAGCTGCCGACCTACTCCTTCCAGCGGCAGCGGTACTGGCTGGACGCGCAGGTCACCAACAGCACCGTGAGCGTCGCCGGGCTCGCCGCCGAACCGGGCGGGGCCGGCCAAGGGCCGGAGTGGATCGCGAAGCTGGCGCCGCTGAGCGACCCGGCGGAGCGGCTGGAGCTGCTGCTCGACCTGGTCCGCCGGGAGGCCGCCGTGGTGCTCGGCCACAGCGGGCACGCCGGCGTGGCCGCCGACCGGGCCTTCCGCGAGCTCGGCCTCAGCTCGCTCACCGCCGTCGAACTGCGCAACCGGATCGGCGCCGCCACCGGCCTGGAACTACCCGCCACCCTGGTCTTCGACCACCCCACGCCCGGCGCCATCGCCGAGCACCTGGCCGGGCAACTGCCCGCCGGGGACGGTGGATCGACGGACCCGGTCGGCGCACCGGCCGCCCTCGCCGCCCTGGAGCGGGCCCTCGCCGCACCCGGCGCCGAGGACCCGGACCGCACGGAGGTGCTGGCCCGGCTGCGCGCCCTGGTGGACCGCTGGGACACCGGCGCCCCCGCCGGCGCGGACCCGTCGGAGGAACTGGACCTGGAGACCGCCACCGACGAGGAGCTCTTCGCCCTCATGGACCGCGACGCCGAGTCGCGCTGGAAGGACTGACCGCAGCGATGTCGAACGACCAGAAGCTCCGCGAGTACCTGAAGCGCGCGCTGGCCGACGCCCAGAAGGCGCAGAAGCGCCTCCAGGAGGTCGAGTCCGCGCGGCGGGAGCCGATCGCGATCGTGGGCATGGCCTGCCGGCTCCCCGGCGGGATCGGCTCGCCCGAGGAGCTGTGGCAGGCCGTGCTCGAAGGCCGGGACGCGATCGGCGAGTTCCCGGCCGACCGGGGCTGGGACCTGGACGGCCTGCACCACCCCGACCCCGACCACCCCGGCACCTCCTACACCCGGCACGGCGGATTCCTCGACACCACCGCCGAGTTCGACGCCGAGTTCTTCGGCATCTCGCCGCGCGAGGCGCTGGCCACCGACCCGCAGCACCGGCTGCTGCTGGAGACCGCCTGGGAGGCCTTCGAGCACGCCGGGATCGACCCCACCGGCCTGCGCGGCAGCCGGACCGCCGTCTTCGCGGGCATCGCCGGCGGCGACTACACGCCCCGGCACCACGAGGCCCCCGGCGAGTTGGAGGGCTTCCTCGGCATCGGCGGACTGGACAGCGTGGCCAGCGGACGGATCGCCTACACCTTCGGCTTCGAGGGCCCGGCGGTGACCGTGGACACCGCCTGCTCCTCCTCGCTGGTCGCACTGCACCTGGCCGCCCAGTCGCTGCGCAGCGGCGAGTCCGAGCTCGCGCTGGCCGGCGGCGTCAGCCTGATGGCCACCCCGCAGGGCTTCATCGAGTTCTCCCGGCAGCGCGGCCTCTCACCCGACGGGCGCTGCAAGGCCTTCGGCGCGGAGGCCGACGGCACCGGCTGGGCCGAGGGCGTGGGCCTGCTGCTGGTCGAGCGGCTCTCCGACGCGCGGCGCAACGGCCACCAGGTGCTGGCGGTGCTGCGCGGCTCGGCGGTCAACCAGGACGGGGCCTCCAACGGCCTGACCGCGCCCAGCGGTCCCGCGCAGCAGCGGGTGATCCGCGAGGCGCTGGCCAGCGCCCGTCTCGACCCGGCCGAGGTGGACGCCGTGGAGGCGCACGGCACCGGCACCCGGCTCGGCGACCCGATCGAGGCGGCGGCGCTGCTGGCCACCTACGGCCAGGACCGGCCGGCCGAACGGCCGCTCTGGCTCGGATCGTTGAAGTCCAACATCGGGCACACCCAGGCGGCGGCCGGCGTGGCGGGCGTGATCAAGTCGGTGCAGGCGATCCGGCACGGCCTGCTGCCGCGCACCCTGCACGCGGACGAGCCCTCGCCGTACGTCGACTGGTCGGCCGGCCGGGTGAAGCTGCTGACGCAGCCCCAGGAGTGGTCGGCAGGCGGACAGCGCCGGATCGGGGTCTCGGCGTTCGGGGCGAGCGGCACCAATGCGCATGTGATCATCGAGCAGGCGCCGGAAAGCCAGCAGGCGGCCGAGCCGGGGGAGGCCCCGGCGCTGCTGCCGGTGCTGCTCTCCGCGCGCTCGCCGGAGGCGCTGCGCGCGCAGGCCGCGAAGCTGGCGCAGTGGCTGGCCGCCGACCCGGAGGACGCCGAACTGGCCGACCTGGCGTACACGCTGGCCACCGGACGGGCACTGCTGGACGAGCGGGCGCTGCTGCTGGCCGGCGACCGGCGCGAGCTGCTGGACGGCCTGGAGCGGGTGGCCGTCGGCAGCGGGCTGATCGGCTCGGCCGCCGAACCGGCCGCCCTGGCCTTCCTGTTCTCCGGCCAGGGCTCGCAGCGGGCCGGCATGGGACTGGCGCTCCACCGGGAGTTCCCCGTCTACGCGGAGGCCTTCGACGCGGTCGAGCGGGAGTTGGGCCTCGCGCTGAAGCCGGTGCTCGCCTCGGGCGACGGCCTCGACGACACCGGCTGGGCGCAGCCCGCGCTCTTCGCGGTCGGCGTCGCGCTCTACCGGCTCTTCGAATCCTGGGGCGTGCGGCCGGACTTCGTCTCCGGCCACTCGATCGGCGAGGTCGCGGCGGCGCACGTCGCCGGCGTGCTCGGGCTAGGCGACGCGGCCAAGCTGGTGGTGGCGCGGGCCCGGCTGATGCAGCAGCTGCCGCTCGGCGTCGGCGGCATGGTCGCGCTGGAGGCGACCGAGGAGGAGGTGCGGGCGGCCCTGCTGCCCGGCACCGAGCTCGGCGCCGTCAACGGCCCGCGCTCGGTGGTGGTCACCGGCGACCTGGGCCAGGTGCAGCGGATCGGCGAGCAGTTCGAGGCGCAAGGACGCCGGGTGCGGCGGCTGCGGGTCTCGCACGCCTTCCACTCGGCCCACCTGGAGCCGGTGCTCGGCGAGTTCCGCCGGGTGGTGGCGGGCCTGGAGCTGCGCGAACCGCGGATCCCCGTGGTCTCCAACGTCAGCGGCAAGGTCGCGGCGCCCGGCGAACTCACCGACCCCGAGTACTGGGTGCGCCAGGTGCGGGAGGCGGTGCGGTTCGGCGACGTGGTCGACACGCTGCGCGACGCCGGGGTGCGCAGCTTCGTCGAGCTCGGGCCGCACGGGGTGCTGAGCGGGCTGGTGCAGACGGCCGTCGAGGACGCCGTCACCGCCCCGGCGCTGCGCTGGGACCGCGAGGAGGTGCGCACGGTGCTGCTCGCGCTCGGCCGGGTGCATGTGCACGGCCACCGGGTCGACTGGTCCTCGCACTTCGGCGCCGGACGGCGGCGGGTCGCGCTGCCGACCTACGCCTTCCAACGGCGGCGGTACTGGCTGCGCCAGGCCGCCGCCCCGGGGGACTTGGGGCGGCTGGGCCTGACGGGCGTGGACCACGCGATCGCGGGCGCGGCGGTGCCGCTGGCGGACTCCGACGGCCTGCTGCTCGCCGGCGGCCTCTCGCTGCGGTCGCACCCGTGGCTGGCCGACCACGCGGTGCAGGGCACGGTGATCGTCCCCGGCACGGCACTGGTCGACCTCGCGGTGCGGGCCGGCGAGGAGGCGGGCACGGGGACGCTGGAGGAACTGGTGATCCAGGCTCCGCTGGTGCTGGACGCCGATGCGGCCGTCCAGCTCCGGGTGACGGTCGGCGCGCCCGGCGAGGACGGGACCCGCCCGGTCGCGGTCCACTCGCGCCGGGACCCGGCCGCCGAGTGGGCGCGCCACGCCTACGGGACGCTCAGCGACGCCACGCCCGGGGACGCGGCGTGGCGCCCGCAGGCATGGCCGCCGGCGGGCGCGGCACCGGTGGCGGTGGACACGCTGTACGAGGACCTCGCGGCCTCGGGGCTGGTCTACGGGCCGGCGTTCCAGGGCCTGCGGGCCGCCTGGCGGGACGCGGAGGCGCTGTACGCGGAGATCGCGCTGCCGGAGGGCGGGGCGGAGGAGGCGGCGCGGTTCGGGATCCACCCGGCGCTGCTGGACGCCGCCGTGCACCTGACGGCGCATGACACCCTTGCCGACACGCCCGAGGGGACCACCCGCCTGCCGTTCGCCTATGAGGGCATCCGCCTGCACGGAACGGGCGCGACGCGCCTGCGGGTGCGGTTGCGCTACCTGGACGCGGAGGCGATCACGCTCGACGCGGTGGACGCGGCGGGCGCCCCCGTGCTGACGATGGCGGCGCTGCGCTCGCGAGTCGTCTCGGGGGCGCAGCTGAGCGGGGCGGCGGGCGATGCGCTGTTCACGGTGGAGTGGCGGCCGCTGGGGGAGGGGGAGGGCTCCGAGTGGCGCGGGGCGGTGCTGGAGACGGCCGGCGCGGGACCGGCCGTCCTCGACCAGGTCCTCACCCACCTGCGGCACGCGGAGGGCGAGGGCCCGCTCGCGATCGTGACCCGAGGGGCCGTCAGCCTCCCGGGTGACGGCGCGCCCGATCCCGCCCAGGCACCGGCCTGGGGGCTGGTGCGCTCGGCGCAGTCCGAGCAGCCGGGCCGCTTCGTCCTGGTGGACAGCGACGGCTCGGCGGCCTCGGCCGCCGCGCTCACGCAGGCGCTGGCGAGCGGGGAGCCGCAGCTTGCGCTGCGCGAGGGGGTGGCCCGGGTGCCGCGCCTGGTGCGGGTGGGGTCCCCGGAGCCCGGGGAGCCGGCCGTCTCCTGGGACCCCCGGGGCACCGTCCTGATCACCGGCGGCACCGGCACGCTCGGCGCCCTGCTCGCCCGCCACCTCGTCACCGCCCACGGCGTCCGGCACCTCCTCCTCACCTCCCGCCGGGGCCCCGAGGCCCCCGGGGCGGCCGAGCTGCGCGAGGAACTGCGGGCCGCAGGGGCCGAGGTGACGGTGCTCGCCGCCGATGCCGCCGACCGTGCCGCGCTCGCCGCCGCCATCGGTGCCATACCGCCCGCGCATCCCCTGCGGGCCGTCGTCCACACCGCCGGCGTCGTCGACGACGGACTGCTGGACACCCTCACGCCCGACCGGCTCGCCGCCGTCCTCCGGCCCAAGGCCGAAGGCGCCCGGCACCTGCACGAGTTGACGCTCCACCACGACCTCACCGCCTTCGTCCTCTACTCCTCCGTCGCCGCCCTGCTCGGCGGCCCCGGGCAGGGCGCCTACGCGGCAGCCAACACCGCGCTCGACGCCCTCGCCGCCGAGCGCCGGGCCGCCGGCCTCCCGGGCGTGGCGCTGGCCTGGGGGGCCTGGGACACGCCGAGCGGGGTCACCGCGCACCTCTCCGAGGCGGACCGGCGGCGGGCCGCGCGGGCCGGGCTGCGGCCGATCGGCGATGCGCAGGGCCTGCGGCTCCTCGACGCCGCGCTCGCGGCGAGCCGGAGCACCGGGCCCTACCTGGTCGCCGCCCCGCTCGACCTCGCCGCCGTCCGGGCCGGCGCCGCCGTCCCCGCCGTGCTGCGCGCCCTCGTGCCGCCCGCCCGCCGACGGCCCAAGCCGGTCACCGCGCTCGCGCCCAGCCTCGATCCGCAGGCCCGCCGGGCCGCCCTGCTGGAGCTGGTCCGCAGCGCCGCCGCCGAGGTGCTGGCCACCGAGGCGCAGGCCGTCGCGCCCGGCAAGCCGTTCAACGAGCTGGGCCTGGACTCGCTCACCGCCGTCGAACTGCGCAACCGCCTGACCGCCGCGACCGGCCACCGGCTGGCCCCGACCGTCACCTTCGACCACCCGACCCCGAACGCCCTCGCCGACCACCTCGACGAGCAGTACGCCGAGCCGGAACCGCAGCAGCGGACCACCACCGACCAGCCGCTCTCCACCCTCTACCAGCGCCTGGCCGCCCAGGGCAGCTTCACCGCCGCCTCCGAGCTGATCGGCGTCGCCTCCGCCCTGCGCACCCGGTTCACCGCCGACCAGCGCGCCGAGCACGCCCGCCGACCCCTCCAACTCGCCTCCGGCGAGGGCGAGCTGGCCGTGGTCTGCTTCCCCGCGCTGAGCGCCATCTCCGGCCCGCACGAGTACGCCCGGTTCGGCCACTCCTTCCAGGGCGAGCGCGACCTCTTCGTGCTGCCCTCGCCCGGCTGGGACGAGGCCGACCCGCTGCCCGACACCCTCGAGACCTATCTGCGCCTGCAGACCGAGGCGGTGGCGGAGGCCGTCGGCACCGAGCGGCCGATCGTCGTGGTCGGCCGGTCGATGGGCGGCTGCGTGGCCAACGCCGTCACCGCCCGCCTGGAGGAACTCGGCCGCCCGGTCGCCGGGTTGCTACTGCTCGACGCCTACCCGGTGGACAGCGCGGTCCGGCCGGGCATGGCGGACTGGTGGCTGACGGCGATGCTCACCGGCATGGTCGAGCGGATCGCGCAGTACGACATGGTCTGGAGCGACGCCAGCCTGACCGCGATGGGCGGCTACAACTCGGTGTTCGCCCAGTGGCAGCCGCAGCCCGTCGCCGCGCCCGTGCTCGCCCTGCGCGCCGACACCCCGCTGCGCGGCACCCTCGTGGACCCGACCGGCGGGCAGGACTGGCGCGCCTGGTGGCCGCACCCGCACCAGGCGCGGGACATCCCCGGCGACCACTTCACCATCCTCGAACACCACACCCCCAGCACGGCGGACGCGGTCCGCGGCTGGGTGCGGCACCTCGAGCAGCAGAGCAACGGACGACAGGAGGAGCAGGTATGACCGACCCGGTGGCACTGGTGACCGGAGCAGGATCGGGCATCGGCGAGGCGACGGTACGGCTGTTCGCGGAACGCGGCCACCGGGTGGTGGCCGTCGACGTGGACGAGCAAGGGCTGGCGGCCCTGGCCGAGTTGGACGGTGTGGTCACCGTGGTCGGCGACGTGGCCCGGGAGGAGACCAACGCCGAGGCGGTACAGCGGGCGATCGCCGAGTTCGGCCGGCTGGACACGGCCGTGCTGAACGCCGGGATCGGCGGCGCCGGTCCGCTGGAGGCGGCCGGCTCGATCGAACGGCTGGACCGGCTCTACGCGGTGAACGTGCGCGGCACCGCCCTCGGCATCCGGGCCGCCGTGCCCGCGCTGCGGGCGGCCGGCGGCGGGGCGATCGTCGCCACCTCCTCGGTCTCCGGCCTGCGCGGCGACCCGGGCACCTGGGGCTACAACGCCACCAAGGCGGCCGTGATCAACCTGGTGCGCGCCGCCGCCATCGACTACGCGGCGCAGAACATCCGGGTCAACGCCATCGCCCCCGGCGGCACGGTGACCGGCATGACGGCCGGCCAGGTGGCCGACCCGGCGTTCTCCCGGTTCATCACCAGCCGAATCCCGGCGCAGCGTTGGGCCGATCCCCGGGAACAGGCGGAGGTGGTCTGGTTCCTGGCCTCCCCGGCGGCCTCCTACGTCACCGGCGTCACCGTGCCGGTGGACGGCGGCCTGAGCGCCAACGGCGGCATCCTGCTGCCGCCGCCCGCCAACTGAACAACCACACATGACGATGCATCAGATACTGAAGGAGCGCGCAGAGATGAGCGACGTGTCGACCCTGGAGCAGAACAAGCAGGTGGTCCGCCGCTACTACCACGAGATGGTGAGCGGGCAGCGGATCGACCTGCTGGCCGAGCTGGTGGCCGAGGACGCTGCGGACGAGACCATCGTCGGGGTGGGCGGCAGCGGCAGCCGGGAGGACTTCCGGCAGCACCTGCTGACCCTCTGGGGGAACGTGCCGGACGTCCGGGCCACCGTGGAGGACCTGCTGGCCGAGGGCGACCGGGTGATCGCCTACTGGCGGATCGAGGGCACCCACTCCGGCCCGGTCTTCGGCGTGCCCGCCACCGGCCGCCCGTTCACCGGCCTCAGCATCAGCCAACTGACCCTCAAGGACGGCCAGGTGGTCCGCTACAACGTGCTGCCCGACCGGCTCGGCATCCTGCGCCAGCTCACCGCCGCCGCGGTCTGACCCGCACTGCCGAGCAGGGGGCCGGCCCGGGGGGGGGCCGGCCCGCCCCCCCCCCCCCCCCCCCCCCGGGGGGCCCCGGCCCCCCCCCCCCGCACATCCCAACCCACCCCCCGGGGATAACCCCCCC